>CAZHCN010000181.1:0-4749 GCA_964530895.1 uncultured Methyloceanibacter sp. | reverse complement strand
TAATTGGTAGCGGAGGAGGGACTCGAACCCCCGACACGCGGATTATGATTCCGCTGCTCTAACCAGCTGAGCTACTCCGCCCCAAGCCTGAAGGCCGCCCGCTCTTTATATAGGAGCGCAAGGCGCGTCCCGGCGCTATTCCGCCAATTGGCTCTGGAGCCGGCGATATAGGGACCGCCAATAATTACTGTCAAGCAAACGCCTGGCGTGGACGAGGCCGCGGCCGACCGACCACTTGACGCGGACCCGCATCGGCTGGGCGAGACGCGCCCTGACCGGCACCCTGCCCCTGGCGATCATCTCGCGCGCGGCCTGCGGCGCCACGCCGAAGCCCGGCTCCTTGACGAAGCGGAGCATGGTGAAGAGACCGAACGGACGAAGCGCCCGGCGGTCCACGAGGCGTAGATCATCGCAGATCAGCACCCGGTCGACCTCGAACACTGCGTGCCAGCCGATGAGGTCGGCGAACGGCGCGAGCTTTCGCTCGAAGAAGCCGCGCACCCCCTCTTCCTGGCTGAAATGATTCACCAAAATCACTTCGCCGCCCGGCGCGCACACCCGCTCCAGCTCCCGCATCACCTTGTCCGGATCGGGCACGACGGTCATCACATACATGGCGACCACCGTGTCGAAGGTTTCGTCCGGGAAGGCGAGCGCGCCCGCGTCCATCTCGTGCAAGCCATCGACATTGGCGAGCCGCTGGCGCGTCACCTTCTCCTGCGCCTTCTCCAGCATCTCCGGCGAGAGGTCGATGCCGGTGACGGTGAGATGCGGGCCGTAGCTCGGGAGCGACAGCCCGGTGCCGACGCCGACCTCGAGCACGCGGCCCTTGCGCTTGTTGATGATCTCGACCGCATGCTTGCGGCCCGCCTCGGCGATCTTGCCGAAGGTGTAGTCATAGACCGGCGCCCAGCGGCGATACGCATGGCGCACCGATGCCGTGTCCAACACGTGTGCTTTTGAAGGCAACGCTACCTCCCCGGCTTTTACGGCCGCTTGTTCCGCTTGCGGCCTAACGCGACCCGGCCACGAACGCTTCGGCGGCACGCTGCGAGACAGGCGCCGCAAACTCGTCCTTGGCCAACCAGGCTCCTCCTTCGGCGGACTTTATCCATCCGCCGCCGAGAAGCCGCTCCCCGCCGCCTGTCGCGGCATAAAACACACAAGCCTGTCCCGGGGACACGCCTTCCTCGCCATCGGCAAGGTCTACTATCACGCACCCATTGTCACTGACCACAGTCGCCGGCTGCAACGGCCCGGTCGACCGGATCCGCGCCAGCACCTCGATGCCGCTTGCGCCCGCGTCCGCGAACGGCTCATCACCGAGCCAATTGACGTCGCGCAAGAGGAGCGTGCGGGCGCGCAGCGCCTCCCGCGGGCCGACCACCACTTCGCGATGGCTAGCGTCGAGCTTCACCACGTAAAGCGGCTCCGGCGCCGCGACGCCGAGGCCCTTCCGCTGGCCGATCGTGTAATTGATGATGCCGCCATGCCGGCCGAGCACGCGGCCGTCCACATGCACGATGTTGCCGGGCTCCGCCGCCCCCGGCCGAAGGCGCTCGATCACTTGCGTATAGCGCCCTGTCGGCACGAAGCAGATGTCCTGGCTGTCAGATTTCTCGGCAACGGCGAGCCCGAATTCGCGCGCGAGCGCCCGCGTCTCCTCCTTCGGCCGGTCGCCGAGCGGGAAGCGCAGGAAGGCGAGCTGCTTCTTCGTGGTGGCGAACAGGAAATAGCTCTGGTCGCGCTCTTTGTCCTCGGCGCGGTGCAGCTCCCAGCCGTTCTCGCCGGGCAGGCTCTTGACGTAGTGGCCGGTGGCAAGGGCCTGAGCGCCGAGCCCTTCGGCCGTCTCAAGGAGATCGTGGAACTTGATCTTCTGGTTGCAGGCGACGCAGGGCACCGGCGTCTCGCCGGCGACATAGCTGTCGGCGAATGCGCCCATCACGGCTTGCTTGAACCGCGCCTCGTAGTCGAGCACGTAATGTGGGATCTGAAGCGCCTCGGCCACACGGCGGGCATCCTGGATGTCCTGGCCGGCGCAGCAGGCCCCCTTCCGCGCCATCGCCTGGCCGTGGTCATAGAGCTGCAGCGTGATGCCGACCACGTCGTAGCCTTGCGCCTTGAGCAGGCCCGCGACCACGGAGGAATCGACGCCGCCGGACATGGCCACGACCACCCTGGTATCGGCCGGGCGGCCCGGCAAGTGCAGACTGTTAAGCATTCTCGGCTTCAATGACGCGAAAGTAGTGGCTCGAATTCAGTGAAAAGATTGCCGCTTATGGCCCCGGCTGCCGCGAAGTATAGACGGTCCGCGGCGGCCCTGCGCCAATTTCTTGGGCATCCTCGGCCCGGCCTGAACATAAGGACCGGGTCGTTCCGAGGCAAGGTTAGGCAAGGCCCGTAAAGCCCGGCCAAGCCTTCTTAACAGAGGTCTGATAGTCCAGCGATTTCAGCAAGTTTTGGCTATTTCCTTGCGGGTTATTTTACCTGACAGCTTAGGCAAATCTTAAATGGGGCTCTGCTAGCTTCCGCTAGATTGTGGCTCATCGAAAGTTGTGAGTGTTGAGTACGATGACCGAACATTACAGGCCGCGTGTCAGATATGTGATCGGACCCGACGGCAGCCCCCTGACCGTCGCCGACCTTCCCCCGAAGGACACCAAGCGGTGGGTTATCCGCCGTAAGGCCGAGGTCGTGGCCGCGGTGCGTGGCGGCTTGATCAGCCTCGAAGAGGCTTGCGAGCGCTATACGCTGACCGTGGACGAGTTCCTCAGCTGGCAGCGGTCGATCGACAAGCATGGCCTCCCCGGCCTGCGCGCGACCCGTATTCAGGATTATCGCGGCTAGCTGTTCCTCGAAAAGCCGGATCGAACCTCATGGCCGGGCCTGTCCCGGCCATTTGCGTTTCTGCGGTCCGCTATTGGCTCGCGGGCTTCGCGGCGACCTTCGGCATTTCCTTGCTGCAATTCGTCTGGCCGCCCTTCCAGCGGTTGATGTCGAACTGCATCTTGGCGGCCTGCTCCGGCGTCATGGATGTATTCTGCGTCGTGACGACCGTGTATTTGCCATTCTGACGGAAATCGATGGTGTAGGCGAGCTTGCCTGCCCGGCCGAGATTCCGCTTGTCGTGAATGGTGATCTTCACCTTGCCGCCGTCCGGGGCGACATCGGCCCGGTAGACGTGGTTGGGGAAGAGCGGATCGCTCGGATTGAACCAGCACGTCTTGATCCGGCCGCCGAGCAGCACGTAAGCATCGACCGGCTTCGCCGTGGCAATCGACATGTTGAGCTCGCGGTAAGCCGGCAGGGCTCCGGTCGCCGTCTCGTCCGCGGCCACGCTCGCGCTTCCCGTGGACCGGCCACCACCACACCCGGCAAGCCAGAGCGTCGTCACGGCAAGCGCGATCGTGAATGCTGTTCGCCTCGGCAAGAGATGTCCCCGGAACTGCATCGACATCAGTCGCGAAAATTGACGTATTGGAGCGGCTGCTCGAGCGAGAGCCCTTTGATGTGCTGGATCACCGCCTGCAAGTCATCGCGCTTCTTGCCGGTGACCCGGAGCTCATCGCCTTGGATGGCGACTTGGACCTTGAACTTCCCGTCCTTGACCTCTTTCACCAGGCGCTTGGCCAAGTCCTTGTCGATGCCTTGGCGGATCACCGCCTTTTGCCGCACGGCTTGGCCGACAGCCTTCTCCACCGGCTTGTAGTCGATGACCCCCGCGTCGATCTTGCGGCGCGCCAGATGACCCTGCAGAAGCTCGTGCATCTGCTTCAGCTTTAGATCGTCGTCGGCGTTAATGGTGATCTCCGACTCTTTTCGCTCAATCTTGGCTTGCGAGTTCTTGAAGTCGTAGCGCTGGCTCATCTCGCGCACCATGTTGGCGAGCGCGTTATCGACCTCCGCCAGGTCTGTCTTGGAGACGATATCGAAAGACGGCATGGCCCTTCCCGCGCGCTTCCAGCAAGATCCGGGATACTAACACCGGGCCAGGGCGCAGGTCTCGCCCTTGGCCCGGGAACAGGACGGCCGTCGGAACCGGCCGCCGCTCCAAGTCCCGGTTGCTGCGCTTAGCTGGCGGCGCGGTGCGCCCCGACGGCGACGAGCTCTGCCGCCGCGGGCTCGACCCGCAGCCGTTCCGCGTCGCGCTCTTGCAGGAGCTCGATCTTTTTCAGCTCCTCGCCCGCCTCGTCCAACTCGCCGCGCGCGGCTGCGAGCTTGGCCTCGAGACCAGCCACCGACGTCGCCAGGTTGTCCCGTCTTTGGATGGCGGCCTTGGCGAAGGTCGGATAGGCGTAATGGTTGACGTCTGAGACGCCGGCCCGCTCCTGCTCGATGGCGATCTGCCGGTCGAGATCGGTGGCCATGTGATTGAACTCGGCGATCATTGCTTCGATCTCGGCAACCTTGCGCTGCTTCTCTTCGACTTCGAAGCGCTTTAGGCGGATGACTGCGTCGCGTGACTTCATGACTTAATACCCTCAGCGTACTCAGACCCCGATAACGGAGATTCAAGGACCATGCCAGCGGCGTGCTCCGGGCCGAGCCATTGCCGAAAATAGCAATACGCCCCCAAAGCGAACCAAGGCCTTTTTTCAGGACCGGACCCCCCTGCCCCTTGAGGACGATCATGGGCGACAGGCCTTAAGGCCCGGTAAACCATATGGTTTGCATTTAAGGGATGCGCCGACTCGCTTGGTGTAGGGATGGTTAGCGAGTGTGGTTAGCGCTCGCCAGAGGCTTAGCTTT
>CAZHCN010000180.1:0-4752 GCA_964530895.1 uncultured Methyloceanibacter sp. | reverse complement strand
CGCAGCGGCCGAGCGTCGACGTCATCACCGGCACCATCAAGGCGAACTTCCCGACGCGCGTCAGCTTCCAGGTTACATCGAAGATCGACAGCCGCACCATTCTCGGCGAGCAGGGCGCGGAGCAGTTGCTCGGCCAAGGCGACATGCTCTATATGGCGGGCGGCGGCCGCATCATGCGCGTGCACGGCCCCTTCGTGGCCGACGACGAGGTAGAGAAGGTGGTGCGGCATCTCAAGAAGCAGGGCGTGCCGGCCTATCTCGATGCCGTCACCGACGAGGCCGAGAACGACGACGAGGACGGCGCGGAAGCCTCCGAATATGGCAGTTCCGGCGACGACCTCTACGACCAGGCCGTGGCCGTCGTGCTGCGCGACCGCAAGGCGTCGACGAGCTATGTTCAGCGGCGCCTGGGGATTGGCTATAATCGCGCCGCGACCCTGATCGAGCGCATGGAGAATGAGGGGCTTATCGGTGCCGCCAATCATGCCGGAAAGCGCGAGATCCTGGTCGGAGGCGACGAGGCCGAGGCGCCCTATTAGGGACGTTTGCCCGGCAGACCGCCAAGAAGTTGACCAGATTTGGCGGAATCATCTATCGAATGTCTCTAAGTTCTAGCCCAAGTGGTCCTAACCCAAGTCGGACTCGCCGAGGGGGGTTGATGACAATCCGAAAAGCTGGCGGTGCGCTCTTTGGCCTGCCCATCGCCCTGGCCCTCACCATGAGCCTCGCGCTTGCTCAGGACGGCGCTACCGTCGTGCCCAAATCGTCGTCGGTGCCGAAAACCCCCGTAACCACGGGCACGGTCGAAGATGATACAGGTGGCGCACCGGAAGACGCGCTCCGGCCATCCATCGGCCAAGAGGTCGTTCCCGCGGACAATGCGGCCCCGGTCGGTGAGATCACCCCGCCTGCAGTGGACGAGGGCGCAAGCTGGGAGGCGGCGGTCGAGGCGGCGCATGCGCCGACGCCCCTAATCGGCGACGAGCAGACGGAAGCGGTCCAGCGCATCAACGCCTATTTCAACGGGATCACCAATCTGCAAGGCAGATTCGAGCAGATCGACCCCAATAACAAGCGGTCCACCGGCCGCTTTTACGTTCAGCGCCCTGGCAAAATCCGGTTCGACTACGCGCCGCCCAGCCCGCTGCGCATCGTGGCCGACGGGACCTCGCTCGCCATCGAGGACTCGGACCTGAAGACGGTGGAGAAATATCCCATCAAATCGACCCCGTTCCGCCTGTTGCTCGCGGACTCCGTCGATCTTGGGCGTGACGCGCGCATCGTCGGCGTCGAGCGCCAAGACAACTCCCTGGCGATCACGCTGGAGGACAGCGGCGGCGACTCCGCCGGCACCATCAAGCTCTATTTCGACACCGCCCCAGAGTTCGAATTGAAGGAATGGGTGATCACGGACGCCCAGGGTCTCACGACCACGGTCACCGTCGAAAACATGGTCGCGGGACGCAAGGTTGCGGCCGATTTTTTCCAGTCGAAGGACTCATTCTCACCGTTCCGCTAGGCCAGGAAATGCCGGCTGGATTGCGCTTTACGCCAAAAAACGTGTCCTGACTCAATAGCTTAGCATCGGCCCCTAAGAGGCGTTTACGGCTCGTTAAATTTTCCTGGCGACGGGCGTTGAAATCGCCCGGCGATCTACATATCTGTTGAACCAGAAGCGGACCACATCGCTTTCATCGGTAGTGCCCCCCGTCTAGCCGAAGATGTGGTTCGCTCGTGCCGGCTTCCCTCCCGGCACGCGCGCGAAAAAACGCGCTTCTGGCGTCCAACCACGCGCAGCGGTTGGACGCCTTTTTCTTTTCTGTCCTGTTGAATACCTGCAAAAACCACTTTTGTGGCGATGCGGGCTGTTGCCGGCTCACGGATCACGCCATACCCCGTCTCCATGCGTTTCCGTCTTGCGACCTGGAACATCAACTCGATACGGATCAGGCTCGACCTGGTCGAGCGCTTCGTGCGCGCCTACCGGCCGGACGTACTCTGCCTGCAAGAGATCAAATGCGAGGAAGATCAATTCCCGCTTCTGGCGCTCCAAGCGCTCGGCTTTCCCCATATCGCCGTGGCCGGCCAGAAGGGCTATCACGGGGTGGCCACGCTCTCGCGACTGCCCTTTACATTGGCCGAACGGCGGGATCTTTGCGGGCGGGGCCACGCGCGCCATCTGGCAGTCGCTCTTGGGGGAGCCGGGGCAAGTCAAAAACCGGTCGTGCTGCACAATCTCTATGTGCCGGCGGGGGGCGATATCCCCGATCCCGCAGTCAACGACAAGTTCCAGCATAAGCTCGACTTCCTCGACGCCATGACGACATGGTTCGGCGGATACCGGACGAAGGGCAAGAACCGCATGATCCTGACCGGCGATCTCAACGTGGCGCCGCTTCCGACCGACGTCTGGTCCCACAAACAGCTCCTGAAAGTCGTGAGCCATACGCCGCCCGAGACGGACCGGCTCGAGCAGGTGCGCGCGGCTCATGACTGGGTGGACGTGATGCGCGCCCACGTCCCGCCGGAGGAGAAGCTCTTCACCTGGTGGAGCTATCGCAATCGAGACTGGCGGGCCTCCAATCGCGGCCGCCGCCTCGACCATATCTGGACCACGCCGGCGCTCGCCGGCACCGCGATCTCCATGCGCGTTCTCGACGAGACGCGCGACTGGCCGCGCACATCGGACCATGTGCCGGTGATCGCCGACTTCGAGATTGATTGAGCCTAAGGGACGAGCTTGTAGCCGCCGGTCTCGGTGATTAGCAGCTCGGCCTGCGAGGGATCTTTCTCGATCTTCTGGCGCAGCCGATAGATATGAGTCTCGAGCGTGTGCGTGGTGACGCCGGCATTGTAGCCCCACACCTCGTGGAGAAGGACGTCGCGGGTCACAACCCGCTCTCCGGCGCGATAAAGATATTTGAGGATCGAGGTCTCTTTCTCGGTGAGCCTAATCTTGCCGCCATTCGCATCCACGAGCAGCTTCGCCGCCGGCTTGAACGTATAGGGGCCGATGGCGAAGACCGCGTCCTCGCTCTGCTCGTGCTGCCTGAGCTGAGCGCGAATGCGCGCGAGCAGGACGCCGATACGGAACGGCTTGGTCACGTAGTCGTTGGCGCCGGACTCAAGCCCGAGAATAGTGTCAGCATCGGAGGTCTGAGCCGTGAGCATGATGACCGGGCCCTTGAAACCGCTGCGGCGGAGCAGCTTGCAGGCCTCGCGGCCGTCGAGATCGGGCAGGCCCACATCGAGCAGCACAAGATCCACATGGCCGTTGCGGGCGAGCTTCAGCCCCTCTTGCGCCGTGGTGGCGAGCTCCGTCTCGAACTCCTCGTGCAGCGACAGTTGCTCGCTCAAAGACTCGCGAAGCTCGTCGTCATCATCGATGATGAGGATCTTCCGCGCATTGCTCATAGGCAGGTCCCTATCGGCCGGTCTTTGGGCTGGCCCCCTCATGAAGGGTTGTAAGGGGGCCTTCGCCTGGCGACAAGCATGACAAACAAGGACCGGGGGCCCAAAAAGGCCCAATGCGAATGAGGGTTAAGCGGCCGAAGCCCATCGTTGTCAGGCGCGCGCCGGGCCGGCCTTGCCAGGCGCGGGTTCAGCTCGCCCACGGCGTGCGCCAGGCGGCGATCGGGCAGGGGAGCATCCGCCCGCTGAAGCGGGAGGGTGATGGAGGCACGCCGCTTGGGCGCTTTCCCGTTCGCCTCGTTCTCTATCGCGCCGACCGGGCCTTTCGCCCACACGTGCCTTTGCCGGTTCACGCCATCCGCGACACCGACGGCTGGTGCGACGACCCGAGAGACCGCAACTACAACCGGCTCATAACATTACCTTCACGCCACAGCGCGGAAGGTCTGAAACGCGCGGATCGTCTCTACGATCTCGTGCTCGTGCTCGGCTACAACGACCGGCCGCGGATCAAAGGAAAAGGCAGCGCCATCTTCGTGCATCTGGCGCGGCCGGGCTACACGCCTACGGAGGGCTGCATCGCGTTCTCGTACCGTGATCTGTCGGCGGTGCTTGCCGAGATTCGCCGTGGCACCGCCTTCCTGGTAATGCGCTAATCGAGTAGAACGCGTTCGCCGAAGATTGCGGTACCGACGCGCACATAGGTCGCGCCGAACGCAATCGCTTTGGCGAAGTCGCCGCTCATGCCCATGCTCAGTTCATCGAGGCCGAGCTCGCGGGCAAGCTTAGCGAGCAGCGCGAAATGCAGCGACGGCTCCTCGTCGAAGGGCGGGATGCACATCAGGCCGTCGATCTCCAAGTTTAACGTGTCGCGGCAAAGCAGGACGAAGTCCGCGGTCTCGTCGGGCTTAACGCCGGCCTTTTGCGGCTCCTCGCCGGTATTCACTTGCACCAAGAGGCGCGGGCGCTTTCCCTGGCGATCTATCTCCTCGGCGAGCGCGCGCGCAAGCTTCGGCCGGTCGAGCGTCTCGATGACGTCGAACAGGGCGACCGCCTCACGCACCTTGTTGGTCTGGAGCGGACCGATGAGGTGAAGCTCGATATCGGGATGGAGGGCTTTCAAGGCTTGCCATTTGCCGTGCGCCTCTTGCACGCGGTTTTCACCGAACAGGCGCTGGCCCGCCTCGATGGCTTCCTCGATGACCACAGCCGGCACGGTCTTGCTCACGGCGATGAGCTTGACCGCCTCGGACGGCCGGCCGGCCGCTTCGGCGGCAAGCGCGATCTCCTCCTTCACCAGGCGCAAGCGCGCCGGGATCTCGGTGGCGGAGTGGCGTTCAG
>CAZHCN010000179.1:0-4759 GCA_964530895.1 uncultured Methyloceanibacter sp. | reverse complement strand
AGAAGCTGATCGAGCTTCGCGGCGGCAACCAAGAGGCGAAAGAGGAAAAGCCTGAGATACAGATCCCGGACGGTCCGTTGCTCAAGCCCGGCGTTGAAGATCCGCAGGTCGCGCTTCTAAGGACGCGCCTCGAAATTCCCGAGGGGCAGAACCCCAACCTTTATGACGCCGCCGTGCTCGAAGCCGTGACGAAATTCCAGACCGAGCACGATACTGCCGCCGACGGCGTGGTCGGTCCCGGCACGCGGCGGCTTCTCAATCAGCCGAACCTTCGCCACATGGGCAGCCCCGCGCAGATCAAGACCATCCTCCTCAACATGGAGCGCTGGCGCTGGCTGCCCCATGACCTCGGCTCGTTCTACGTGATGGTCAACGTCCCGGAGTTCATGCTGCGAGTCTACAAAGACGACGAGGTCGTGCACACCACCCGCGTGGTCGTCGGCAAGCCCGACAAGCAAACTCCGGTGTTCGCCGACGAGATGCAGACGGTCGTGTTCGGTCCCTATTGGAACGTTCCGAACTCCATCAAGGTCGAGGAGATCAGGCCGTGGGTGCGTCCGTCGGGCGGCTGGTTCGGCGGAGGCGGCTGGAACACCGCGGTGTTCGAGCGGCACAATCTGAAGATCAATTACGGCGGCCGCGAAGTCGATCCCAACTCCATCGATTGGAGCCGGGTCGACATCCGCACGCTCCATCTCTATCAGCCGCCCGGCCCCAGCAACGTGCTTGGCCGTGTGAAGTTCGTGTTCCCCAACAAGCACGATGTCTACATGCACGACACGCCGCAGAAGTTCCTGTTCGCCAAGGACGTGCGCGCCGAGAGCCATGGCTGCATGCGCGTGCAGAATCCGGATCAGCTGGCCGAGGTCATCATGAAGCACGACCAGAACTGGAGCGAGGCGCGCACCATGTCCGCCTTCGAGAACGGCTACGATCAGCAGGTGGCGCTCCACCGGAAGATCCCGGTCTACATTTCCTACTTCACGCTTTGGGTGAACAAGGATGGATCGATCAAGACCTTCCGGGACATCTACGGTCACGACGCCCGCATGGCCAGGGCCCTGTTCGATGGCCAGACCTACTTCTCCGAGCCGAGCGATGATCAGATCCTGACCCAGTCGATCTCGGTCCGGCCGGGAGTGTCCCAGCGCCGCCGGGACGACACCCTCGCCGACGTCCTCGAAGGCTTCGTGAACTAGCAAACGGCGGCCCGATTCCGCCGCTAACCATTGGAATCGGGCCAAAGGCCCTCTCTGCCCCGCTCAGAGCCCGTTAACCATGCAGTGAATGGTTAAACCGTTTGCCTTGTTTTTCCCGTAATTTAGCGAATACTGTTGCTTAACGACCGGCACGGGAAGGCTGGCCGTTGACGCCTTTTACGGCCAATGGCCCGGCGTCTCGGGGAAAGCCGGTCTCCAAATGCCGGCGAGGGAAGCTTACGGAAAGTCGGGGATGCGCATACGGGGGAGCAGTGCATGTCGCGCCGTGTTCGGCGCCGGACTCATGCTGGGCGCCCTCGGTGCCGGCATGACCTCCAATGCCAGCGCCCTCGGCGAGTCGCGGACCCTTTCCCTCTACGAAATCCACACCAAAGAGAGCATCACCGTCACCTACATGCGGGACGGGAAGTATGACCAGGAGGCTCTCAAGAAGCTCAACCATTTCATGCGGGATTGGCGGGCTGACAAGGAAACCAATATGGATCCTGAGGTCATCGACCTCGTCTGGACCCTGCATGAGGAGCTCGGCTCCAAGGAGCCGGTTCACCTGATCTCCGGTTACCGCAGCCCCGCCACCAACGAGAAGCTCAGACGGGCCGGCGGCGGCCAGGCCAAGTTCAGCCAGCATACGCTCGGCAAGGCCTGCGATATCCACTTCCCCGACGTTCCCGTGAAGACGCTGCGCGCCTCCGCCCTCATCCAAGAGGTGGGTGGGGTAGGCTACTACCCGACCTCGGGCGTCCCCTTCGTCCATGTGGACACGGGCCGCGTACGTATGTGGCCGCGCATGCCCCGCCTCGAGCTGGCCGCCCTCTTCCCCAGCGGCCACACCGACTACATTCCGTCCGACGGCAAGCCCATCACACCCTCGGACTACAAGCTCGCTCTGGCAAAGGGCATGGTGAACCAGACGCTCCTGGCCATGAATCAGCCGCGGGCGCCGCTCCCCACGCCGAACCCGCATCACGAGACGCCTGCGCCTGAGGCGGCTCAGCCGGTCCTCGCCTCCTACACGCCCAACTGGCCCGCGCCGATGGCGTTGGCCCCTGCCCAGGAACCTGCTGAGGCTCCCCACTTCGCCTATGCCAGCGCCGGTGGCGGTCTTCCCTTTGCGCGGCCCGCTCTGACCCACGAGACCAATCGGCCCGCCGTCCCGTCCTACGAGAGCGCGGAAGTGGTCGGCGCGCCCGAGGTCGACGACGACCATCCCGAAGAATTGAGCTACGTCCCGTTCGACATCGCCGACCTCATGACCAATGAATCGGTCGCCTATAGCCCGACCGTGGCGCCCATGACCCACCCCGAGCAGGATAATATCGACTATCTGCTCGACGACATGGATCAGCCGACGAAGTTCGAGCTGCGTCGGACCTCGGGCTATCGCAGCCTGGCAAGCGCTCAGCAGTTCTCCGGCGATGCGGTGAGAAGCCTCTATGCCGAGATGGATGCACCCGCGCCGACGCGGGTCGCCGATGCCGCGCGCTAGCTCTTAAGCCGCCTCGGACTCCGCCGCGTCCATGCCGAGCGCGTGGAGATAGGTCGTTAGGATAGCCTCTTCCTCTCGGCGCTTGTTT
This sequence comes from uncultured Methyloceanibacter sp., assembly GCA_964530895.1. Taxonomy (GTDB): domain Bacteria; phylum Pseudomonadota; class Alphaproteobacteria; order Rhizobiales; family Methyloligellaceae; genus Methyloceanibacter. The sequence continues at coordinate 1,965 of CAZHCN010000179.1, read as the reverse complement.
TCGTCCTGCTTGCGCAGACTGACGACCTTGCGCAGCGCCTTGACGTCGAAGCCCGTCCCCTTGGCTTCGGCATACACCTCGCGCAAATCCGCGGCGAGTGCCGCCTTCTCCTCCTCCAGCCGCTCGATACGAGACACGAAGGCACGAAGCTGATCTTTGGCTGATGTCTGAAGCTGCACGATAGGACCCTCAGGTGTTTGTGATGATTCGATGAAGACGAGCTTGGTCCCGGTCGTGGGTCGCAAGCAAGATAAGCGAGGCGCTTATCCCGCTTTTCCAAAGCCGCCTTGCGCGCCCTCGCGGACATGCCGCAATACGCACATAGTGCATTGATTTTACAGGCATTTCACAGACACGCCGATGTGCGTCACGACCGCTCGGTCTGGTACTTCGCCTTCCAGTCCTCGTACGGCATGCCGTAGACGATCTCTTTCGCCTCATCCTTGCTGAGGGGGACGTTCCGCTCGGCGGCGGCCTCGAGATACCACGTAGAGAGGCAATTGCGGCAGAAGCCGGCGAGCTCCATCAGGTCGATGTTCTGCACGTCGGTGCGCTCGCGCAAATGCTCGATCAGCCGCCGGAAGGCTGCGGCCTCGAGCTCGGTTCTCGTCTTCTCATCCATGGGCGCACCCTTTCGCGAGGCCCTCGCAGGGGCCGGTCTTGGAGCCGAAATGCTCGATCGCGTGCAAGCGGGGCGCCGTGCGAAGTACCTCGGCGACGACACGGGCGAGATGGCGCGCCCATTCCCACTGCCCCTCCGCGGCGAAAATCAGATCTTGGCGCACCTCGACAAGCGCGTGCGCGAGCCCGCGCAGGGTCGCGTGCCGGTAGAGCGTGTCACCCTTGAGCTGTCCCGAGTATGGCACGTTGTCGCCCACCTCGATGTCGGGAATGGTCCGCAAGCCGTCGAGCAACGGGAGCGGAAAGCGCGGGTCCTTGTCCCACAACACCGCAGTAGCCCATGGCCGGGCCGCGCCCTTCCAGGCTTGGGTGAAGCTGTGTATCGACAGGAGCACCGGCGGCTTGCCGGCGGCGATTCCCGCCTCGACGGCCCGGTCGATGGCCGCGTGATACGGGCGGTGGAACCGCTCGATGCGGTCCTCGATCTCAGCCGGGCTCAATCCCACATTGCCCGGCACCACGAGCCCGTCGGACAGCTGCATGATCAGCGTCGGGTCGTCGAGACCGCGGTTCGGATCGATCAAGAGGCGGGAAAAACGGCTCAAGATGGCCGGCGCGCCCAGCGACTCGGCAAGCCCAGTGGCCACGCCTTCGGCCCCGAGGTCATAGGCGATATGCCGGTGCAGGTCCTCTGGTCTGAGCCCCAGCGACCCGTAGGCCTCCGGAATCCTGTTTTCGGCATGGTCGCAAAGGACGAGGAGCCCGAGGCTCACATCCCCTTCGATGGTCCGGTATGGCTTTTCGCCCAATTCTTCTTGTACAAGTGTATCCAGTCTCAGCTCCCCGCGAGCGGTCCTCGCGCCCTTACCTGCCTCGTGCTTTCTGCCGCGGCAACAAAGAAACGTCAAAAAAAGCCCTGGTTGCGACGCATTTACTCACGATTTTGGTCAGCGTTTTTGCTAGGGCCTGACTGGCTTTATAATCGACTCCGGTCGGTCAGAGAAATGCAACCAATTCGATGCTACGCTTCGGAGTTCTTTAACCCCGATTTTGGCTTGAGAGACTGATGCCTGTTTCGGACATGATCCGCAAAACGGCGGAAATCCGCCGCACCCCCCACCACCGGTGGGGGCTTTGCGCGTTGCTCGCGACCGGCTTCCTGGGCCTTCTCGGTGTCACCCCCGCGCATGCCGATCTCAAGCTGTGCAACACCACCGCAAGCCGCGTGGGCGTCTCGATCGGTTACAAGGACACGGAAGGCTGGGCGAGCGAGGGCTGGTGGAACATCCCCTCCCATACTTGCGAGACCCTGCTCAAGGGCGTGCTCATCGGGCGTTACTATTA
>CAZHCN010000178.1:0-4792 GCA_964530895.1 uncultured Methyloceanibacter sp. | reverse complement strand
CCAGACATAAGGGTTGGTGAGATTGCCCCAGAGCAGCACCGAGACGGTGACACCGGAGAGGATCATCAGCCCGCCCATCGTGGGCGTGCCCTGCTTTTGGAGGAGATGGCGCTCGGGGCCCTCCTTGCGGATCGGCTGACCCTTGCCCTGACGGACGCGCAAGGACCGGATCACGCGGGGGCCAAACAGGAACACGAACAGAAGCGCCGTGATCACGGCCCCGCCGGTGCGGAAGGTGATGTACCGGAAGATGTTGAGAAGAGCGATCTCTGGCGCAAGGTCGGCCAACCAATAGAACATCGCCCCTTCCCCCTCTCAGCGGCGCCTTACGCCGAAACGATTTCCGCCTCGAACCGGCGCTTCAGCGCCTCCACGAGCGGGGCCATGCGGCTGCCGAGCGACCCCTTGATCATGATGATATCCCCAGGCCCAACTGCCTCGATCAGCTTTGGTTCAAGCTCCTCGGAGGTCTTGGCATAGGCACCCCGGCGGCTTGCCGGCAAGGCCTCATATAGGGAGGACATAAGCGCGCCGCAGGCAAAGACAACATCTACCCCTGCCCCGTCAACGGCCTCTGCGAGCTCTTTATGGAGCGCCTTGCCCTCCGGCCCGAGCTCCAGCATGTCGCCAAGCACCGCCACGCGGCGCCGGAAATCGCTGCGGGGCGTAAGCCCGAGGGTCGAGAGCGCAGCGCGCATGGAAGCGGGGTTGGCGTTGTAGGACTCATCGACGATGGCTACGCGGCCGGCTTTGGTTTCGAGCAGGAAGCGCTCACCGCGCCCGGCTTGAGCCTGGAGATGGCCGAGGGCCGCGCCTGCGCGCGCCAGATCGGCGCCCGCAACCTTCACGGCGGCGAGCACCGCAAGGGAGTTATGCACGAGATGGCTCCCCGGCGCGCCGAGGCGGTACTCGACGATCTCGCCCAGGATGTCGGCGCTGACCGTTGAGCCGTCGGGCGCGAGCTCGCTCGACAGCAGCCGGACTTGCGCGTCGTTGGCGCCGCCGAAGCCGACAATCTTGGCGCCATGCGCGCGGGCGTGGTCGGCAAGCCGCTCATAATAAGGAATGTCGGCGTTGATAATGGCGGTGCCGTCGGGTTCAAGCCCGTGAAAGATCTCCGCCTTGGCGTCGGCAATCTCCTCGACCGAACGGAAGTAGCCGAGATGCACCGGCGCCACCGTGGTGACGATGGCGATATGCGGGCGGACCAGCCGCGTCAGGACGTCGATCTCGCCCGCATGATTCATGCCGATCTCGAACACGCCGAAGTCGATCGATCTCGGCATGTTGGCAAGGCTCAGCGGTACGCCCCACTGATTGTTGTAGGACTTCGAGGAGGCATGCACCGTACCGCTCGGCGCCAACGCCAAGCGCAGCGCTTCCTTGGTGCCGGTCTTGCCGGCGCTGCCGGTGACGCCGATGACGACTGCGCGTTCGGCACGCGCGCGGCTCACGCGGCCGAGGTCGTTAAGCGCGGCAAAGGTGTCGGCGACGCGCACCAACCTCGCTTCGTCGCCGGGCGCGAAGGTGCTCTCCACCACCGCACAAGCGGCACCCGCCTCGAGCGCGGCTGCAACGAAGGCATGTCCGTCGCGGTTCTCGCCACGGATGGCGATGAAGCCTTCGCCGGGCGCAAGGGGGCGGCTGTCGATGGAGAAGCCGGCAACCGGCGCGCCGGGTTTGCCCGCACAACGGCCATTCGTGGCGGCCACGATCTCCCCTATGGTCCAGAGCGGATCAGCCAAGCTTTGCCTCTTGCGCCAACGCAGCCGACACCGCGTCGTGGTCGGAAAACGGGATGACGGTCGCGCCGATGGTCTGACCGGTCTCGTGACCCTTGCCGGCCACGAGTAGCACATCGCCCCTTCTTAGCATGGCGACGGCCTCGCCGATGGCTTGCGCACGATCGCCGATCTCGAGCGCTCCGGGCGCCGCCGCCAGAATTTCCCGGCGAATTTGCGAAGGATCCTCGCTGCGCGGATTGTCGTCGGTGACGATGGCAAGGTCCGCCTTGGCGACGGCAGCAGCCCCCATTTCGGGCCGCTTGCCTTTGTCGCGGTCGCCGCCGCAGCCGAACACGACCAAGAGCCGGCTTTCGACATAAGGGCGTAAGGCATCCAGCGCCTTGGCGAGCGCGTCCGGCGTGTGGGCATAGTCAATAAAGACGGGCGCGCCGCCGGGCGCTGTTCCGGCAAGGTCGAGCCGCCCGCGCGCCCCTTGCAAATCGGCAAGGTGCGGCAACACCTCCTCGGCGCGCGCGCCGGTGGCCATGACAAGGCCCGCCGCAACGAGCGCGTTGGCGGCCTGGAAACCGCCGACCAGCGGCAGCCGCACGGTGTGGCGCGTGCCGTCATGTTCGATGACGAGCGTCTGTGCGAAGCCGTCGATGTCGCTGGAGACCAGCCGCAAGGTGTCGCCGGCACGGCCGACAGAGATCAGCGCGAGCCCGCGCGCCTTCGCTTCGTCGGCGACACGTAAGCCCCCTTCGCTGTCCACATCGACGACGGCGCCCGCGCCGGGCGGCAAGAGCTCGCGGAACAGGCGAAGCTTCTGCGTGAAATAATCCTCGAAGCTCGCGTGATAATCCAAGTGATCGCGGGAGATGTTGGTGAAGGCGCCTGCGTTGAGCTGGACTCCATCGAGGCGGCGCTGCTGCAAGCCGTGACTGGACGCTTCAAGCGCGAGGTGGGTGACGCCATCCTTGGCGAGCCCGGCGAGGATGGCTTGAAGCTCGATGGGTTCTGGCGTCGTGTGCCGCAAGGTTTGCACGCCGCTGGGACCCATGACGCCGACCGTGCCGAGACTTGCGGCGCGATAGCCTTGCGCGGTCCAAAGCTGGCGCACGAAGGCGGCGACCGACGTCTTGCCGTTGGTGCCGGTGACGGCGACGGCGGTTTCGGGCTGAAGACCGAAGAATCGGGCGGCGATGAGCGCGAGCAGCCGCCGCGGGTCGGCGGCGGTCACGAGCGGCACGTCGTCCTTGGGAAGCACGGTGCCTTCAGGCGCGAGAATGGCAGCGGCGCCCCGCCCTATTGCGTCGGCAACGAAGCGGGCGCCGTCGACGTTCACGCCGGGCAGCGCGGCGAACAAATAGCCCGACGCGACCTGACGGCTGTCCGCCGCGAGACCAAGAATGGGCACGGCCCGCCACGGCGCGGGCAGCTTCGTTTCCGGCCCGATCAGCTCACCCAGAGTCATGCTTCGACTAGACCCATGAAGGGCCGTTTCCCTTGAGAAATTCAAGGGCTTGGCCACACCCCGCGAGGCGGGAAAGACTTCTAATAGGTGGCGGAAACCTTGGCGTCAAACTAGCGCGCAGCGACATCAAGCTTGGGCTGCACGCCGAGGATCGGGGCGATCCGGGCGACGATCTTGCCCACCGTCGGAGCCGCGTTGAGTCCGGCGGTCGCGTGATTAAGGCTCGCGGCGACGCGCTGCGGCTCATCGAGCATGACAAGCACGAGGTATTGCGGATCGTCCGTGGGGAATGTGGCGAGGAAGCTCGTGAGCAATGCCGAGCTCGAGTAGCGTCCATGGACCACCTTCTCCGCCGTGCCCGTCTTGCCGCCGACACGGTAGCCTTCGGCATTGGCGCGCTTGCCGGTGCCCTTCTCCACGTTCAAGCGCATGATCTTGAGCATGGCCGCGCTGGTCGAGGCCTTCAGCACGCGATGGCCTTCGGCCATCCCCTCCTCGCGCGTTCGCGGCAAGAAGGTCGGCTGCACGGCGACGCCGCCATTGGCGATGGGCAGTGTCGAGGTGGCGAGCTGCAACGGCGTTACCGAAAGCCCGTGACCAAAGGCGATGGTCATCGTGTTCAGCTTCTCCCAGTGAGTCGGGAGGATGGGCGCAGCACTCGGTCCAAGCTCGGTGGTGACCGGTGTCAGGAGACCGAGCTTTTGAAGAAAGGCGCGGTGGCGATCGACGCCCATTTGCACGGCCATCTTCGCCGCACCGATATTCGAGGAGTGAATAAAGACCTCAGTCGTCGTGAGCGGGCGGTGCAAGCTGTGGAAGTCGTGGATGGTGAACCCCCCATAGTGGATAGGGTTCGACGCGTCGTAGGTCGTGTTGAGCGAGGCAAGCCCGAGATCGAGCACGCCCGCCACGGTAAACACCTTGAACACCGAGCCCATCTCATAGGTGCCGAAGCCGATGCGGTTTAGCCGGTCCTTCTCGAGCGCCTGCTCGCGATGGTTCGGGTCGTAGTCCGGCAGCGAGGCAAGCGCCAACACCTCGCCGGAGTGAACGTCCATGACGATGCCGGCGGCGGCCTTCGACTTGAAGGTCTCCATGGCGTTCATGAGCTCTTCGCGCAGGACGTACTGGACGCCGATGTCGAGGGAGATGGTCACCGTCTCCTCACCCGATGGAGTCTCCGGGCTCGCCATAGTGAGCTGCGGATTCTCGTCGATGAATTTCTCGATGCCGGCGAGGCCGCGGTTGTCGACATCCACGAGGCCGACCACGTGGCTTGCTGTAGCGCCCACCGGATAGACGCGGCGGTATTCCTCGATGAAGCCGAGACCCGGCTGCCCGAGATCATAGATCTCGCCCTGCTGGGTCGGGGTCAGCTCACGGGCGATGCGCACGAAGCGGCCTCCGGCTTTCAGCCGTGCGCGTAGGCTCTTCCTATTGATGTCGGGAAGCACGCTGGCGACCTGCTCGACGAGCTCGTCGCAATCGATGACCTTCTTCGGATCGGCGTAGAGCGTGGCGCCCCTGATGTCCGTGGCGAGCAGCCGCCCGTTGCGGTCGAGGATGTCGGGCCGGTGGATGGTGGTCGAGATGT
>CAZHCN010000177.1:0-4816 GCA_964530895.1 uncultured Methyloceanibacter sp. | reverse complement strand
GAGCTCGGCGAAGGTCGGGCGCCGCCTTCGCCGCAAGGATCCTAAAGATGCCTCCATGCGACCCTCCTCCGAAGGGCCAGCTCGAAGCACATCATTCAGGCTGGCGGGCGCAAGCCCGCGCGCGAGATCTTGCGCGCGGGGGGCCCCCTTGAGGCGGGAATCGACGATGCCGAGCGGGATTACGGCGTGATATCTGGCGAGGCCTTTGGCCGCAATGCGCTCTAATGGCGCGGGCAAAAATCCCCTCTGGCGGGGGCGGACGGCTTTCTTGCGGGGCCGGGCCGAGCCGTCTATATACGTGCCTCTTCAGCCAAGCGGAGTGTAGCGCAGCCTGGTAGCGCACCTCGTTCGGGACGAGGGGGTCGCAGGTTCAAATCCTGCCACTCCGACCACCATCCTCGATGGTCGGTCATTGGCTGGCGGGATGGCGAGCGGCCCGAATCCCGCCCAAAACCCCGCAGAACCAGTCTTATTTTGCGCAAAAAGCCATGGGAAATTTAACGCTGCCAGGCCGGTAGCGCTGCTGTCCGGCCGCCGCTCCGCTAAGATGCCGCGCGGGTTCACCAGAAGACCAACAAGACGTCCGAGACCATGTCGGCGGAGCTTGCTTTCAATCGTAGCGTTGACGTCGATTACGGCGTGGCCGAGGAGGTCGCGCCCGGCGTGCGGCGCATCGTGGCCAACAATCCGGGCCCTTACACCTTTCTCGGCACCAACACCTATCTCGTCGGCACGGGAAGCGTCGGGGTGATCGATCCGGGGCCGGCCGAGGAGGCCCATCTTGCGGCGATCGCCCGGGCGACACGGGGCGAGCGCGTCACGCACATTCTCATCACCCACAGCCATCGCGACCATTGCGACGCCGCGAAGCCGCTTCAGGACATGCTCGGGGGCGAGATCGTCGCGTACGGGCCGACCGGCACGTTGCGCGGCGCCGGCACGCCCGGTCTCGGCGACGCGTTCGTCGATTCGGCCTTCTGGCCGGATCGGCCGGTCGCCGGCGGCGACACCGTGAAGGGCGGCGATTTCGTCCTCGACGTGCTGCACATGCCGGGCCATGCGCCGGACCATCTGTGCTTCGCCCTCGTCGGCAAGCGCACGGTGTTCACGGGGGACCATGTGATGGGCTGGAACACCACGGTGATCGCGCCGCCCGAAGGCAACATGGCCGACTTCCTCGCCTCGCTCGAACGGCTGATGCAGCGCCACGACAAGATGTTCCTGCCGGCCCATGGCGGCCGCATCCAGACGCCGCAGCGCGTGGTGCGCGCCTATATCACCCACCGCAAGTGGCGGGAGCAGACCATCCTTGCCTGTCTCGACGAGGGCGTGTGCACGATCCCGCGCATCGTGGCCAAGCTCTACGGCGCGCTCGACGCCGACTTGAAGGAAGCGGCCGCGCTTTCGGTGCTCGCCCATCTTGAGCATTTGATGGGCCGCGACATGGTCGCGGCGGAAGGCGCGCTCGACCCGCTTAGCGCTTTCTACGTCCGCTCCGCTTCGCGCGCTTCTTAGCAGGCTCCACAGGCTTGGCGACCGGCTCCTCTTCCTTAGGCACCGCCTGCTCGAGCACCGTCTTCTCGCCCTTTTCGAGCGCGGTGTTGACTTCGTTGTAGAACTTGCGGATGCGGTCGGCATTGGCACCGAAATCGACCTTGCCGTAGCGCGATGCCGAGCGGACATCGATCAGCGTGTGGGCGTCGTCGCCCTTCACCCGGATCACCACGTCGTCGGTGAAGCCCATGATCAGGGTCTTGTCGGTCGCCTCGATGCGGCCGACGCCGCTCTCGCCCGGGGCCTCGTTGACGACGACGTCCCAGCCGAGCCGGTGGACCGCCTCGGAGACTAGGGCGAACACCTCCGGCGCGGACCGCTCCAGATACATGGGACCGATATCCGGATAGCCCTTGGCCTCCATGGCCGCCTGCTCGGGCGTCGGATCGATCAGAGGATTGGCGTCTGCCGGACGCTGTTCTGCGAGCACGGTGAAATGGATCGGGTCGCCGGGCGACGTCTCGATATCGGTGAGTGGCGGCGTGAGAACCGCCTTCGCAATGAAGTATGCGGGAAGCGCGAGGCCGATGAGCCCCACGGCGAGCGCGGCAAAATCGTTCGCGGCGCCGCTCTGGCCGCCGAACCAGATGCGAATGAGAGAGACGACAGCGACGATGACGGCGATCAAGAGACCGACCGTCGAGACGCCGATCAGGTTGATGGCCGCGGGCGTGCCAAGCCCGGCGAAGCGGTGGAGCAACACCGTGAGGATGAGAAGCTGCAAAAAGAACAGCGCAATGCGCCGCGCCCATTTGGCCTCGCGCGCCTCCTTGACCGCAAAGCGCGCGGTCGAAAAGCGCTCCATGGGATAGTTCGCCGTCACGTCACGCGGCCCTCAGAAGACATCCGCCATCACCCGTCATTCTAACGCTAATTGCGTGGCGTGGCAGGTTTGTGGTGGCAACTCGATCACACATGCTGGCCGCCATTGATATGCAGTTCCGCGCCGTTGATATAGCTCGACGGGTCAGTGCACAGAAAATAGATGACATTGGCCACCTCCTCCGGCAGACCCAGCCGGCGCATGGGAGTCTCAGCGATCAGCGCCTCGGTGCCGGGCGACAAGATCGCCGTGTCGATCTCGCCGGGCGAGATGGCATTGACCCGGATGCCGCGCGGCGCGAAGTCGGCGGCCATCTCGCGGGTTAGCGCGGCGAGCGCCGCCTTCGCGGTGGCGTAGGCGGAGCCCGCGAAGGGATGGACGCGAGAGCCGGCGATCGAGCTCACATTCACCACCGCGCCCGAGGCTGCCGCGAGCTCGTCGAGGAGGCCGCGGGCGAGCATGATGGGCGCGAAGAAATTCACCTGGAACACGTGCTGCCAATCTCGCATCTCCGTGTCGAGCGAGGAGAGGCGGCTTCCGCCCTCCCCCTTCGGCGAGATGGCGGCGTTGTTGACGAGCGCATTCAGCTTCGAGCCTTGGGCGCGCAAGCGGTCTTTGATCTCGGCGATGGCGCGGACGGTGTCGTCGGGGTCGGCGAGATCGACCTGGACGTGGTTCTCAGGCCCTGCCTCCCAAGGGCAATCCTCGGGGAACGGCCGGCGCGAGCAGGAGATGACCCGCCAGCCGGCCGACGAGAATCGCTTGACCGTGGCGTGGCCGATGCCGCGCGACGCGCCGGTCAGAAGCAGGGTTCTGCGCTCTTCGTTGGGGATCAGGGTCATGGGCAGGCGGAGACTAGGGGCTAGCGCCGCTCACGGATAGAGGCGGGTCTTGGTCCAAGGCCCCTGAGGCGCCGGCCGGCGGAACACGATCCTGTCGTGCAGGCGAAACGTGCCGTGCTGCCAGAACTCGATCTCGACGGGCCGCACCCGGTAGCCATGCCAATAGGCCGGACGCGGCACCTCGCCGCCAGCGAATTCCTTCGTGTAGCGGGCAACGCCCTCCTCGAGCGCGGCGCGGCTCGCGAGCGGCCGGGACTGGCTCGACGCCCAGGCGCCGAGGCGGCTTTGCGGATGGCGCGTGGCGAAATAGGCGTCCGCCTCCGCGTCCGTCACGGGCTCGATGAGGCCTCTTATGCGGATTTGGCGGCCCAGGCTCTTCCAGTAGAACAGGAGCGCGGCCTTCGGATTGGCGTCGAGCTCTAGCCCCTTGGCGCTCTCGCAGTTCGTATAGAAGACGAAGCCGCGTGGCCCGGCGCCCTTCAAGAGAATCATCCGCACATTGGGCAGGCCGTCGGCATCGACGGTGGCCAGCGCCATGGCCTCGGGATCGGCGGGCTCGGTTTTTTCGGCCTCCGCCAGCCATTGCCGGAACAGGGCAAAGGGGTCCTCGGCGGCCGTGAAATCCTGAGTTCCTCGGGCTTTTTCGTCCATCTCTCGCCTTTTCAAACCCTGTCGCCGTCTTCGCGAAAAAATCCCGGGCCGGCACGGGCATTTACGTTTTCCTCACTCTGATAGGGCACGATTGCTGCTGTTGATAGTGGGCGCGGGGGATTTCAGTAGCCGCGTCAGAGTTGGGGACGAGTTGTTATGCGTACGTTCCATTGGAACGCCCCTATCATTGGGGCGGGCGCTCTCGTGTTGTCAGTATTGCTGCCCGCCCTTCTTCCTCTCAAGGCCGAGGAGAGTGGGGCAAGCAATGCCGCGGCGGTGGCCACGCGCCACGCTCCGCAAGGCCTGACGGAACTAAAAACCAGTCTCGATCATTCTGACCGAACGATTGCGCTGCAGGCCCTGCAGATGGCGCTTACCGAGCTCGGGGACGGGGCGACGCTCTCATGGCGACGTCCGGCCACCCAGATCTCGGGGCGAATCAAGCCGGTCTCGGCGTTCCGTGACGATCAGGGGCGCATTTGCCGCCACGTGATCTACCAGCTCGCCCTCGGGGCTTACGAAAAGAAAATCGAGGGCGTGGCGTGCCGCGACGGAGACGGCCATTGGTCGATCTCAGGCTAGAGGGGTTCAGAATGTCGAATATTCAGGAATCGCGGACCGGCGACATCCGCTCCGTGCCGGAGACGGCCAAGGAGCGGGACGAGAGCCAGAGGTTCACCCCGCTCAGGTCCTATGTGAGCCGGGCGCAGGCGCTCGCCAAGCGGCCGCGCGGCGAGCCCGTGCTGTCCCGGCTCATTCCGGTGCCGCGCCTCCAAAGCTAGGCGCCGCAGCGCCCATTCGCCCCGGGGGCAAGGCGGCGAAAGCCCTTCCGGCGCCGCTCCCCCGGTGTATAAAACCCCGAATTCTGGCTTGAAGGAGGGGTAATGGGCGACGGCGGAAAACTCATGGCAGGCAAGCGCGGCGTCGTGCTCGGCGTCGCCAACAA
>CAZHCN010000176.1:3221-4817 GCA_964530895.1 uncultured Methyloceanibacter sp. | reverse complement strand
CGTTCGGGCCGAACAGGGCGCGGGCGAGCTGGCAGCCGAGCAAGATGAGAAGCGGAATCTTCGCGCCGGCGAACTCGGGGCCGAACAGAGACAGCACCGTCTCGCCCCAAATGCCGACGACGACGAGCGCAGCGACGGTGACGGCAAGCGGAAAGGCAAGCGCCTTGAGCACCACGTCGCGGATCGCGCCGTGCTCTTTGCGCGCATGCGCGTCGGCGAGATCCGGCACCACCACCTGATGGGCGACCTGAACGGCGAAACCCACGAGCAGCGCGAGCTTGAGGCAGAGCCCGACGATGGCCGTGTCGGCGCTCGGCAGAAGAGGCGTGACAAGCAGGATGTCCACGTCGGCGAAGAAGAAGGTGAACAGCGCGACGAGGATCAGCGGCTTCGCCTCGCGCCGCCAGATGCGGACCAGCCGTGCGGGCACCGCCTTCGCCGTCTCTGCGGCCTTGGGGATATCCTTGCGCAGCAGGAGATATTGCGTGAGCGCAAGTCCGGCAAAGACGAAGGTCAGCAGCAGAGTCACATTGGCTGCCGTCAGCGTCACGCCCGCCGCGATGAGAATGAGTATGCCGCCCAGCAGCACGAACGGCCTGATGCAAGTGTCCGGCAGATAAGCGAGTGCAAACCGGCGGATGGCGGCTGCGAGCGCGCCGTTCAGGCGGAGCGAAGCATTGGCGGGAATCGACAGGGCTGCGGCCGCCGTGGCGAGCCTCGCCTCGATGCTGAGCGAAGGCCACAAGACCGCGATGGCGAAGACGGCGACCGTGGCGATCGCCGCGTAGACGGTAGCGTCCTTCCGTGCCCGCGCCACGAAGCCGGCGATCACCTCGTTCCTGCCCTGCTCGCGATAGCGCGACATGAAGCGCGGCGCGATGGTCGGATAGCCATGGGCGGCGATGAGGCCAACCACGGCGGCGAGACTCGTCACCGAGTAGAACACGCCGAGCGCCGTGGCGTGCAGCGTCCGCGCCAGCACCACTTGGACGGCGAAGCCGGCGACTGCGCCGGCCACGCGCGCAAGCGACAGAAGCGACGACGTGGTGAAGAGACGTCGAGCCTGTGAGAGGACCAACGCGAACCACGCGCTTCCCTGGGCGTTGGCGCTGGGCCGGGTCAGGGAGCGTGCCATGCCGTCTCAGGCGACTTTCAAGGACGCCGGGTCGCGCGCCGGCACCCCGTCCAAGGATTTCGCCGGCCAATCGGTGAGATCGAGCGTTGGGTCGATGTCCCAGCGGCCCACATGCCCCGGCTCGTCGATGTACCACTCGATCAGTGAGCGGAAGTCGTCGCGTTGCATCGGCTTGAACCCGAGGCTCGCGAGATGCGACGTCATCCATTTGCCGTCGCGCAAATGATAGCCCCAATGCGCCAGGTGCCGGTGAAGGGCGACCGTGGCGATCTTCGAGGCGTGCTCCGCGGCGGAGAACTGGGACTCGCCGAAATAGACCTTGCCGATCGCCATGCCGAAAAGCCCGCCGACCAGGTGGCCCTCCTCATCCCACACCTCAACGGAGTGCGCGTAGCCTGCCTTGTGTGCGTCCCAAAACGCGCGCATGACGCGCGGCGTGATCCAAGTGAGCGGCACCTTGC
>CAZHCN010000176.1:0-3121 GCA_964530895.1 uncultured Methyloceanibacter sp. | reverse complement strand
TCAGGAGCCGGCGCAGGTTCTTGCCGACATGCGTCTCCGCCGGGTCGATGACCGCGCGCTCTTCGGGGCACCACCACTTCATCGAGCCGATGTGACAGACCGGGAAGAACCCGCGCGAATAGTTGGCGACCAGCGCGCGCACGGAAAGATCGTTGCTGATGCCGACAAGCCCGCGCTCCGAATAGAAGTGTGGCAGCTCTGGCAGCTTGTCGCGCTCGGACCTCGGCTTGAAGAGGCGCTCCAGGCTGAGCAGCCAAATTCCTGGCAAAAGCCCGATTCGGCTTGGCATGAGCGCATAGGCCGCACCCAGCACCCAGCGCCTCAGGCGCTGCGTCAGCGTCTCGTGAAAGTGCGGCGCCGTCTCAGTCGTTTCCGATGCGGCCTCGGCCGCGCCATTCAGTGCATTGGTCATCGAGCCCATGCAGTCTGCATCCCATCCGGGGTTTTTTGATCCTGTTCTGGCGTCTTTTGGTTGGTCGCGACGCTTGGCAGGGTTGCGACTTTTCTCTTACGCCCCCACTCCTTAACAACAGGATAGGCGTCAGCGCCGGCAGCGATCTGTTAACCTTGCTGCGGCGTTAAGAACGGGAGGACCGATGGAGTATCGCGAGCTTGGCCGCACCGGCGTGAAGGTGAGCGTCCTCACCCTCGGCACCATGACCTTCGGCCAGCAGAACACCGAAGCCGAAGGCCATGCTCAAATGGACTACGCGGTTGACCGCGGCATCAACATCTTCGACGCCGCGGAGATCTATCCGATCCCGCCCAAGCGCGAGACGCAAGGGCGCACCGAGGCGATCGTCGGCACCTGGCTGCAAGCCCGCAAGAACCGGGACAAGGTCATGATCGCCACCAAGGCCGCCGGCCGCAGCAGCACCATCAATTGGCTACGCAACGACGGCGCCTTGTCGCGACAAAGCAAGGCCCAGATTCTGGAGGCGGTGGACAAGAGCCTGGCGCGGCTCAAGACCGACTATATCGACCTCTACCAGCTCCATTGGCCGGACCGGCCCATGCGCATCTTCGAAGGGCTCGAATTTGTGCGCCTGCCGGGCGACGCGCATCCGATCCACGATATTCTTGAGACGCTCGGCACGCTCGTGCGCGACGGCAAGGTTCGCTTTATCGGGCTCTCCAACGAGACGCCTTGGGGCGTGATGACGTTCCTGAGACTCGCCGAGCAGCACGGCCTGCCGCGGCTCGTCTCGATCCAAAACGCCTTCAACCTTGTGAACCGCTCCTACGAGGTCGGCCTGTCGGAGATCACCTACGAGGAGGGCGTGAGCCTCCTCGCCTACTCGCCGCTCGGCCAAGGCTACCTCACCGGCAAGTATGAGAACGGCGCGCTCCCGCCCGGTTCACGCAAGACCCTGTTCAACCGCCTTGGACGTTATGAGAAGGCGAACGGCCCGCGCGCCATCTCCGCCTACGTCGCCCTCGCCAAGAAGCACGGACTCGATCCGGCGCAGCTTGCGATCAGCTATGCCGTGTCGCGGCCCTTCGTCACCTCGGTGATCATCGGTGCCACCACCATGGATCAGCTCGAGACCGACATCGACGCCGCCGATCTTGCGCTTTCCGACACGGTTCTTGAGGACATCGATCAGATCCACCTTGACTACCCCAACCCCTGCCCTTGAGACTCTGATTTGCAGGAACCACGTACCAGGCCATGCCCCGTCTCTTTTCTGCGATCGAGATCCCGAGGAGCATCGCCGAGCGGCTCACCACGCTTCGCTCCGGTTTGAGCGGCGCGCGCTGGATCGATCCCGAGAACTATCACCTGACCTTGCGCTTTATCGGCGACGTCAACGGCGCCACCGCGCGCGACTTCACCAATGCGCTCGGCGAGATCGACGTGCCGCCCTTCGAGCTGAAGCTCCGCGGCCTCGGCAGCTTCGGCGGCAACAAGCCGCGCGCGATCTTCGCCGACCTCGCGCCATCCGAAGCGCTGGACACCTTGCGGCGCGCCCATGAGCGCGCCGCCCGTGACGCGGGCCTGCCGCCGGAAGGCCGAAACTTCAAGCCTCATGTCACGCTGGCACGCCTGCGCGGTGCACGCGCCGACGCCGTTGCCGCCTATCTGGAGCGCCAAGGCGGCGTCGAAGCGGAGCCCTTCACCGTGAACCGCTTCGTGCTGTTTTCGTCGCGAAATTCCGTGGGTGGCGGTCCCTACGTCATCGAGGCCGCCTACGACCTCGATCGCGCCCACGATGATGACGAGGACTTTTCCGATTACGACTTTGAGGAAGCCTTCGGCGTCAAGGACTAGGCGCCCGTCTTGGCTTGCGCTTTTTCTTCGCCGGTGAGATCGGCGAGCAGCGCGCGCGACGCCGCCTCGATCAGATCGAGCGCGTGGTCGAAACCCGCCGCGCCGCCATAGTACGGATCGGGCACGTCCATGGTGCCGAGATGCGGTGCGTATTCGAGGAAGCGGCGGATTTTGTGCCGCGCGTCGTGCGGGGCGATGTCGTAGAGATCTGCCACGTTCGACGCATCCATGGCGAGCAAGAGATCGAACGTGTCGAAGTCCTCGAGTTCCACCTTCCGCGCCGATTGACCGGAAATGTCGACGCCCCGCCGGCGCGCCGCCTTTTGTGCGCGGTGGTCGGGGGCCTCGCCTTTGTGCCAATCGCCCATGCCGGCAGAGTCGATCTCGAACAGATGAGCCACGCCCGCCTCCTCGGCGACCCGCCGGAACACGCCCTCGGCCATCGGCGAGCGGCAGATATTGCCGAGACAAACAAACAGCAGTCGGTGCTTCGCCATGGCGGCTCCTTCGCATGAGCGGACGGGCTTCCGCAAGCCGGACCCGCTCCTTGCACGGAGGTAGGCCGCTCCCTATGTTTATCAAGGGCTTGGGGTCTTTCAGACAGTCCGCGAGGTAGAGACAGATGGTCGCCTTTGGTGATGCGAGCAAATTGCGGGACGCGGCTTTGGGACGCGAGATCTCATTGCGCGCCTTCGCCGAGCGCGAGCGCAAGGTGCGTAATGAGTTCTGGGCCAAGCTCAAGCGCTTCGCCGGACAGGTCCCCTTCGTCGAGGATCTCATCGCCGCCTATTACTGCGCCATGGATCCGGCGACGCCGATCCGCGTGCGCGGCATGCTGCTCGCAGCGCT
>CAZHCN010000175.1:0-4863 GCA_964530895.1 uncultured Methyloceanibacter sp. | reverse complement strand
TCATGAGCAGCACCGAGCGCGCTCCTGAGCCGACGATGGAGGAGATTCTGGCCTCCATCCGTCGGATCATCACGGACGATGAAGCCGGCCAGGCGAAGAAAGCAACCCAGCAAGCCCAGCCGGAGGACGAGAGCCTCGAAGGCGAGGCCGACAGCCAGATCATCAACGACATCGCACGCGTCCTGAGCGGCAGCGCGCCCCAGACCGCGGCCGAGGAGGAGGAGGAGGAGATCCTCGACCTCACGGCCGAGCTTGGCGGTCTCGAGCTTGTCGAGGAAGAAGAAGTCACCGAGGTCACCGAGGTGGTCGAAGTCGCCGAGGTCCTCGACCTGGAACCCGAGGAAAACGCCGCGCCCGAGTTCATCCCTGCGCAAGATGCCGCGCACCAAGAGGCTGCGCTTCAAGAGCAAGAGCCTGAGCCCGAGCCCGCGCCCGTGATGGAAGCGGCCCCGGCTGTGGAGCCGGCCCCGCGGGCGGAACCCGTGCAGGACATGGCGTCACCGCCGCACATGGTGGCACCGCAACAGCCGCAAGTTCAACAGCCACAAGTTCAAGGGCCCAAGCCGTCGGCGAGCCTCGAGGCCGCCTCCGCGCTTGAGCGCGCCATTGCCGCGCTGCGGGCAGGGCAGGTGCCGACATCGACGACGCCCCAGGCGGAGCCGTTCCGGTTCCAGACCGCGCCGCAGCCAGAGCCGATGCCGCAGCCCGAGCCCGCCTTCGTACCGGAGCCCGCGCCCGAGCAGATGGCGGCGGAGCCCGAGCCTCTGTCCATGGCTGTCCCCATGGAGGAGCCGGAGCCGGAGGCCGAGACGCACCCCGAGCCCGAGCCCATGCCCGAACCTGAGGCCGAGCCTGAAGAGCTCATGGGCGAGCCGGAGCAGCCGGAGCCCGAGCTCGTGTTGACCGAGGTCGAGATGACCGTCGTCGGCGAGCCGGAAGAGGAAGAGGCGCTGGAGGCCGCGGAGCCTGAGCCCGAGGTCCCGTTCTGGCCGAGTGCAACGCAGAGCTTGACGGCGGAAGAGGATGAGCCTGAGCCCGTTTTCGAGCCGGAGCCTGAGCCCGTTTTTGAGGCCGAGCTCGAGCCCGAGCCCGTGGCGATGCAGGCGAACGGCGTGCACCACGACGATGGTGCCAAGACCCTGGAAGACAGCATCAAGGACATGCTGCGTCCGATGCTGCGGCAATGGCTCGATGAGAACATGCCGCGCATCGTCCGCGAGCTCGATCCCGAGACGCTTCGCCGCTCCCAGGACTAAAACACCGCCAGACGTTGACAGCGCGGAAGCCGAGAGCGTAGGACCCGCGGCGACCCTTTATCGCCAATCATCCGCGTCCCATGCTCGATAAGACGTATCAACCGCAGAATTTCGAAGGCGACATCTATCGCGCCTGGGAAGACGCGCGCGCCTTCGCCGCCGGCCGCGGCGACCGCGAGACGGCAAAGCCCTTCGCCGTCGTCATCCCACCGCCCAACGTCACCGGCTCGCTCCATATGGGGCACGCGCTGAACAACACGCTGCAAGACGTGCTGGTCCGCTTCGAGCGTATGCGCGGCCGCGACGTGCTGTGGCAGCCGGGCACCGACCACGCCGGCATCGCCACGCAGATGGTGGTCGAGCGCCAGTTGATGGAGCGCCAGGAACCGAACCGCCGCGCCCTCGGCCGCGAGAAGTTCATCAAGCGCATCTGGAAGTGGAAGGAAGAGTCCGGAAACACCATCGTCGGCCAGTTGAAGCGCCTTGGCGCGTCCTGCGACTGGTCGCGGCTTCGCTTCACCATGGACGAGGGGCTGTCGAAGGCCGTCCGCAAGGTGTTCGTCGAGCTTCACCGCGCCGGCCTCATCTACAAGGATAAGCGCCTGGTCAACTGGGACCCGGAGTTGCTGACCGCCATCTCCGATCTCGAGGTGGAGCAGATCGAGACCAAGGGCCACCTGTGGCATCTGCGCTATCCCATCGAGGGCGTTGCCTTCGATCCAGAAGATCCGTCCACCTTCATCGTCGTCGCCACCACACGACCCGAGACTATGCTCGGCGACACCGCAGTCGCCGTTCATCCGGACGATGAGCGCTACAAGCATCTCGTGGGCAAGAACGTGATCTTGCCCATCGTCGGCCGCCGCATCCCCATTGTCGCCGACGAGTACTCCGACCCCGAGAAGGGCTCCGGCGCGGTGAAGATCACGCCGGCACACGACTTCAACGACTTCGAGGTGGGCAAGCGCCACGGCCTGCCCATGATCAACGTGTTGAGCCAGGACGCGCGGCTCCTCCTGCACCCTAATCCGGAGTTCACGGACGGTGTCGAGCTGACGCCGCAACTCCATGCGACGATTCTCGAAATGAACGGCGTGTTCCGCTTCGCCGCGCGCACGATGATCGTCGACCGCCTGGAGGCCGAGGGCCTGCTCGAGAAGATCGAGGACTATGTCCACACGGTGCCGCACGGCGACCGCTCCGGCGCCGTCATCGAGCCGTTCCTCACCGACCAGTGGTATGTCGACGCCGCCACGCTGGCGAAGCCGGCCATCGAGGCCGTGAAGCGCGGGCGCACGACCTTCGTGCCGAAGAACTGGGAATCGACCTATTTCCACTGGATGGAGAACATCCAGCCCTGGTGCATCTCGCGCCAGCTGTGGTGGGGCCACCAGATCCCCGCCTGGTACGGGCCGGACGGCACGGCTTTTGTGGCCGAGAGCGAGGCGGAGGCCAAGGCGCAAGCCAAAGCGCATTACGGCAAGGACGAGAAGCTGAAGCGCGACGAGGACGTGCTCGACACCTGGTTCTCGTCGGCGCTGTGGCCGTTCTCCACGCTCGGCTGGCCCGACAAGACGCCTGAGCTCGCCCGCTACTACCCGACCGACGTGCTCGTCACCGGCTTCGACATCATCTTCTTCTGGGTCGCGCGCATGATGATGATGGGGCTGCACTTTATGGAGGAGGTGCCGTTCCGCGACGTCTATATCCACGCCCTGGTCCGCGACGAGAAGGGCCAGAAGATGTCGAAGTCGAAGGGGAACGTCATCGATCCTCTCGAGCTGATCGACTCTTACGGCGCCGATGCGCTGCGCTTCACGCTCGCCGCCATGGCGGCGCAAGGCCGCGACATCAAACTGAGCGGCGCGCGCGTCGAAGGCTATCGCAATTTCGCCACCAAGCTGTGGAACGCGTCGCGCTTTGCCGAGATGAACGATTGCGCGCCGTGCGTGGATTTCGATCCGGCCACGGCGCAGGCGACCCTCAACAAGTGGATCGCCGGTGAGAGCGAGCGCACCGTAGCCGCAGTGACCGAGGCGCTCGAAGCCTTCCGCTTCAACGAGGCGGCCGCTGCCATTTATCACTTCATCTGGCACATCTACTGCGACTGGTATCTCGAGCTTATCAAACCGATCCTGGCCGGCGACGACCAAGAGGCGAGGGCCGAGACGCGCGCCATGGCCGCCTTCGTCCTCGACCGCGCGCTCCAGCTGCTGCATCCGTTCATGCCCTTCGTCACCGAGGAGCTGTGGCGGAAGCGTGCGCCGGAAGGGGAGAGCCGCGACAGCCTCCTGATGCTCAGCGCGTGGCCGACGCATCGCGGCCTTCAGAACGCCGAGGCGGACGCGGAGATCGGCTGGGTCATCCGGTTCGTCACCGAGGTGCGCTCGGTCAGGGCGGAGATGAACGTGCCGGCGGGCGCCAAGGTGCCGCTGGTGATCTCCGGCGCGGGCGCGGCGACGAAGGCGCGGGTGGCAGCCCATGACGGGACCCTCAAGCGGCTCGCCCGCATCGAGACCATCGACTTCGTGGATGCCCCGCCCGCGGGTTCGGTCCAGATCGTCCTCGACGAGGCGACATTGGCCCTGCCGCTTGCCGGCGTCATCGACATCGGCGCTGAATCGGATCGTCTGAAGCGGGAGATCGATAAAGTGGGGTCTGAGATCGCCCAGCTAACTGCCAAGCTTGCCAACGAGAAGTTCGTGTCGCGCGCGCCCGAGCACGTGGTCGAGGAGCAGCGCGAGCGGAAGTCGGAGGCCGAGGCTGTCGCCGCCAAGCTGGAGCAGGCGCTGAAGCGTCTCGAGGCTGCGCTTTAGGCAAAGGGGGCTTCCCGCCCGCCGCCGATGTTTGCATCCCGGCAACCACTTGCCGAGATTCTTTCCAACTGTCTCTAAATTACAACAGACTGAGGTTTTCGCGCCTCGTTTGCGCCATAAAACTTTGGGACATCGGCGTCAGTTAGAGGATCATTGGCCTAGAAGACACTCGCGCACCATATAAGCGAGGGGGGCGGGCCAGGGAGCACCGGCTGGGGCGTAGGAGCGGCGGTGGACCGCTCATCCAAGTTCAGCCGGACGTTGACGGATGGACGCAAAGACGTTCGATAAATCCCGCTTGCCGAGCAGGCACGTGACGGAGGGGCCATCCCGCGCCCCACATCGCTCGTACTACTACGCGATGGGGCTGACGCGCGAGCAGATTCATCAGCCCTTCGTCGGCGTCGCCACCTGCTGGAACGAGGCGGCCCCGTGCAACATCTCGCTGATGCGCCAGGCGCAAGCCGTGAAGCAGGGCGTGGCCGCGAAGGACGGCACGCCCCGTGAGTTCTGCACCATCACCGTCACCGACGGCATTGCCATGGGGCACGAGGGCATGAAGTCCTCGCTGCCATCCCGCGAGGTCATCGCCGATAGCGTCGAGCTCACCATGCGCGGCCATTGCTACGATGCATTGATTGGCCTTGCCGGTTGCGACAAGTCGCTGCCCGGCATGATGATGGCCATGTGCCGTCTCAATGTGCCGTCGATCTTCATCTATGGCGGCTCGATCCTCCCGGGCTCCTTCAAGGGCCGCCCAGTTACCGTCCAGGACCTGTTCGAGGCGGTCG
>CAZHCN010000174.1:0-4884 GCA_964530895.1 uncultured Methyloceanibacter sp. | reverse complement strand
GCCGCGCGGTGAGGCAGATCGAAGGCGAGTTGGGCAAGCGTCACGAAGCTCTGACCCGCGTGCGATGGTGGCCGACATCGGGCGTCTTCCGGCGATGCGGCTGGGCCGCGGTCGGCTCGTAGCTCGCCATGTGCCGGAGCCACGCCCAGAAATAGGCGCCGGCCGAGAGGATGGTGAAGGTCCCCGTCATCCAGATCAGAACCCAGATGAGGTTGTCGAGTCCAAGCCCCAGGCCAAGCTGGGCGAGGACGACGCCCGCAAGCGCGATCTGCAAGCACGTGTTCGCCTTGCTGACGAGGAGCGGTTTCACCGTGATCGGCCGCGACATCATCCAGGCGAGCAGCACCGCACCGACGATGAGGATGTCGCGGCTCACGACGGCGATGACGAGCCAGACGGGCAGATGCCCTGAGAGGCCAAGCGTGACGTAGATGGTGACGAGCAGGGCCTTGTCGGCGATGGGATCGAGATAGGCGCCGAGCTCCGTGTGCCAGCCGTAGCGCTTGGCGAGAAAGCCGTCAGCCCCGTCGGAGAGGCCGGCCAAGAGGAACACGAGGAACGCCGCGAGCATCTCGTGATCGATGATCAGCCACACGAGAAGCGGCACGAGCAGGATGCGCATAAGCGTCAGCGTGTTGGGAATGTTCACCAGCGTTTCTCCCAGCGGTCTCTGTTCCCGGGACCGTCGGGCCCGAATTCTAACAGATTCCGCGTCGCCGAGGGCTCAATCCCATGGCGCAAGCCCTTACTGGGAGCGGAGCACGAACGTGCCATTTCTGTTATCGAGCGCAAAGCCGTTCTCGCCGAGCGCCGCCTGGAGGCGGTCCAGGGAGCCGGCGAAATCGAAGGTAACCGAGGCCGTCCGGGCCGAGAGCGAATTGACCTCGAGCGACTGAAGGCCGGCGATCTGCGTCAGCCGGGACCGAATCTCTTGCCAATCCCTTAGGCCGGAGAACTCAACCAGGGCGACAACATTACGCGGCACCACCTTCGGCGCTTCGGACTCTTCCTCGGGCCCCGTCGCTGGGGGGTTCTGCTCATAGGCTGCCTGACCGGGCACCGGGCCGCCCGACTGCATCACCTTCCAGCGGTTCTCCAGAATAGCGAGCAAGGCCGTAGCCGCCGCACGCGCGGCCTGGGACGCATTCCCGCTGATGGGGTCGCTCCGGTCGAAGGTGATGGCACCGACCGCGTCCTCGCCGACGAGATGGGTTATGAACTTGCCGTCCTTGGTTTCGCCCACGGCGATGACGAGGCCGCCATAGCCGTAATTGCTTTGGAGCGTGGTGAGTGCGTCCGGGTCCCCTGCCAACGCTGCCTTGACGACGGATGCATCAAGATCGGCGCGTGGACGCAACACCGTGGCCGGCGTCACGCTGTGGGCGAGGTCGAGATCCTCCCAGGCCTTGCGCCAGCCCTCTTGCCCCTCGCCTGCCACGCCTCCGCCGGAGAGCATCACCGGCAGGATGGAGATCGAGGCCGCGCGATCCTCGCTATAGGGGATGGCGTAGTTCGCCAGAAGTTGCTTCACCACGCCCTCGTTGAAGTGCACATCGAGGGTGCCGATATAGCGCGTGGTCGAGTTCTGCTCCTTGCGGACGCCGACGCCCAAGACCATCTCCTCGACCTCTTCCTTGGTGAACTCGGGCAGCTGATCCTGGAGGCTGAGCGGCACGAGCCGTCCCAGCAGGATCTTGAGGGCCTGCTCCTCGGCTTCGGCCATACCCTTGTTGCGCGCGGCGACCGCATCTTTGGCGGTGGTGTCCACGGTGATGTTGGCGACGTCGTAAAGGCTCTCTGCCGCGCTGGCGGCGCCTATCCCCCCGCTGAGCGCCACGGCGCCCAACAGCACGAGGAGACTCAATCTGCGAGCCAAGGGTTCTAACCGTCTGAAACGCATGTCGGACTCTATCAAGTTCCGGTCCCGGCACCCGGCCCGCCCGGCACCCCCCGTAAACCCTTGGAATATGGCGGGCTCACGGCCTTTCCGCCTTGACGGCCCTCGCCCGGCACGATTGTTATGCCAATTCTTTTGAACTTGCACCCCGAGTGGCCCGGTGCCTGCGAAATCCCAAGACCCGAAATCCCAAGACAAGGCCGATGCGCCGCTCACCTATCGCGACGCAGGCGTCGATATCGATGCCGGCAACGCGCTGGTCAAGGCGATCGGCCCGCTTGCGGCCAAGACCATGCGCGCGGGCGTGCTCGGCGGTATTGGCGGATTCGGCGGCCTGTTCGACCTCAAGGCGTGCGGCTATCGGGATCCGCTGCTGGTCGCCGCCACGGACGGGGTCGGCACCAAGCTCAAGCTCGCCATCGAGACGGGCCTGCATGACGGGATCGGCATCGATCTGGTCGCCATGAACGTGAACGACCTCGTGGTGCAAGGCGCCGAGCCGCTCTTCTTCCTCGACTACTTCGCCACTGGCAAGCTCGAGGTGGGCGTGGCCGCGGCGGTCGTCGGCAGCATCGCGCAAGGCTGCGCCGAGGCCGGCTGCGCGCTCATCGGCGGCGAGACCGCCGAGATGCCCGGGCTGTACGCCCCCGGCGATTACGATCTCGCCGGCTTTGCGGTGGGCGCTGTGGAGCGCGATGCCCTGCTACCGCGGAACGATCTCGCCGCAGGCGACGTCCTCATCGGCCTCTCCTCCTCCGGCGTCCATGCCAACGGCTTCTCCCTGGTGCGGCGCGTGGTGGCCAAGAGCGGCCTCGACTGGAACGACGAGGCGCCGTTCGCCCCCGGCGCGACACTCGGCGCGAGTCTTCTCACCCCGACGCGCATCTATGTGCGCCAGCTCCTTGAAACGATTCGCTCAACCGCGGCGGTCAAAGCACTCGCCCATATCACCGGAGGCGGTCTCTTGGAGAACGTGCCCCGCGTGCTGCCCGACACGCTTGCCGCCGCCCTCGATCAAAGCGCCATCCACTTGCCGCCGGTCTTCGAATGGCTTCAGGTCGAGGCGCGGCTCGACGCGCACGAGATGCTGCGCACCTTCAATTGCGGAATCGGCATGGTGGTCGTCGTGGCCCCTGACGATGTGAACCGCGTCGTGAAAGCGCTCGGACCCCTCGGCAAGGAGGCGGTGCTGATCGGCACCCTCGTCCCGCGCGGGACGGGCGATGCCGTCCGCCTCGACGGCAAACCCCGGTCGGCGTCATGAGCGGACGGAAGCGCGTCGGCGTCCTCGTTTCGGGCCGCGGCAGCAACCTCCAGGCCCTGATCGACGCCGCCAAGGATCCCGCCTACCCCGCCGAAATCGTGCTCGTGGTCTCCAACGTGCCGGGTGTCCAGGGCCTCGCCAGGGCGGAGAAGGCCGGCATCGCCACCCGGGTGGTCAATCACAAGGATTTCGCCTCGCGCCCGGACTTCGAGAGCGTGCTGGAGGCCGCCCTGCGCGAAGCGCACGTGGATCTCCTCTGCAATGCGGGCTTCATGCGGCTCCTCACCGAAGGCTTCGTCACCCGCTGGCTCAACCGCCATCTCAACATTCATCCCTCGCTCCTCCCCGCCTTCAAGGGGCTGCATACCCACGCGAGGGTCCTCGAGGCCGGGGCGAAGATCAGCGGATGCACGGTCCATTTCGTGCGCGCGGCCATGGATGACGGGCCCATCGTCGCCCAGGCGGCCGTCCCGGTGGTGTCCGGCGACACCGAGGAGACCCTGGCGGACCGGGTCTTGGCCGCCGAGCACCGCCTTTATCCGCATGCGTTAAGGCTGGTCGCCGCCGGAAAAGTGCGGGTCGAGGGAGAACATGTTGTCGGAATGCCACAGCAACCCGACCAATCCGCCCTTTTTTCGCCTCCGCTCCCCCACAATTTTTGATGGAAACTGTTAACGGCCGTAAGATCGGAGATTGGACGGCGGAAGTTGACGCATCTCAATATGCGGTGCTGCCGACCATGGACAATGTTGACGGCCGGATGCTAGGAACGAAGTTCATTCGGAACAATTTTCGCTGCTGCCTTCGCGCCTTGAGCGATGCGGTCGAAGGTAGCGCGGAATATCGTTTTCCTGGCCTGGCGGCTTGGCCCCCGGGTCTACACCCGGCACCAAGGCCCCAATGACTAGGAGCTTAGGGGGAAGGCGTAAATGGCGGACATGACGGTCGCCTATTCTCCGTCGCATGGGCTCGGCGAAGAGCAGAGCATCTGGTTCAAGCTCACCCCGCTTCTGAACCAAGAGAATCCTATGCAGGTTCTCATGGCGCTCAGCGACAAATATGCCGGCGTTATCCCGATCAATCTGAAGAACCAGCGCATCGTCCTCTTGAGCGAGCCGGAGCATGCCGAGCGCGTGCTGGTATCGAACGCCGACAACTACACCAAGTATTTCGACGGGCTGCGCCCCATCTTCGGCCGCAGCATGATCACGATCGACGGCGCCCTGTGGCAGAAGATCCGCACGCCGCAGCAGGCCGCATTCCACCCGAACATGTTCGAGGAATACTTCCCCTATTTGATGTCGGCCATCGACTCCAAGATGGCGCGCTGGGCGAAGTTCGCCTCGACCGGCGAGACCATCGAGATGGTGGAGGAGACCTGGACGCTCGCCGCCGAGATGGTGTGCAAGGCGCTGTTCGACCGCGAGATGCCGTTCAACCCGCACTTCGTCTTCAAGCAGGTCAAGACCTATACGGACGTGATGAACCACAAGTCCATCCGTCTCAAGAACGTGCGCGGCGAGCTCGTGGAGATCACGGGGGAAGACACCGCCAAGGCGATGGAGGTCTGGCACTCGGTCCCGGATATGGTGATGGGCGCCAACGTCCTCGAGCACCGTGAGAAGACGCTGCTCACCATGCTGCAAGAGGCCGAGGCCGATCCGGACTTCCCGGAATTCGATCACCGCCAGGTCATCGACGAGATGAAGCAATATCTGTGGGC
>CAZHCN010000173.1:0-4905 GCA_964530895.1 uncultured Methyloceanibacter sp. | reverse complement strand
GGCACGAGCCCGGTCACCATGGCGACATTGATGAAAACATAGGTGAAGAGGCAGAGCCCCATGCCGGCGGCGACCAGCCGGGCGAAGATGCTGCGGCATCGGAGCGCCATATAGGTGATGAACACGAGGGCGAGAAGATAAAGGGCGAGGAGCGCGACCGCGCCGATGAAGCCCATCTCCTCGGCGAACATGGTGAAAATGAAATCCGTGTGCTTCTCCGGCAGGAAGTTGAGCTGGGCTTGAGTGCCTTGCATGAAACCCTTGCCGGTCAGCCCACCGGAGCCGATGGCGATCTTGGATTGGAGAATGTGGTAGCCGGAGCCGAGCGGATCGCGCTCGGGATCGATGAAGGTCAGGATCCGCTCGCGCTGATAATCGTGCAGCTTCTCCCAGGCGTGCGGCAGCGCCACGACGACGGCGGCGATGCCGGCCGCAAAGTAGAAATAGCTCACGCCGGCGAGGAACATGAGGCCGGCGCCGATGACCGCGAAAAGAAGCGCGGTGCCGAGATCGGGCTGGATCAGGGCCAGCAGGGTCGGCAGGCCGATCATGAGCGCCGGCGGGATCAGCGCGTCAGGGCGCCAGATCTTCTCCGGCGGCAGCCACTGGTAGTAGCGGGCAAGCGCCAGGACGAGCGCCATCTTCATCATCTCGGAGGGCTGGAAGCTGAACTCGCCATAGCCGAGCCAGCGCCGCGCGCCACCGCTTTCCACGCCGATCAGCGGCACGAGGATCATCAGGAAAAGGGCAATGAGGTAGAGCGGGAAAGCGCCGCGCAGCCACCAGCGGATGTCGGAGAAGGCCACCGCGAACAGGAGGGCCAGCCCGAAGCAGAAGCGGACGATTTGCCGGCTGGCCCAAGGATCGAGAGAGCCGCCGGCCACCGAATAGAGCGCAGCCGCCCCGACGAGCGCGATGGCGATGATGAGCGCGATGAACGGCCAGTTGAGCGACCAGAGCTTCTTCCTCAGATTGAGGCTCGGCGCGGGGACCTCGGCGAAGAGCATCTTCATTGCGCGGGCCCGATCTGCGCGAGCGCCTGAGGCTCCCTGCCTTCATTGTTGGCCACAAAGACAGGTTGTCCGGCCGGATCGCGCAGCAAGGCCTCGGTCATGACGTCGCGGACCACAGGCGCCGCGGCGTGCGAGCCGCCACCACCATGCTCAACCACGCAGGCCGCCGCGTAGCGGGGCGCATCCGCCGGAGCGTAGGCGATGAACAAGGCATGCGTCTCCGCCTCCCAGCCGGTGAGCCTGTGCGGATTGCGTGAGCTCACGACCTGAGACGTGCCGGTCTTGCCACACATCTGCACGCCGGGGATCTTCAGGGCCGAGCGGCCGGCCGTGCCGTGCGGCTCGTTGACGACGCCGAACATGCCGCCCCGTACGATCTCAAGATTCACCGGATCGAAATCGAGCGCCGGCCAAGGCTCGACCGGGTCATTGGCGGACATAACGAGTTTCGGCAGCACCGCCCGCCCGGTCGCGACGCGCGAGACCATCACCGCGAGTTGCAGGGGTGTGGCGAGTACGAAGCCCTGCCCGATGCCGGCGATCACGGTCTCGCCGGGATACCAATCTTCGAACAGCTTTGCGCGCTTCCAGGCGGTATCCGGAATGAGACCCGGCTTCTCGCCCTGGAGGCCGCAATCATAGGTGCGTCCCATGCCGAGGGCGCGCGCCACCTCCGCCAAGCGGTCGATGCCCATGCGCTTCGCCGTCTCGTAGAAATAGACGTCGCAAGACTGCTTGATCGCTTCGTGGGTGTTGATGCCCGGGCCATGGGCCTTCCAGCAGCGGAAGCGCCTGCGTCCCAGGGCATAGACACCGGGGCAGCGCATGGTCTCCGTGGGGTCGATGACGCCGGTCGTGAGACCGGCGAGCGCGGTCACCACCTTGAAGGTCGAGCCCGGCGGGTATTGACCCCGGATGGCGCGGTTGTGAAGCGGGTGGTCGCGGGCCTTGGCCAACTCCGCCCACTGCGCGGGATCGGGATTGAAGGCGATCAGGTTGGGATCGAAAGCGGGCGTCGACGCCATGACGAGAATGCCACCTGTCTTCACATCCATCACGACGATCGAGGCCACCCGCTGATCCTTGATGCGATCGAGCGCGACCTCCTGCAAATGATGATCGATGGTGAGCACGATGTCCCTGCCCCGCGTGCTCGGCTTCGAGCCGAGCTCGCGGACCACGCGGCCATGCACGTCCACCTCATATTTGATGGAGCCCGGGCTTCCGCGAAGCTCGCGGTCGAAGCTCTTCTCGACGCCGGTTATTCCCGTGCGGAAACCCGGAAGACGCATGACCGGGTCGTCGTCGACCTCTTCCTTGCCGGCCATGCCCACATAGCCAACGACGTGGGACATGGGGCGGGCATGATTGTAATGGCGATAGCCCGACCGGTCCGTCCGCATGCCAGGGATCTGCGGGGCCAGGACGTTGAGCAACGCAAACTGGCGCCACGACAATCCTTCAGCGACGAGCACGGGATAATAGCCGCTCTGACGCCGCGCCGCGCGCATGATGCGATCGCGTGCGCCGGCCGAGAGCGGTACGATCGTGGAGAGTGAATTCAGTGTGCCCGGCAAGCTCTTGCAGAATGCCGGCAACACGAGGAGACGGAGATTTTCCTTGTTCTCCGCGATGAGCGCGCCGAAGCGGTCGTAGATGGAACCGCGGGCCGGTGCCACGAGCTGCACCATCATGCGGTTCTCGTCGGACAGCAGCCGATATTCGGAAGAATCGAGGATTTGCAGCTGATGCAGGCGCCAGCCAAGCAGCCCGAACAGTCCTGCTTGGCCGGCCCCGACAAGGAGCGCGCGGCGCGAGAAGCGGTAGCGCTGCCGGCGCGCGTAGTCGGGCTTCTTCTTCCCCCCATAGTCTGGCGGCAGTTTCTTCCTCATGCGCTGCCCCGAAAGATCACCTTGCGCTTCGGCCCGAAGCGGCCATACCTCACCCAGAGGAGGCCATAGAGC
Source organism: uncultured Methyloceanibacter sp. (assembly GCA_964530895.1). Classification (GTDB taxonomy): domain Bacteria; phylum Pseudomonadota; class Alphaproteobacteria; order Rhizobiales; family Methyloligellaceae; genus Methyloceanibacter. The sequence goes on along the minus strand of CAZHCN010000173.1, from coordinate 1,928 downwards.
ACCACGGGGAACAGCGCGATCGAGGTCAGCGCGCCGAAAGCGATCGGCCACCAGTCGATCCAGCGGAAGTAATAGAGCGAGGCGAGCAGCCAGCCGAAACCGGCGAGCACGCTGACGAGCGCGATCCAGATGAGCCACTGGAGTGCGAAGTCACTGCCTTCGCGGAGAGACCCGGCGCGGCCACCGACGGTGGCGCCAATCAGGCACATCAGCGCCCAATAGCCGAGCGGACCTCCGCTCATGAGGTCGGCGAGAAGGCCAAGACCGGCGGCGCCTGCGGGCGGTAGCGCCCCGCCGGGAATGGCGCGCCAGCAAAACACCATCATCACCACGACGAGCGGTAAAATGAACGTCGCATCGGCTGGCAAACCCCACGGCACCGCAGTCGCAACCACCGCAAACAATACAGACAAGGCCGGGAGGAACTTGTTCATCGCTCTGCCTGCGCCTGCCCTCCAGGGTTTGGAATGTCGGCCGCCACCCCGACGCTCCCCATGGCCGCCTCGACGGGCAGAGACGCGGTCGTCGTCTTGACGGCCTTGTCGGTGGGCGCCGCGGAGAGAGCGCCCGTGCCGCCTACCGCCATTTCGGGGTCGGTGCGCTGCAAGGCGGGCGTGTCGAAGAACAGCACGCTCACCGCATCGAGCGAGTTCAGCTCGGCATAGGGCCGTACTTTGAAGGCCCCTTGCGTTCCCGTCACCACGCCGACGCGCAAGCCGCGCGGCAACACGCCGTCGCTGCCGGATGTGTACACCTCGTCGCCGGGATAGGCCGTGGCATCATCGGGAAGGAAATCGAGTTGGAGCTCGGCGCTATTGTCGCCCGAGGCGAGCGCGCGCACGCCCGCCGGTCCGACCAGAACCGGAATGCGGCTATTCAGGTCGTTGAGGAGAAGTACGCGGGCGACGGACTCGCCGGCGTCGACCGTGCGGCCCACCAGCCCATCGCCGTTGATGACGGCGTAGCCGATATGCACGCCGTCCTTCCGGCCGAGATTGATGAGCGCGCTTCGCACGAAGGGGCCTCTGGCATCGGCGATGACGCGGCCCGTGGCGAAAACGAGACCGGGCTCATCCACCGCGTTCAACAGCGAACGCAGATGGGCGACTTTTCTCTCGAGCAGCTTGGTTCGCCATTCCCACTGCCTGAGGGCCTCGTTCTCTTTCTTCAAGCGATCGACCTCGTCGAATGCGGCGGCATAGAGTTGCGCACGCTCGTAAGCGCGGCGAGCCTCAATGGCGGGGAAGGAGGCGGCCTCGAGAACGGGAGCGGTGAGATCGACCAGCCCGTCGCGGGCGTCGGCGATCGCGCCATGGCCGATACGGCTGAGGACCAGAAGAACGGCGCAGAGGAAATAGAGACCAAAACTGAGGAGCTCTACCGGGGCCCTCCAGGAAGGCCGGTGTCTTCGAAACAAAGGTGATCCGCGCTCGCGCATTCTGCGTTCACTCGAGGAACGCCCTTGCGGCGTTCAGCCTCCCTTCGGTGCGGGGCTGCGCAATCGCCGGCCCCGTCTTCGCGCCCCCCCTAGGGCTTGATCAGCAAATCGGCCATTTCGTCCAGCCGCTCCAGAGCCATCCCGGTCCCACGGACCACGCAGCGCAGCGGATCTTCGGCAATCTTGAATTTCACTCCCGTCTCTTGCTGGAGCCTGACATCGAGCTTCTCCAGCAACGCGCCGCCCCCGGTCAGATAGATGCCGGCGTCGCAGATATCCGCGGTGAGCTCGGGCGGCACATCGGCCAGCGCCTGCCTTATGCCACCAACGATCTGCTGGATCGGCAAGGTCAAGGCATCGGCAATCTCATGGGGCCCGAGGGTGATCTCGGTGGGAAAGCCGCGTTGTAAATCGCGCCCCTTGATCTGAATGGTGACGTGGGTGCCGTTCGCCTTGGCAACGGCGGAGCCCGCCTCCTTCTTGATCGCCT
>CAZHCN010000172.1:0-5053 GCA_964530895.1 uncultured Methyloceanibacter sp. | reverse complement strand
GTTGGCGCGCACATCGCTCCCCTTATGGTCAGGGGCGGACTTTCATCCGACCATCTACGTATGGGCGTTGAGCCAATCAGTCTGGAATCTAAAGCATCGTGTAACGAAAGAAGGGACTTCGGCGATCGGTCTGCAACCCATCTCGCGTTGCGGCTTGTCCAATTCCGCTCGGCTATTTTGCACAAGGGGTGCAAGACTCAACGGTCAGCTTTGGGCATGGTTCGGAATTGTCCGACCCTTGCTGTTTGCAGAGAGGTTCGTAAAACGAAAAAAGATGGTCGGAGCCACCGGAGCCGTTATTGATCGTGAGCGAGGTCGGTTCTCCTTGAATGTAGTAAAGAACCTCTACGCATGACTTCGTATCGACGTGAAAGATGGCGTGACCCTTCTGCACCTCTCCAGTCGCCGTACATTCGGCCCCCAGGGCTGGCGTTGCGGACAATAGAACCAACAGGCTGAACATCGTTTTCATCACTTTCCTCCTTCGATCAGCTGACCTCCCTTCGTCATCCGAGCCCTTCTTGCGGGCCACTTGCGGAGAGACATCTGACCCTCATCCAACTCTCCGCCGAACGGGCAGTGTAGCATGTGGTTGGCTGAAGCAGGCCAATGCCGGAGGCTCCCCGGTGCTAAGCGGAGCGTGACTTGTCCAGGCGCGCGGATATGGCCAAATGCCGCAGGCGTCCGCTCAAGCCGGATTATCCCAAAGCGTCGACCAACCGAGCAGCGATTATATTTCAGGTGAAAAAGCCAGTGGCGATGCCGGCATCGACGCGGCAAAGGCCATCAAGAGCTGCTTTGGCATATATCACGACACCTGCTGATATGGGAGCCCGAGCCTGATCTGCCACGCCTCCGGCCCAAGCGTGGCATAGGCGATGCCGGCCAGCAGCACCGCGAACACGAGCCACAGCCATGGTCTTTTCGCCCGCACCAGCCAGAGCCCTCCGAAGTCGTGGCGAGCATGTCCTGGCCACGTCCTCAGCGCCAAGGCAAGCCCTATTCCCGCCGCCACGCCGGAAACGGATCCGTCAGCTTCGACCATCGGCCGGATTCCAGGTCTTCCTTGCGCGGCTCTTGCACGAGGCATCCGTTGAGCTCCGCTTCGATCATCGCCTGATCCATGTCGCTCGTACCGATGAACACGAGTTCGTGCCGCCGGTCGCCCCACACGTCATGCCAGCGCTCCATGATCGACTCCGTGATTTCGGCGTCGTCCGGCCAGTGCTTTTGCGACACCGCCGCCCACCAAAAGCCCACGCCCTGGTGGCGCACGACCGGACCGGACTGACTCAACTCCCCCACCCATTGCGGCCGCGTCGCGAGCCAGAAGAACCCCTTGGCGCGAATGACGTTCGGCCAGGTCTTCGAGAAGAATGCGTGCAGCTTCGCAGGATCGAACGGAGCCCTACCACGGTACGTAAAGCTCTTGATGCCGTACTCCTCCGTCTCCGGCGTATGCTCCTTGAATCCATGCAGCTCCTTGAACCATGTCGGATGGGTGTGCGCCGCCTCGAAGCTGAAGAGCCCGGTGCCGAGAATCTCATCGAGATCGACCGCGGCCTCGCGCGTCTCGATGATCTTTGCGCCGGCATTCAAAGAACGAATGATGGCCCGCGCGGCGGAGAGCTCTTCCTTCGTGGAGAGGTCGAGCTTGTTCAGAACGATCACGTCGGCGAACTCGATCTGTTCGACCAGCAGCTCGACCAGGGGCCTGTGATCGCCCTCGTCGACCGCCAGTCCGCGGTCGGCAAGGAATTCATGCGATGCGTAGTTGCGAACGAGCGTGGCCGCATCGACGACGGTCACCATGGTATCGAGCCGAGCCACGTCGGCCAGACTGCTGCCCTCCTCGTCGCGAAACTCGAAGGTCGAAGCGACGGGAAGAGGCTCCGAGATGCCGGACGACTCGATCAGCAGATAGTCGAAACGCCCCTCCTCGGCGAGGCGGCGCACCTCCTTCAGAAGATCCTCGCGAAGCGTGCAGCAGATGCACCCATTCGACATCTCGACCAGCGCCTCGTCCGTGCGTGACAGATCGGCGCCGCCGTTGCGAATGAGCTCCGCGTCGACATTGATGTCGCTCATGTCATTGACGATGACGGCGACCTTGCGGCCCTCGCGATTGGCAAGGACGCGGTTGAGAAGCGTCGTCTTTCCGGCCCCGAGAAAGCCGGAGAGCACGGTGACCGGCAGTCGGCCGTCATCTGCTGCTTGGGCCTGACTGAGATAGTCGATGAGCTGACTGTCCATTTCGATCCTAATGTTATAACATTACAGTTGTGAGCCGCACGACGGGCTCGGGTCGCGCGGATGAGGCCGCCGGTCACCCGATCAAGATACGGGCCGGCTGTCGGTCGAAGCGAGGGCCTCGGGAACCGAGGTCTTGGATGTGATGATCTCTTTCGGGGCGCGCCGCTTCACCCATCGTTCCCAGGGCAGGATCGCCAGGAAATAGCCGGCCGCGCTCAAAGCCGCGATCCAGAAGCTGGTCGGCCAGTCGGTATAGAAGGCGAGCGTGATGCCGAGCCACGCCTCCGCGAGCGCCAGCACGACCGCCAAGCCCACGCCGCTCGCGATGTTCTTCGTGAGGCGTTGCGCCGTCGCCGCCGGACCCACCATCAGCGCGAACACAAGCAGCACGCCGACGATCTGCGCGCATTCGGCGGTCGCGAGCGCGACGATCGCCAAGAAGATGACGGACAGCGCCCGCACCGGCACGCCCTTCGCCACGGCGAGCTCCGGCTGCACGCTTGCGAACAGCAGCGGCCGCGAGATGACGGCGAGCACGGCGAGGCTCACCGCGCCGAGGATGAACAAGGTCCAAACGGTGTCGATGTCCACGGCCAGGACGTTGCCGAACAGCAGCGCCGTCGCCTGCGTCGCGAAGGCCGTGAAGTAATGCAGGAACAGAAGCCCGAGGCCGAGGGCGAGCGCGAGCACAATGCCGATGGCGACGTCGCGTTGCGCGAGGCGCTCGCCGAGAAATCCCATGCCGATGCCGGCGGCGACCGTGAGAAGGACGAGCCCCGCCAGCGGAGAAAGACCGAAGAGGATCGCGCCGGTCGCGCCGGTGAACCCGACATGGGCCAGAGCGTGACCGGCGAAGGTCTGTCCCCTCAAAACGAGAAAATAGCCGATCGGTCCGGCAACCAGCGCCACGATGCCGGCGGCCGCGAACGCGGTTCGCATGAAGTCATAGTGGAGCATGGTGACCGTGCTCCGCGTGGTTGTGGCGATGATGGTCCCGCTCGACATCGTGTTCGCCGGACATGACGAAGATGCGGCTGCCGATATGCACCACGTCGATCGGCGATCCATACAGCCGCGACAAGACGGGACCGGTGATGACCTTGTCGACGGTGCCGAGCGCCGCCTGGCCGTGACCGAGATAAAGCACGCGATCGAGCGCGCCGAGCAACGGATTGAGCTCGTGGGAGCTGAACAGCACCGAGATGCGTAGCTCCGTCTGCAACCTCTTTGTCAGCTGCACCACCGCACGCTGATGGTTTGGATCGAGGCTGATGAGCGGTTCGTCGAGCAGCAGCAATTTCGGATGCCCGACCAGGGCTTGCGCCAGCAGCAGGCGCTGGCGCTCACCGCCCGAGGTCTCGGCCAAGGGACGCTTCGCGAGATCGCGCGCCCCGACCATGTCCAAGGCCCAGTCGACCTCCTTGCGCCCCTCCTTGCCGAGATAGGGCAGGCCGAAGCGGTGACCGTTGACCACCACCGCCACGAAGTCCCAACCGCTCAAGCGCAGCGTGTCGACCTTGCTGCGCACCTGCGGCATGTAGCCAATCGCTGGATTGCCGGGGACGGCGGGCGCGCCGAGAACCGTGATGGAGCCGTGGCTGACAGGCACGATCCCGAGCGCAGCTCGGAGCAGTGTCGTCTTGCCCGACCCATTGGGTCCCAGCACGCCCACGAATTCGTGGTCCCCGATCGTGAAGCTGACGTCGGCGAGGACCGCGCGTCCACCCAAGTCGACCGATACGTTGGCGAACTCGAGTGCGTTCACTGCGTCAGCGGCGGAAGCGCTTTGCCGACGGCGTCGAGTTCCTCCGTCATCCATTCCTGATAGGTGGAACCCGGAGGCTGGGTCTCGTTCGCCCCGACGACGGGAACGTTCGATTCCTTCGCCAGCTTGAGCATCCGCTCGGCCAAGGGATCGGTCGCCTGGCTGTTGTAGATGAGCATTTTGACCTTGTGGTTCTTCAGGTCGTCCTCGAAGGCCGCGACCTGAGATGCGGACGGCTCGGTGTCGTTCATCACCGCCATCTGGAACGGTCCGTTCCGGACCTCCATGCCGAGCGCCTCGAACATATAGCCGAACACGGGTTCGGTCGCGGTGGCGGGGACGCCCTCCGACCGCTTCCTCAGCTTGGCGATCTGGTCCTTGATCGGTTTGAGCGAGTTATCGAAAGCCGTCAGGTTCTTTTCATACTGAGCCTTGTTGGCCGGGTCGGCGGCGGCGAGCGCGTCTTTGATCGCTTGCGCGGCCGCGGCCATGGTCGCGGGGTCGTACCAGATATGCGGGTTGTCGCCGGGCTTCTTGCCGACGAGGTCGGCGACCACGATCGCCTTGCGGTCCGGCGCCTTGGACGCTGAAAGCAAGTCCGCCATCCAAGGGTCGTAGTCGATGCCGTTATAGATGACGATCTGCGCATCCGACAGGTTCCGGGCGACCGACGGGCTCGCCTCGAACAGATGCGGGTCCTGATCGGGATTGGATAGGATGCTGGTCACCTTGACCGACGATCCTCCGATTTGTTTGGCGAGCTCGCCGTAGAAGTTCTCGGCGGCGACGACATGGATGGGCTCGGCCGCCATGGCCGGCACATTGGCCAAGACGGCCAACATGACTGCAACTCCGAACGCTTTCATAAGTCCCTCCTTCTGCTATGATATAACATAATCTTCGCGGGCGCGAAGCTTTCGTCGTTCCGGTCACCGCGCGCCGATTTCGTCCTAGGCCGAGGCGCGCGGGCGGCAGTCCTTGCAGAGACCGGCAATCTCGAGCGTCACTTGCTCAGGCGTGATCTCGTCGGGCGCG
>CAZHCN010000171.1:0-5055 GCA_964530895.1 uncultured Methyloceanibacter sp. | reverse complement strand
CGAGGACAACACGGTCAACCGCATGCTGATCGGGACCTATCTCGAAGAGTTCGGCTTGACCTACGAGGTGGTCGAGAGCGGCGCCGCGGCGCTCATGTGCCTCGCGGCCCGGCCTTACGATCTCGTCCTCATGGACACGGTGCTACCGGACTATGACGGCCTCAAGATCGCCAAGCAGATCCGGTCGCTGCACATCTCGTCGTCGGATGTTCCGATTGTGGGAATTGCCGCACGGGGCGCCGAGAAGGACGACCTTGCCTATGTCCTCGCGGGAATCAATGGGCGCGTCTCGAAGCCGATCCAGGGCGGTGCGCTCCATGCGACGCTGGTGCCGTTCCTGGCGGCGCAGGACGAGCCCATGGCCATCGCCCAAGCGAGCTAAGGCTCAAGCGTCAGGCGTTATCCATCAGCACGCCGGCGAGCAGGATCAGATAGGCGATCAGCAAGAGGCCGAGGCCATAGCCGGTGAAGATCGGCAAAGGCACGATCATGCCGATCACGACGAGAGCGGCGAGGATCACAGAGACGAGGAACGTCTCCCGGCGCGGCGTGCTCAGATTGAAGTTCATGGTGCTCCCCCTTGGCCAGATGCCCGAAAGCGATTCGGCGTTGGCGGGAGTCTAGCGGCAAAGCCGGGCCGCTGCCATCGCCCTGGCGGTGGGGATTCTAGAGCGGCACCTTCTCCTTGGCGCGCAGCGGCGGAACGGGAACGCCGGCCTCGGCCAGGACCTCGACCTTCTGGTCCACGAGATTGACGATGCCGGTCATGATCTCGTTGAGCTGGAAGTCCTTGGGCGTGTAGACGGCCGCGGCGCCGCACTGCTTCAGGATGTTGACGTCCTCGGCCGGGATGATGCCGCCGACCACGACAGGCACCTCGCCCATCCCCGCCTCGCGGAGCTTCTGCACCACGTCGCGCACGAGCGACACATGCGAGCCGGAGAGGATGGAGAGCCCGACCACGTGGGCCTTGGCCTCTTTCGCCTGCTCGACGATCTGGGTCGGCGTGAGCCGGATGCCGTCGTAAATGACGTCCATGCCGACGTCGTTGGCGCGCACGGCGATCTGCTCGGCGCCGTTGGAGTGACCGTCGAGGCCGGGCTTGCCGACGACGAAGGTCAGCGTGCGGCCAAGCTTGCCGGAGACTTGGGCGACAAGCTCCTTCACCTCCCTGAGCCGCTCCTCGTCAATCGCGTGCTTGGCGCCGATGCCGGTGGGTGCGCGGTACTCACCGAACACCTCACGCAGGATCCCGCCCCATTCGCCGGTGGTGACGCCGGCTTTGGCGGCGGCGATCGACGGGGGCATGATGTTGCGGCCTTCGCTTGCGGCTTCCTTCAGGTCGCGCAGGGCCTGACGCACGGCGGCCTCGTCGCGCTGCTGACGCCACGATTGCAGCGCCGCGATCTGTTCGATCTCGACCGACTCCGGCACGGTGAGGATGCCTTGGGCGCCGGAATCGAGCGGCGACGGCTCGGTCTCGGTGTAGCGGTTGACGCCGACGAGCACCTGATCGCCGCGCTCGATCGCCGCGACGCGGGCGGCGTTGGACGCGATCAGCGCCTCTTTCATGTAGTCGATGGCGGCGACCGCGCCGCCCATTTGGTCGAGCCTGGCGAGCTCGGCCCGAGCCTGCTCCTTCAATTCCTCGACCTTGCGGTCGATCACCTCGGCGCCGTCGAAGATGTCGTCGTATTCGAGAAGATCGGTTTCGTAGGCGACGATCTGCTGGAGCCGAAGCGACCATTGCTGGTCCCACGGCCGCGGCAGGCCGAGCGCCTCGTTCCAGGCCGGGAGCTGCACGGCGCGGGCGCGCGCCTTCTTGGACAATGTGACGGCGAGCATCGACAGCAAGATGCGGTAGACGTTGTTCTCCGGCTGCTGCTCGGTGAGCCCCAGCGAGTTCACCTGAACGCCATAGCGGAAGCGGCGAAGCTTGGGATCCTCGACGCCATAGCGGTCGCGCGCGATCTCGTCCCAGAGATCGACGAAGGCCCGCATCTTGGAGACCTCGGTGATGAAACGCACGCCGGCGTTGACGAAGAAGCTGATGGCGCCGACGACGCTCGGGAAGTTCTCTTCAGGGACCTCGCCCGATCTCTTGACCTCGTCGAGAACGGCGATCGCCGTGGCGAGCGCGAAGGCGAGCTCCTGCGCCGGTGTCGCGCCTGCTTCCTGTAAATGGTAGGAGCAGACATTCGTCGGGTTCCACTTCGGCATCTCGCGGTTGGTGAAGACGATGACGTCCTTGATGAGACGGAGCGACGGCGCTGGCGGAAATACATAGGTGCCGCGCGACAGGTATTCCTTGAGGATGTCGTTCTGCACCGTGCCGGTGAGTTTCGTCCGGTCTGCGCCTTGCTCGTCGGCGAGCGACACATAGAGCGCGAGCAGCCACGCGGCGGTGGCGTTGATGGTCATCGAGGTGTTCATCTCGGCGAGCGGGATGCCCTCGAGCAGGTGGCGCATATCGCCGAGATGGGAGATCGGCACGCCGACCTTGCCGACCTCGCCGCGGGCCAGCGCCTCGTCGGAGTCGTAGCCGGTCTGGGTCGGCAGATCGAAGGCGACCGAGAGGCCGGTCTGTCCCTTCGAGAGATTTTTCCGGTAAAGCTCGTTCGAGGCCTTGGCCGTCGAATGGCCCGCATAGGTGCGGAACATCCACGGCTTATCGCGTTTGGTCTTGCCGTCTGCCATTCGCTGTCTCCAGGCGCGCTTTCCCAGCGCAGCCCGGCCCTATCGAAGCACGGGGGGACGCCTCGGCGCAACTTCGCGGAGGCGCGCTTGTTTCCGTATTCCATGGACCAGAAAGGATATCAAATCCCTTTCATGGGAATGCCGAACGCCACGACGGCGAGCGCCAGGGCGGCGAGCGCCAGAAAGGCGGTGGTGTAGAGCGCGCGGTAATGCAGGCCCGGAGTCTTCAAGGCGACGCCGGCCGCGACCACGCATTGCATCAGGTAGAACAGGGCAAAGGCCCGCGACGCCAGCGTGATCACGCCAAAAATGTCGAGCGACCAGGTGAGCCCGATGCCGATCAGGGCGATGACCGGGTACGCGTGCCGGTGGTCGATCCTCTGGCCGCTGACCTGCTCGATGAGGCCGCCCGCGCCGATGGCGTCGGCGACGGCGGCGGAGAGTTGGGCGAACACGGCGCCGATCACGATCAGATAGACGAGGCTCGAGGCGGCCGGCGCGAGCACGGCGATGATGCCGGTCGCGTCGCCATTGAGGGCCTTGGGATCCTCGACCGCCGCCGTCGCCAAAAGAAAGAACACGATGTAGATCGCGCCCGACAGCCATTGCGCATAGCGCATGGTGCGGACGCGCAGCTCGGGCGGATAGGCGCCGGCGAGAAAGCGCGACGTCTCGAAGCCCTGGACGACCACGAGCAGGCCGAACACGACCCTCAGCGCGTGCCAGTCGAACGGCTTGGTATGTTCCACGACGTGCCAGGTGTCGTGCATGACCGCATCGATATTGAACCAGGCGAGCGCGGCGATGGCCGCGGCGATGATCGCAAGCTTCAGCCCGACGGCGTATTCCTCGATGCTCTCCAGACCGTGCAGGCCGCGCAGCATGCCTTGCGCGCCGATGCCGATGAGAATGACGGTGGTGACGCCCTTGGCCGCCAGGGGATGCGGGACGCCGAGGCCTTTGAGCAGGAAGGCCGAGAGCAGCGTCAGGTAGTACGTGACCGAAATGAAGTAGGCGAGGGCCAGCGCGAGATGGGACGCACTTTCCAGAAAGCCGAGCCAGCCGCGTCCGTCTTTGGCGAAGAGCGACTCGCCGTGAATGAAGAGCGGCTCGCCGTGAAGAATATTGAAGCGGATGGCGCCGCCGAGCAGGTAGGCAAACACCACGAGCCCGGTCATGGCGATCACGGCATAGGAGCCGAGGTCGTGGGTCAGCAGCGGAAACGAGACGAGGAAGCCCGAGCCGATGATGGATGCGAGCGGCGTCACGGTCGCGCGCCACACCGGCGAGGCGGTAACCCGCGGGGTGAAGAGCAGCGCTACCGCGGCGGCGAGCGTGACAAAAACGATGAGATTGCCGGTCAGTTCTGCACCGCCGATTCGAGGCTTGTGGAAGGTCCCGGGCCCGGTTTAGGCCAATCCGCCATGGGATCAAATGCCTTTGGGGGGCGGCGCCGTGCCGCGCCTCTTTTGCGGGGTGCGCGAATCGACCCCTGGGCAGAGGCGTTTGTTTTTGCTAACCCTCCAACCCCATTGAAGGGGACTTTCCCGAAAATAGGGCAAATCTGACTGAGCCCTGGCTTTTTTGGGGCCGTCCTGTGTTAAGTCTGCGGCCTGCAAACATGTTGCAGTCGCGAGATGGATCGAAGACAATTGCCGCAGTGCAAAAAGAGACCGAAAAAGAGGACTGGGGGGACAACCGGATGAATGAAATGTCTTTAACTGCAGTTTCTCCAGAAACGTCCGCGCCGGCAGGCGAGATCAAGGATCTCTACGAGATCGGCGAGATTCCTCCGCTCGGTCACGTGCCGAAGAACATGTATGCCTGGGTGATCCGCAAGGAGCGCCACGGCCCTCCCGACGAGGCCATGCAGGTCGAGGTGGTGCCGACCTGGGAGCTCGACTCCCATGACGTGCTCGTTCTCGTGATGGCGGCGGGCGTCAATTACAACGGCGTGTGGGCGTCGCTCGGCCAGCCGATGTCGACGCTCGACGTGCACAAGAACCCCTATCATATCGCCGGCTCAGACGCGTCCGGCATCGTCTGGGCGGTTGGCGCCAAGGTCAAACGCTGGAAGGTCGGCGACGAGGTCGTCATCCACTGTAACCAGGACGACGGCGACGACGAGGAATGCAACGGCGGCGATCCGATGTTCTCGCCGTCGCAGCGCATCTGGGGCTATGAGACGCCGGACGGCTCGTTCGCGCAATTCTGCCGCGTGCAGGACCGCCAGCTGCTGCCGCGGCCGCAGCATCTCACCTGGGAGGAGGCGGCCTGCTACACGCTGACGCTCGCCACCTCCTACCGCATGCTGTTCGGCCATCGTCCGCACACGCTGAAGCCCGGCCATAACGTTCT
>CAZHCN010000170.1:0-5059 GCA_964530895.1 uncultured Methyloceanibacter sp. | reverse complement strand
AGCGGCTCGCGCGGGAGCGCGCGTCCGGCGATCCCGGCGTAACGCTGTGCGAGTGCACGGTCGCCGACGCCGATGGCGAGGAGCCCCCGGGACAGCGCTTCGAAGCCTTGCTTGCGCCGCCGCTCGCGCATGTGCGCGGCAACCGCGGCCGGCCGCGTCCACACATAGCGCAGAACGGCGAAGGCGAGGATGAAGGCCGTGACCACCGCGAGGATCGCGAGCGTCGCCACGAAGGCCGATGTCGCGACCTGGTAGCCGAGCCATTCGACGGTGACGGTGCCCGGCCGGTCGGCAAGCCAGGCAAGGCCCAAGGCCGCGGCCACGATAATGAGAACGAAAAAGAGAATGCGGATCATCTTCTAGTCTTGCTCGTCCGTCTTGCTTGGCGTTTTGCCGTCTCCGAGGGAGACGAGCAGGAGGCTCTGAAGATGTTGCAGGGTCGCCTCGGCGCTGAGCCGCGCCTTCGCCTGGTCGAGCCAGCCCGCGAACGCCTCATGCGGTGCGCCTTTGAGAGTCTCGACCTCTTTCACGGCCGCGGCGAGGTCGCCTTGATCGAGCTTTGCCGCGGCGCGCGCGAGCACCGCGTCAGGGGTGTCGCCCTCGGCCTCCGCATCGATGCGTCTCACCTTGACGAGCGACTCAGCGCTCGCCATCAGGCGGTCGGCGAGCGACGCCGTCGCCTCGGGCGCCGAAGCCGCAAGCGCTGCATCGCGGGCGGCCTCGAACGAAACCTTGAGTTGCGCGATGGTGGGGATGCCCTCGTCGCCGTAGTCGGTGAGAGGGCCGAGTTCGCCGTTGCCCGGCGACAACGCCGCCAAGGTGGCAAGCTCGGTCGCGTACGGGCGCCCTTCGTTGACGGCGGTGCGCAGATTGGCAAAGGCGATGGCCAACGTGGCCGTCCTGGCGTCCTCTGCGTCCTTGTCGACCTGGTCGGCCAAGGCGGGAAGCATCGACTCGAGCTTGCCGAGGCGATCGTCCAGCCCGGCGATCTCGGGCACCAATTGGGATGCATCGCCCGAACCGAGCTCGGCATTGGCGAGCGCCTTGAGCTTGGCATCGATTGCGGCGATGTCTTTCTTGATGGCGGCGATGGAGGCGTCATTCGTGGCCTTGGCGTCGTTCAGCGCGGCCGCGATCTTGTCGTCGAGGCGCTGCTCGGCGGCGTTGATCTGCTGGCTCGTCGCAGCCGCGTCGGCGACCGAGCCGCCTTGCTTTGCAGCTTCCGCCATCGATTTCAGGTTGACTTCGAGTTGGCTCACGCGATCGGCAAGGGTCGCGACTTCCGGCGGGGCCTCGGGCTTTTTGCTTTCGAGGGCGTCGAGCCGCGACTCCATCTGCGCGATCTCGGGACCCGCGTCCGGGGCTCCGGGGGCGGACTCGAGCGCGGCGAGACGGTCCTCCAGCGGCTTGAGATTCGGCGCTTCAGCCGGCTGGTTCGTGGGCAGGTAGGTCCATGCGAAGGCGATTGCGCCGGCGCCAACGAGCCCGCCGAGAATGCCCGCGGTGAGGTGGGAGAGGACGGATCCGATACGAGAGCCACGCGGGCGCGGCGGCGGGGGCGCATTCATCTCCGGCTCTTCTTCATCCGCGGCCGCGTCATTGCCGGCCGGCGGCTCCAGAGTCTCTTGGGCCCTCTTTGCCGCTTCATCGTCCTTTGCGGCAGCCTCGTTTGTCGCCGCAGCGGCCTTCTCGGCCCCCGGCTCGACAGTCACTTCGGTCGCGGTGCCTTCAATCGTGGGCGACGGGCGTTTGCCCGCGTTATCCGGACCGCTGCCTTTGTTGTCGAAGGAGCCGGCCATCAGCTCATCACCTTCACTCTTAAGAGATTCGATTTCTCACGAGGATGACGTGTCAAAGTCCAGAAGCGCAAGGAGATCTTCCTCGCGCGGATAGGCCGGGACCCGGACCTTGAATCCCAGCGGCATCACCGGCTCTGCTACCGACTTTGACAGGCAATAGCACACGAGACCCTTTGCTTGGGTTACCACACCATAACGCTCCGCCAAGGCAGCAAACGTCTTGGCGGTGCGCGGCGACAGCAAGATGACGCCGGATACGGCGCCGGAGGCGAGCCCATCCACGACGTCGCCGGAAAGCGCCTCCGCGGGGTGCGACCGGTAAAGCACGAGCTTGCGAAAGGTGAAGCCCTCTTCCTCCAAGACCGGCTTGAGGTCGAAGGCGACGTGTTCCGCGGCAAGATGCACGAGCGGCCCCTTCTCGGGGTGGACCTCCCGGCGGATCAGAGGGAGAAGCCCGGCCGCGGTTCCGGGGCCGATGGTCACTTCGGAAAAGCCGAGCTGCCTGGCTGCTCTTGCGGTCGATTCGCCCACGGCAAATAGCGGCAGCGCGAGCGCCCGAGGAAGCGCCTCATGGGCCGCCAGCGCGCGGATCGCGTTGCGGCTCGTGATGATGAGCGCTTGCGCCCCTTCGAGATCGAGGGGAACGCCAGACAGGAACTCGATTTCGAGCAGCGGCGCAATCACCGGCTCGTGGCCGCGCGCGATCAGCGCGTCGGCTTCGCCGCGCGCATCGAGCTCTGGCCTGGTCACGAGCACACGCATCGCATCACGGTAGGCTTGCGAGAAAGTTCGGGCCCGCTCTGGCGAGCACCTCTTCGCCGGCGTCACGGCCGAGCACTTCGGCATGCTCCGCCTCGCCGGTCACCTCGATATCGTGCCATTCTGCGCCGCCTGGCGTCAGGATCAACCCGCGAAAGCGCAAGATGTCGTCGTTGATCTCGGCGAGTCCGGCGATCGGCGTGCGGCAGGAACCGTCGAGACGCGCGAGAAACGCGCGCTCGCACGCAATCGCGGTCGCGGTCATCGGATCGTTCAGGAACGAGAGCAGGCGGAGCGTGTCCGGGTCGTCCGCGCGGGCGGTGACGGCGATGGCGCCTTGCGCGACCGCGGGCAGCATCTCGTCGACGGAAAGGATCGAGGTCGCATGGGACGCGAGGCCCAGACGATCGAGACCGGCCATGGCAAGCAACGTCGCGTCGGCGACGCCCTCATCGAGCTTTCTGAGCCGCGTCTCGACATTGCCGCGGAAATCGACGACGCGGAGGTCGGGGCGCAAGCGCTTCACCTGGGCGCCGCGCCGCAAGGATGAGGTGCCAACGACGGCGCCCGGCGGAAGTTCCGTAAGGGACGGCGCGGTGCGACCGATAAACGCATCGCGCACGTCGGCGCGTGGCAGCACGGCGGCGATGCAAATCCCGTCCGGCAGCACCGTCGGCAGATCCTTCATCGAGTGCACGGCGAGCGCGATGTCGCCGCGGAGCAGCGCCTCGTCGATCTCCTTGGTGAAGAGCCCCTTGCCCCCGAAGTCGGCCAACGGCTTGTCCTGGATGCGGTCGCCCGAGGTGGTGATGACGCTGAGATCGACCTCGCCCTCGCCGAGCCCGTGGGCCTCACTTAGGCGATCGCGCACGAGCCGCGCCTGCCACAGTGCCAGCGGGCTGCCTCTTGTGCCGATGAGAAGGGGGGCCGGCAAAGGCGGAACTCCTTGAGCTGCCGAGGGAAAGGGGCCAACGTTCCGCATTAATGGACGGTTTCGCCGCCCCCTTCAATCTCCTCCCGGACCGTATAGAAAGAAGCATGACGGAAAGCGGACATATCGCCCCTCTCACGGTGCTCGGCATCGAGACGAGCTGCGATGAGACGGCGGCGGCGGTGGTGCGCCGAAGCGCGGACGGGCGCGGCGAGATCCTGTCCAATGTGGTGCACTCGCAACTCGACCTTCACGCGGTCTATGGCGGCGTGGTGCCGGAGATCGCCGCGCGCGCCCATGTGGATCTGCTCGATGTGGCACTCAAACAGGCGATGGCCGAAGCGGGCATCAATTTCGGCAGCATCGACGGCATCGCCGCGGCGGCGGGGCCGGGCCTGATCGGCGGGCTGATCGCCGGCGTGACCACGGCCAAGGCGATCGCGCTCGGGCTCGGCAAGCCGTTCCTCGCGGTCAATCATCTCGAAGCGCATGCGCTGAGCGCAGGCCTCACCGAGGGGTTGGGCTTCCCCTATTTGCTGTTGCTCGTGTCCGGCGGGCATACGCAGCTTCTCATCGTCAAGGATGTGGGCGCCTATGAACGGCTCGGCACCACGCTTGACGATGCGCTCGGCGAAGCCTTCGACAAGGCCGCCAAGCTGCTCGGTCTCGGTTACCCGGGCGGTCCCGAGGTCGAGCGTCTCGCCGCGCGCGGGCATGCCTCGATCAAGCTGCCGCGGCCGATGCTGGGGCGGCCTGAGCCGCATTTCTCGCTCGCCGGGCTCAAGACGGCGCTCCGCCACGAGGCCGTCAAGCGCGCGCCGCTCAATGAGCACGATATCGCCGATCTCTGCGCGAGCTTCCAGGAGGCGGTGGTCGACGTCGTTAGCGACCGCGCGACTCGGGCGATGGATCTCTATGAAGAGCAACTCGGTCCCGACGCGCAGCGGGCGCTCGTGGTGGCCGGCGGTGTCGCCGCCAATCAACGGCTTAAACGCGCGCTCGAAAAGGTGGCGGCGACCCGCGGATTCCGCGTCGTGGTGCCGCCGCCTGCACTCTGCACCGACAATGCCGCCATGATCGCCTGGGCGGGCGCCGAGCGCCTGGCCCGCGGCCTCACCGACGATCTCGCCGCGCCTGCCCGGGCGCGCTGGCCACTCGATGCGGACGCACCGCCTGCCCTTGGTGCCGGCGTCAAGGCTTGAGTCCACGCAAAGCCTCGAAACTGCGCTAAGAAGAAGCGGGGGACGGACATGGCGCTTCAATCGGTTGGGATTATCGGCGCGGGCGCGTGGGGAACAGCCCTTGCCATCACCGCGCGGCGCGCCGGGCGCGACGTGCTCATCTGGGCGCGCGAGCCGGAGACCATCGTCGCCATCAATGAGACGCACCGGAACGAGGTGTTCCTGCCGGGCGTGCCGCTCGACCCGACGATCGAGGCCACCGCTTCGTTCAACGAGGCGGCCACCTGCGACATGCTGCTGATGGTGACCCCGGCGCAGCATTTGCGCGCCATCGCCGCCGAGCTCAATCCTTTCGTGAGGGAAGGCCAGCCCTTCGTCATCTGCTCCAA
>CAZHCN010000169.1:0-5095 GCA_964530895.1 uncultured Methyloceanibacter sp. | reverse complement strand
GATTTCGGCGCGACCCCGACCACGGGCAACCTGGCCGAGACGGCCTCCGAGATCATCGTGCTGGAATCCTCGGTGCATACGATGGCGTCGGCTTGCGCGAAGATCTCGGGCAGCGTTCCGGGGCCAGCGGTTCGGAAATCGATGAACTTGGCGATGACGCTCTCATCCTTGGCGATGCCGGCGAGGCGGTCGGCGATCCCGTCGGGCGTGCGCCTGGAGGTCGAGACCAGCCAGCGCGTGCCCCACGCTCTCGACACCGCCGCCATGAACGCCAAGAGGCGGTCCCAGTCCTTGCGCTTGTAGCGGAACGTACCGGCATTGCCGCCGATCAGCAGGCCCACGACGGCCGGAGGATTGTCAGGCCCGTAGCGCGGCACGACCGCCGGACGGCCCAGCGTGTCCGGATCGATGGATGACGGCTTCAGCGTGACGAGATGGCGCGCGCTCTCGGCGTCGCGATCGTAGGAGGAGATGATCAGGCTGAAATTCTCAGGGCCAAGCCCGCGCAGCAGCGAGCCGCAAAAGATGTTCGGCACGCCGAGCAGCCGCGTCACGCAGAGATTGGGCATATGCGTCTCGCCGCCGGCGGAGACCACGAGATCCGCCTTCGGCAGCGTCTCGGCATCGATGCGATAGGCCATGCGCAGCATGCGCGGGGGATAGAAGGTCTGGGCATTGATTCGCGCGCGGAGCCACCGCGTCGGCACGATCCATTTGCGCTTCACCTCGACGCGCGTGACCTCGACCGGGCGCAGGCGCTGGAGCGCCGCAATCACGCCTTGCGCCAGGTGATAATGGCCGGGCCTGGTGTCGGCGAGGAATATGATCTTGAGCGGGGTCACCTGGTTACCGGCACCTTCCTTCGCGCTATCGCGCTCGCCTCTTAGCCCACCTGAGCCCTGCGCTTCAAAGCCTCGTTTTCGGGCAGCTTGCAAAGGGCTTGCGCCTTAGCACAAATGGCGGCAGGTGAAGCCCCTCAAGGAGCAGGACGTGACAGAAACCTCCCCGAGCGCTCATTCCGAGTGGATTCTCAAGGCGATGCTGGCCGTGGCCGCCTCCGACGGCCGGCTCGATTCCCGCGAGATCGGGCTCATCCAGCAGATCTACAAGGACCAGTCCGGCAAGACGCTGACCGCCGACGAGATCGCCCACGCTGCGGAAGCCAATGCCACGGGCGACGCGCTCGCCCAGTTCGCCGCGGCCGGCGGTGGGCTGGACAAGGAGACCAAAGAAGAGATGATCCGGGCGGCCTATCTCGTGCTGCTCGCCGACGACCGCATTGCCGGGGAGGAGCGCAAGAAGCTCCAGGACCTCGCCGCGGCGCTGAAGATTCCGGAGATTCATTTCGGCGCGATCCTGGAGGACCTCGCCATCTGGCTCGCAGGACAGAACCGCTGACCGACGTCCATGATTGTCAGTCACAAGCACAAGTTCATCTTCCTCAAGACGAAGAAGACCGCCGGCACGGCGATCGAGGCGGCGATTTCACAACTGTGCGGGCCTGACGACGTCATCACGCCCTATCGCGAGGCGAGCGAGCAGGACCGCAAAGGACTTGGCCCTCAAAACTTCCGCATCGATCATCCGCTGAAGCCCAAGCGATCTCTATGGCGCCGGATGATGCTGCGCCCCGAGCGTTATTACCATCCGACCGTGGGCTACTACGAACACATGCCGGGTAGCCTCGTGCGCGCTTATGTGGGCGAGGACGTCTGGAACGGCTATTACAAGTTCGCCTTCGACCGGAACCCATGGGACCGGCAGATCTCCTGGTATCTCTACAAGACGAAGTCGAAGCGGCAGCGGCCGAGCTTCGAACGCTTCATGTCGAGTCGCCGCCGCGCCTATGTCAACAATCACGAGATCTACACGGACGACGAGGCACTGATGATCGACTTCCTCGGCCGCTACGAGAATCTGGAAGAGGACTTGAACGCCGCCCTCGCCGCGGCGGGCGTGAAGCAACGCATCGAAGTGCCGCGGGTCAACGTCACGCCCAACAAGAGCGCCACGCGCGACTACCGCGGCTATTATTCGGACGATCTGCGCAAACTGGTTGCGCGATGGTATGTCCCGGAAATCAAGCTGCTGGGCTACGAGTTTTGAAGGCGGCGGGCCGTCGACGGCCCGCCGCAGCCGTCCAGGCTACTCTTTGTCTGCGCAGGTGCTGGTGTCGGCGTTCCACATACCGCCAGCGGCCTCGCAGTCGGCCTTGTTGCTCGGGGCAGCGTCCTGAGCGAACGCAGAGCCGGTAAAGGCGACAGCCGTCACGACGGCAAGCATGGCAATGAAGCTTTTCATGGTCGTTCTCTCCTTTGGCATTGCCCTACCATCGTGCAGGGCCGCGCGGAGAACGTCCCCTCTGTCGGTTGGTTCCGTGGCTGATGCAAACTAAGGCACCGTGCCCCTGAAATACCCAAAGTGTGGTGCCGGCGCGGTCGAAAACGCGGGGACATCGCTGCGCTAATCTCCGAAGCACCGCGCGCATCAATCTCTATTGCGCGATGGGCTCGCCTGCCGATTTCCAGGCCGCAAGCCCGCCTTGCAGATGGCGCGCGCCGGTGAGCCCCGCTTTCTGCGCCGCTTGAACCGCCATGGCCGAGCGCTCGCCATAAGCGCAATAGAAGACAAGCGCCTTCGGCGTGTCCGTCGCGAGCTGTTGCAGGAGACCCCCGCGCTCCAGCTCGGGCCCGAGCCGGGGATAGGCGACGTGCAACGAGCCCGGAATGATCCCGTGCTTCTTGCGCTCCTGATCTTCCCTGAGGTCGATGAGCGCGACCTTCCGCGCTTCGAGAAGGGACCGGAGCTGCTCGGGGCTCAACGCCCAGCCGCTTTGGGCAACGATGTCCTGCGCCAGCCCGACCCGCATATTGCTCGGGACGGCCACGTCCATCATTTTCGGGTTCGGCAGATTCAAGCTGTTCATCAGCGCGATATATTCAGCCGCCGACTTGACCTGGAGCCTCGGATTGAACGCCCGCTCCTCGCCGATGGTGCTGACCGTGTCACCCTTATAGTCATGGGCGGGATAGACGAACGTCTCGTCGGGCAGCGTCATGAGCTTGCCGAAAATGGAATCGTATTGGGCCTGCGGATCGCCGTTTTGGAAATCGGTGCGGCCCGTGCCGCGAATGAGTAGCGTATCGCCCGTGAACACGCGGTCCGCCATGCGGAAGCTGTACGAATCGTCGGTATGGCCCGGCGTGTAAAGAACGTCGAGGCTCACGCCTTCGATATCGACGCGGTCGCCCTCGGAAACACGAATGGAGACCACGTCGGCCTTGGTCTGCTCGCCCATGACGGTGATGCAGTGGGTGCGCTCGCGGAGCGCCGGAAGGCCGGTGATGTGGTCCGCGTGCAGATGCGTGTCGATCGCCTTGACGAGGCGCAAGTCCAGCTCGCGCAAGAGCTGAATGTAGCGGTCGACCCGCTCGAGCACGGGGTCGATGATCAGCGCCTCGCCGCCATGGCGGCTGGCGAGCAGATAGCTGTACGTGCTCGACGTGCTGTCGAAAAGCTGCCGGAAGATCATGGCGTTCGCCCTCCTCCGCGACGGCTCTTACTTCACGGCGTCAACCCGGGAGCCGAGATCACGCCACGACGACGTCGCTGATCTGGATGACCGGGGAGAGATTCGTGTAGTTCGGGATGTCCGCCATGATCTCTTCGGCATGAGGGCCGAAGCCCGCCTGGAAGCTCTCAACCGAGTCGCAGAAGATGTGACACATCCCGACATAAATCGGCGCGCTGCCGGGCTCGCCGCCCGCGATGCCTTTATCGACGGTATAGCGGAGGCAGGCATCCCCCATCTTCGCCGCCACCATGGGCATGTGCGTCCCGGCGTAATAGGCGTGGTCGAATCTCGCCCCCGGCTCGTTGGGGTAAAACACGCTGACCTTGATCATGGTCCCTTGCTCTCCTCAGACTGCTCCTGCCACGTGCCGGATGGTGTAGGACGCACTGGCGAGCATGTCCAGAAGCCCGCGCGAGACGGGAGATGGGGGGATTGGAAGCTATGCGTACCCGAGGCGCTGACGAAGAGCTGGCGAAAGATCATGGCGTCGGAGCTCTTCCGTGACGGCTCTTACTTGTAATAGCCGACGGCGCAGACCTGGTCGCCGACCTTCGTCACATAGGTGACCTTCTCGACAGGGGTGTCGGAGCCGGGCCTCGGCCACATATAGGTGACCTCGCTGATCTTCCCTTCGGTCGCGGCTTTCATAATCTCTGCACCGAACGCAAAGCCGTTCGCGTCCTTGATGTCGGTGAGGTTCTGTCCCTTATGCGTTGGATGCGCCGTCTCCGTGCCGTCGGACGCGTTTGCGCAGAACACATAGAGGTCGCGGTCCCGGTACCCTCCATCCTTGTCGTTGAATGCGGCCAGAGCTTTCGCCTCGTCGGCTTTTACGGCCGCCACGGCCCGTTCGAGCAACGCCTTGGCCTCGTCGGCGGTCCCGTATTCGGACGAATGCGCAAACGCGGCAGCCGAGAACGAAGCAACGAAGAGTGCAGTCCAGAAGACCTTGCGGAGCATGATCAAGCCCTCCCTCGCTTGTCAGCGGAGATTACCGCGCCGCCGCTTCTATGGCATCTCTTCATTCATTGCCGCCGTTTAGCCTCGCCCACGGCGTTGCAATCTCCAAAGCCCGGACATGGAAAAGCCGCCCCCCGAAGGGGACGGCTCTCAATTCTCAAACCGCGTTTGGTCCTTCGAGGACTAGGCGGCCTGGAGATTTGCCACGGCGGTCTTGCCGCTGCGGCTGTCCATCTCGGTGTCAAAAGAGACCTTCTGGCCTTCGACCAGCCTGCTGATGCCGGCGCGCTCCAGCGCGGTGGCATGAACAAACACGTCCTTGCTGCCGTCTTCCGGCTCGATGAAGCCGAAGCCCTTTTGCTCGTTGTAGAATTTCACAGTGCCCTTCGTCATGAGGGGTCGTCCTTTCGCTGTCGTCAGTTGCGTTGCGCTCAAGGTCGCACCAGGGGCGCGGCCCGAAGCTCGTTCGTCGATGTTTGGAGGGTCTGAACGCGCGCCTGGCAATCAGCGAAGGCGAAACGGCCATATTGTCCGGCCAAATGTCGATGCGTGTAGATAAGC
>CAZHCN010000168.1:0-5096 GCA_964530895.1 uncultured Methyloceanibacter sp. | reverse complement strand
ATCTGGTCGGCGCCTATGGCAGCGGCGACTCGCTGATGCTCTTGAAGGAGCACGGTCTGATCGACTTTACGTGGCTCTCCGCCTCGCGCGCCTATGCCGGCTCGTCGCAATTCCATAATTCCGGGCAATGGAACCTCTTCCAGAACTGGACCGAGACGACGTGGTTCAGGCGGAAGACCGGCGGCAAATGCGTCGGCGGCCTCGACCTCGATACCGACGTGCAGAATGCCGCATTCGCCGGCCGGTCCATCGGGTTCTGGACCCGCGAAGGGCCCTATGCGGTGCCCGCGGCGCGGACGCAAGCGGTCTATAAGCAACGGCGGTTTGCCTGCAACGGCAATGCGCTGATCCGGGCGACGGGCGCGTTGCCGCCCGGCCCGCTCGCAAGCACGGAGCATTGCGGGCGCGCGTACAAAGTTTGCGAGCCCGGGCTCGGGCGGGGTCTCGTGGCGCAGATCTGCTACGCCAACACGGCGCGCATCGGCGAGGACAATGGCGTTCTCGTCAGGGTCGACTACGACGACGACGGGGCCTTCGACGGCTGGACCCTGATCGACAACCTGACGCGCTCATTCTCCGCGAAGCCCACCTATATCAAGGACCAGGCGGCGCGCCGGAGTGCCGTCTGCCCGTAAGGCTCAGCGCGGAGTTAAGGGCTTCCCATGTGCGAGAGCGCCAGGATGAGCAACGCGCAAGAGCCGAGCGCGGTGATGGTGCGCACATGGTTCCAAATCACCCACGACGCTTGGAACCGCTTCCACAGATCGCGGCCGTCCTTCGTGTCGGGCGTCGCCGCGACAAGCTGATTGTTGAGCGGCACGTTGCGCATCATGGTCACCGGGAACGTGACCGAGAGGAACAGTAGGCTGCCCGCGAGCAGATAGCCGGCGCCGGGCGTCCCCCAATGAAGAATGGCCACGCCCGACAGCACGGCGCAGATCGCGGCGGTGCCGAAGAACACCAGAAGGAAGACGGGGCTCCGAATCGCGGTGGTGATGGCCTGCATGGCGACGATGCCGCGCTCGGCGGGAAGACGACCCAGGGCCTTCATCAGGAAGGCGGAGAAGGCGAAGAAATTTCCCGCGAGCAGGCCGGTGCCGAGTGCTGCGAGAATCGTCATCACGAAGATCAGCTGGTCCACCCGTGCCCCTCTATCGGACCTCGACGTCCTTCCGGAAGCCGACGACGCCTACTGGCCCCAAGACATGTTGGTGCACTTGATGCCCTTGGCCGAGACCGAGGTGATCTCTCCCGTCTCGAGGGAGATCTCCCAGGCGCGGCGCACGTCGGTCCACCACTCCTTTTCCTCAGGGCCTTTCGCTTCGCCCATGAAGCGCAAGGTCGGATCGTCGCCTTGCGTGCAGGCCACGACGAAGTCGAGGCCCTTCTGAGGGGGCGGCAGGATGAGCGCGTCCGTCACCACATAGGTGGCGGGCAATGCGGCCGTGTCGGGCACCGTCTCGCGGCTGGTCAGCACGAGGTTGGTGCCGTCCTCGCGCTGATACTGATGGAGCCAGATGGGGGGCACGACGAGGCCGCCGCCGAAATCCGTCCAGCCCTCGATCTCGAAATCGCCCGAATAGGTCTTGCCGAGGAAGCTCTTGGCGAAGGCCGCATCGGCGTTCTCTTCCTCGGTCGGCGCTTTCGGCTCGGCCAAGGCGACGTCGATGGCAAGCCCACCCGTAAGGCAAAAGGCAGCCAGGGACGTGAAGATGCTACGGTTCATTGGGCACTTCCCATATGCTCCTCCCCCTTGGGCGCGGCCAAGTCTATTCACAATCGTGGCAAATTTCGTCCCTAAACCCTCCGGCCAGATGTCCCCGACTTTTTCCCTTCGCTCCTCGCTCCAGGCCGTTCTGGCTCTTCTTGCCGCAGTGTGCGTTGCAGCGAGCCCGCCGGCGGCGCCGCTCCCTGCGTCGCCCACGTCCTGCGACACGTCTCACCTCGAAGCCATGATCGGGCAGATGATCATGGTCGGGTTTCACGGCGACAACGAGAGGGACGCGGGCGTCCTCGCCGCTCGCCGCCAACTCGCCGACGGCGCGATCGGCGGCGTGGTGCTGTTCGAGGAGAACATCGGCTCGCCCGACAAGCTCAAGGCGCTGACCGGCTATTTGCGTGATGCACGATCGAAGCCCGTGCCGTTCATCGCCGTCGATCAAGAAGGCGGCAAGGTGCAGCGGCTCGACCGGTGGAACGGTTACAAGCATTTTCCGTCGGCCGCGAGCGTGGGGCGGAATCCGAGCTATGCCTCGCCGGAAGCGGCAGAGCGACTCTACGCGAAGATGGCTGAAGAGCTTGCCGACGCCGGCTTCAACATGAATCTTGGGCCGGTCGTCGATCTCAACCTCAATCCGCAAAACCCGGTGATCGGAGCGCGCGACCGGAGCTTCAGCGCCGATCCCGATACCGTGACGGCGTTGGCCACGGCCTTCATCGAAGCGCACCGGCAAGCGAACGTCGTCACCGTGGCCAAGCATTTTCCCGGTCACGGCTCGAGCACCACGGACAGCCACAAGACCTTGGCCGACATCTCCAAGACTTGGCGGGAGATCGAGCTGGAGCCCTATCGCCGGCTCGCCAAGGCGGGGCTGCTCGATGCGGTGATGATCGGGCATCTCTATCAGCCGCGCTTTAGCGACATGGAAGGCGTGCCGGCGTCGCTGTCGGCCAAGGCGGTGCGGGCGTTACGCAACAAGCATTGGATCGGCTTCAACGGTGTCATCATCAGCGACGACATGGAGATGGGCGCGGTGCGTGACAAATTTCCGCCGGAGGAGCTCGCGGTGAAGGCGGTCAATGCCGGCACCGACATCGTCGTGTTCTCGAACGTGAAGTCGAACGATCCGGAAATCGGCGTGAGGATCCAAGCCGCACTCCTCAGGGCCGTGTGCGACGGGCGGATTTCGCGCGCTCGCATCGAGAAGGCCTACGGCAAGATCATTCTGCTCAAGCGGCGGCTCGAGCAGAAAGACCTCGCCGGCGAGTGGTGAGGGTCAGTGGTAAGCGTCGGTCGAGGGCGCTTCCCACAGGGCATAATAGGAGTACGCCGTGTAGCCCAGGATGATGGGCAGTAAGGGGATCGCGCCATACAGCATGAAGAGTTGGGATTCGGGCGCGGCGGCGGCCTGCCACACGGTGATGTCCGGCGGGATGATGTAGGGAAACAGGCTTATCGCGAGCCCGACATAGCAGAGCAGGAAGATGGCGGTGCCCCACAGGAACGGCGCGTAACGCTGGCGCTCCTTGATGCCCCACCACAAGGCGACGACGGAGAGCGCGGTGAGCAGCGGCACGGGGCAGAACATGATGATGTTGCCCGGCGAGAACCAGCGTGCGGCAATGTTCGGATGAAGTAGCGGCGTCCAAATGCTGAACACGACAATGAAGAAGGTGACGGCGATGAGCGCCCAGCGCGCCACGCCATACGCCCATTCGCGCAAGGCCTCGTCGGCCTTCATGATGAGCCAGCCGGCCGACAAGAGCACGTACCCGGAGAGCACTGCGATGGCGGTGACCGCTGAGAACGGCGTCAGCCAGTCGAAGGGTCCGCCGGAGAACTGGTTGTTGGTGACGGCAAAGCCCTGCACGAAGGCGCCGATCGTGCCGCCTTGCACGAGCGCGGCGACCGTCGAGCCGCCGGCAAAGGCGAGGTCCCAAGCCCAGCGATGGCGGGCGGCCTTGAAGCGAAACTCGAAGGCGACGCCGCGCAGGATCAGCCCGAGCAGCATGAGAATGACCGGGATATAGAGCGCCGGCAGCATGACCGAGTAGGCGAGGGGGAAGGCGGCGAGCAGGCCACCGCCGCCAAGCACGAGCCAAGTCTCGTTGCCGTCCCAGAACGGCGCGACGGAGGCCATCATGGCGTCCCGGTCGCGGTGCGACGGCGCGAGCGGGAACAGCACGCCGAGACCGAGATCGTAGCCGCCGAGCAGCACGTAGAGGAACACGCCGAGTGCCAGGATCGCAGCCCAGACGAGCGGCAACAGGATGGGGAGCACCTGGCTCATGTCGACGGCTGTGGCTGTCATCTCACGATCCTCATGGATTTCCCGCCGCTGCCATGGGTCTGTGCAAGAGCTCCGCCTCGTCCTTGGCCGGTGGCGCCGTCTCTTCGGGACCGCCGATCACGAGCTTGGCCATGTAGTAGATGCCGGCGCCGAACACGATGCCATAGACGAGAACGAAGAGGACGATCGAGGTGAGCACGCTGCCGCCGGGCACCGGCGACACGGCGTCCGCGGTGCGCAACACGCCATACACCACCCAAGGCTGGCGCCCCACCTCGGCCACGAACCAGCCGGCCAGCACGGCGATGAAGCCCGCCGGCGTGGCCCAGGACATCAAGCGCAAGTACCAGCGCGTGGTGAAAAGCCGGCCCATCAACCACAACACGGCGCCGACAAGCCCGAGGGCGATCATGATCAGCCCGATGCCGACCATAATGCGGAAGGCGAAGAACGGAATGATCGGGTCGGGGCGGTCGTCGGACGCAAACGATTTCAGCCCGCGCACCTCGCCGTCCCATTCATGGGTGAGGATGAGGCTCCCGAGGTCCGGGATGGCGACTTCGTAAATGTTGCTCTCGGTCTTGGGATCGGGAATGGCGAACAGCACGAGCGGCATCTCGCGGCGCGTGTCCCAATTCGCCTCGATCGCGGCGACCTTGGCGGGCTGGTACTTGAGCGCGTCCAGCCCATGCTGATCGCCGATCAGGAGTTGGAGCGGCGCGAGCCAAACGATGAGGCTCATCGCCATGCCGAGCATGACGCGCCCGTGAGGCACGCTCTTGTTGCGCAGGATATACCAGGCGCCGATGCCGCCGACCACGAAGGCGGTGGTGAGATAGGCGGCCGCGACCATGTGGGCGAAACGGTAAGGGAAGGACGGCGTGAAGATCACCTTCCACCAATCGGCGACATGGAGCACGCCGTTCGCGTCGACTGTGTAGCCTTGCGGCGTCTGCATCCAGCTATTGGCGGAGAGAATCCAGAAGGCCGAGATCAGCGTGCCGGCGGCGACCATGCAGGTGGCGAAGAAGTGCACCCATTTCGGCACGCGCCCGCGGCCGAACAGCATGATGCCGAGGAAGCCCG
>CAZHCN010000167.1:0-5110 GCA_964530895.1 uncultured Methyloceanibacter sp. | reverse complement strand
GGCGCGGAGCTCGTACGCGAGCCGGTCGAGGAGCGGCTCAACGCCGCGCGGCGCAAGGCCATGATGCTGTGTTTTGCGCGCGCCGCCGCGCTCCGCCTCCAGCATCATCTCGACCCCGGCTGCGGCCTGGAAAGCTGAACCGACCGGCCTGATTCCTCACCCTGAGGAGGGCGCATCAGCGCCCGTCTCGAACGGTGCGGCCACATGCTTCGAGACGCGCATCTCCGATGCGCTCCTCAGCATGAGGATCAAGATGGGAAGGGCTACTTCGGCGCGCGCTTGGCGAGAATGCGCTGCAGCGTGCGGCGGTGCATGTTGAGCCGCCGCGCCGTCTCCGAGACGTTGCGGTTGCAGAGCTCGTAGACCCGCTGGATGTGCTCCCAGCGCACCCGGTCGGCCGACATCGGATTCTCCGGCGGCGGCGCCTTGGCGTTGGTCGATGCAACGAGCGCGTTGTAGACGTCGTCGGCATCGGCGGGCTTGGCCAGATAGTCGACGGCGCCGATCTTCACCGCAGTCACGGCCGTGGCGATATTGCCGTAGCCGGTGAGCACCACGGCACGCGCATCGGGACGCACGTCCTTCAGCGCGGCGATGACGTCGATGCCGTTGCCGTCGTCAAGACGCATATCGACAACCGCGAAGGCCGGCGGGCGGCGCTTGAGCGAGGCCAGCCCCTCCTCGACCGATCCCGCTGCCTCGACCTCGAAGCCGCGCGCTTCCATGGCGCGCGCGAGCCGCGCGAGAAAAGCGCGGTCGTCTTCGACGATCAGCAGGGTGTTGTCTTGTGGCACGAAAATGCTCGGCGGCGTGGTGGTCGAGATCGGTTGGGTATCCATGTCTCAGCTCCCATTTCGCAGTCCAAGCCCAACCGCGACGTCGCTCCCAAAAGAATTCGTGTTTTAATTGCAGGTAGAGGTAGGGACTTTCGCACCCCCAGGCAAGCCTCAGGGGCGACTGCGCTGCATCAAAGTGAATGGTAAACCCGCGAAAAGCGGCCTTTTTGCGTGAATTGGCCAGCGAAAGGGCAAATTTCCTGGTCGAAACGGCTAATCCAGCCCGGCTTGGGGCTGCTCGAACTTGCTGCGGGGCCAAATCACCGTGACCACGGCGCCCCCTTGAGGCCCGGCCCGGTTGGCGAGTTCCAGCTGCGCGCCCGATCGCTCCAGCAAGGTCTTGGCGATAAAAAAGCCGAGCCCCATGCCGATATGCTCGTCCGGCTGCTCCTCGCCCCAGCTCTCGCCGGGCCGCGTGGTGACGAACGGCTCGCCGAGCTGCTCGAGCACGTTGGGCGGGAAGCCTTCGCCGTCGTCGGCGATGACGATGCGCACCTCGTCCTGGTTCCAGTGCGCGTCGACCTCGACCCTGGTTGCGGCGAAGTCGATTGCGTTCTCCACGAGATTGCCGAGGCCGTAGATGACGCCAGGATTGCGCTGGGTCACCGGCTCGCGCGCTGCGGCGCTGCTCGGCTCCACCCCCGCGAACGGTCCGGTGCGGACTTCGATGGGCACGGTGATCGCCCGGTGCGGCTCGACCACCTCTTCGATCAGGTGGCTGACGGGCATGCGCGACACGATGATGTCGAGTTGCTCGCCGCGTCCGGCGAGCTCCTTCAGGATCTCGCGGCAGCGCTCGGCCTGGGCCCGCAACAGCAGTAGGTCGTCGTAATGCGGGTCCGCATGCTTCGCATCGCGCAACAGCTCCTTGGTGACGACGGCGATGGTGGCGAGGGGGGTGCCGAGCCCGTGCGCCGCCGCAGCGGCGAGCCCATCGAGCGCCGAGAGCTTTTGTTCGCGGGCGAGCACCACCTCGGCGGCCGCCAGCGCTTCCGCCATGCGCCGGCCTTCCTCGGCCGTGCGCCAAGAATAGAGCCCGATGAACAAGATGCCCGAGACGACCGCGGCCCAGATGCCGATCACGTACGGCAGCGGCAGGTCCAGATAGGTATTGCCGAACCAGGGCAGCGGATAGTGGAAGCGCGTGAGCAGCGTCGCCGTCGCGATGGCCAGCACGCCGAGCGCGACCGTGATCCTGATCGGCAGCGTCGAGGCCGACACGGTGACAGGCGCGATGAGCAGGAAGGCGAAGGGATTCTCGAGCCCACCGGTAAGATAGAGGAGCGCCCCGAGCTGGAGGATGTCGTAGCCCAGCATGATGAAGGCATAGTTGCTCTTGAGCCGCTGGCTCGCCGGATAGCGGATGCGCAACGCCACGTTGAGCCAGGCGGACAGCGCGATCACGGCGAAACAGCCGCCGATCGGCAAGTCCATGCCGAGCGCCCAATAGGCGATGATGACCGTCAGGCTCTGGCCGACGACGGCAATCCAGCGCAAGCGCAGGATGGTCTGCAGGCGCAACCGGCTGTCGCCAGCGCGCAGCCATTCCGGCACGGCGCGGCGGGAGACGGTTTGACTATTGTCGAGTGCGGCCATAGGTGAACCCTACCACGCGGCGAAGAGCCATAATTCCGACAAAGCGGGCACGCAGCGCAAGGCCATGGATGAGACGACAGGCAGTTTTCGTAAAGAAGTAGGCGCGCGCGCCGAGCCTGAGCGCCTGCCCGTCGCCGTGAGCGGCCTCACCAAGCGGTACGGCAGCGTCACCGCCGTCGATCACGTAAGCTTTACCGTCGAAGCGGGCACCACCGTGGCGCTGCTCGGCGGCAATGGCGCGGGCAAGACCACGACCATCGCCATGCTGCTCGGCCTCGTCATGCCGACCGCGGGCGAGGTCCGGGTGTTCGGCGCCGACATGAGCCGCAACCGCTACGACGTCGCCCAGCGGATGAACTTCCAAAGTCCCTATGTCGATTTGCCGGCGCGGCTCACCGTGAAGCAGAACCTCACCGTCTATGCGGGGCTCTACGGCATCGCCAACGCGGCCGAGCGCATTGCGTGCGTCGCCGACGATCTTCAGATCGCGACCCTGCTCGACCGGCCCACCGGCAAGCTCTCCGCCGGCCAGAAGACGCGGGTCGGCCTCGCCAAAGCGCTGCTCAACGCACCCGACCTCTTGCTGCTCGACGAGCCCACCGCCTCGCTCGATCCGGACACCGCCGACTGGATCCGGCATAAGCTGAAAGACTATGCGCGAAGCCGCCGGGCGACGCTGCTGCTCGCCTCCCACAACATGGCCGAGGTCGAGCGCCTGGCCGATCGCGTCATCCTGCTTCAGGCCGGGCGCATCATCGAGGATGAGACGCCGAAAGCGCTCATCGCCAGCTACGGTCGAGAGACCCTGGAAGATGTCTTCCTCGACGTCGTCCGTGGCCGCACCAGAGATACCGAAGAAGGCGCCGCGCCGGAGGTGGCAAAGGCGTCATGACCGAGCATCACGCCATAAAGGACGTCGAGCCCGTCCTGCTGCCGCCCGCCGGACTTCACGCGAGCTTGCGGCGCATGGCGGCGCTCGTCCGCCGTTACACCTATCTCTTGCGGAGTTCCGGCGTGCGCCTAGTGGAGCTGATCTACTGGCCGTTTCTGCAAATGCTCACCTGGGGCTTCCTCCAGAAATATCTCGCCGGGACGCAGAACCCCTATGCCCAAGCCGCAGGCGTACTCATCGGTTCGGTGCTTCTGTGGGACATCCTGTTCCGCTCGAAGATCGGCTTCTCGACCACGTTCATCGAGGAAATGTGGTCGCGCAATCTCGGCAATCTGCTGACGAGCCCCTTACGTCCTTACGAGCTTGTGGCCGCACTCTCTCTGTGGAGCATCATCAGGCTTGGCGTGAGCATGGTGCCCGTCGCCATCGCCGCCTTCTTCATCTTCGGCTTCAATCTGCTCGATCTGGGCTTGGCGCTCGCCGCGTTCTTCTGCGTGCTGGTGTTGACGAGCTGGTCGCTCGGCCTGATCTCGGCCGGCGTGATCTTGCGCTATGGACTCGGCGCCGAGGAACTCGCCTGGTCGCTGGCCTTTTTGTTGCTGCCCTTTTGCTGCGTCTACTATCCGGTGTCGGTGTTGCCCCACTGGCTTCAGCCGGTTGCGCTCGCGCTCCCGCCGACGCATGTATTCGAAGGCATGCGCTCCATCCTGCTGCACAACACGTTCGATGCGATGGATTTGTGGTGGGCGCTTGGCCTGAACGCGATCTATCTCGCGGTCGGCTATGTCACGTTCAGTTGGTTCTTAGGCAGCGCCCGCGTCAACGGGACATTGCTGCAACTTGGTGAGTAACGAAATGCGACGTCCTCTGCTCCTGATCATCGTCGGTGGTTTCCTTCTGGGTGCGCTCGTCGGCGCCGGCGTCCTCATCCTCAACCCCGACATGCAGCGCAACCGCGTGGAGACGAGCGGCAAGGCGTTGATCGGCGGCCCCTTCGAACTCGTCGGCAAGGACGGCTCCACGGTCACCGACAAGGCTTTTCGCGGCAAGTATATGCTCGTCTTTTTCGGCTACACGCATTGTCCGGATATCTGCCCAGCCGAGCTGCAGGTCATGGCCTCCGCGCTGGACGGGCTCGGGAAGGATGCGGACAAGGTTGTCCCCATCTTTATTACCGTCGACCCCGAGCGCGACACGCCGCGGGTCGTGGCCGATTACGTCATGAATTTCGGACCGCGATTCGTCGGCCTGTCCGGCACACCGGAACAAATCGCCAAGGCGGCGAAAGCCTATCGTGTCACATTCGAAAAACATCAAGAGGCGGGCGCGGGCGATAATTACAGCGTTGACCACTCGGCGATTGCTTATTTGATGGGCCCAGACGGCGAATACATCACCCACATCCCTTATGGGACGCCCGCTCCCAAGATGACGGAGATCCTCCAACGCTACCTTTAGCCGCGCGGCGCATACCCCTGCGGCACCATGTCATTGCACTGCAGCATAGAATCACCATTTGATTCCGCGATGCAGCATTAGAATGCATCTGAGTCGGAGGCTTCTATGCTTTACCATCTTTATGAGCTGAACCAGGCCGCCCTACATCCGGCCCGCGCGACGGCGGAAGCCTACCGATTCCTGTTTCGGAATCCTCTTAATCCCGCCTCGTACACGGCGCTCGGCCGCGGCGCAGCGGCCGCGCTCGAACTGTTCGAGCGCTCGACCCGACGCTATCGCAAGCCCGCTTGGGGGATCGACACCGTGACGGTCGACGGCCGGGAGGTCG
>CAZHCN010000166.1:0-5120 GCA_964530895.1 uncultured Methyloceanibacter sp. | reverse complement strand
TTCCTACCCCTTTTATCGCGACAGGCCGTCCTTCTCCAAACGCTTTATCCACCGCCTGGCCTCCCGCCGGACATTGGTGGGGGCCGTTCCCCCTTGGCTTTTGCGGCTTTTGGCCGAGCGGGCGGGGTCCAGGACGGCGAAGACGTCCTCGGTGACGCGGGGCTCGACCGACTGCAATTCAGGCAGCGTCAGCTTCCTGAGATCGGCGCTTTTCGCCTCGGCCAGAGCGACGATTCGCCCGGTGATATGGTGCGCCTCCCGGAAGGGAAGCCCGAGATTTTGCACCAGCCAGTCGGCAAGGTCGGTGGCGGTGGCATATTCGCGGGCCGCGGCGCGCTTCATGGCCTTGGCGTCAATCGTGAGATCGCCGACCATCCCGGTCATGGCCGAAAGGCCGAGCTTCAGCGCGTCGAGCGCATCGAACACCGGCTCCTTGTCCTCCTGCATGTCCTTGGCATAGGCGAGCGGCAGGCCTTTCATCACCATGAGCAGCGCCTGGAAGGCGCCGGCGATGCGCCCGGTCTTGGCGCGCACGAGTTCGGCCGCGTCCGGGTTCCGCTTTTGCGGCATGATCGAGGAGCCGGTCGAGAACGCATCGGACAATTTGGCGAAGCCGAATTGCGGCGAGGTCCACAGCACGATCTCCTCGGCGAGCCGGGAGAGATGCACGGCGGCGATCGATGCGGCCGCCAACGTCTCGAGCGCGAAGTCGCGATCGGAGACGGCGTCGAGCGAGTTCGCCGTGGGCCGCGAGAAGCCGAGCGCCTTCGCGGTCATCTCCCGGTCGATGGGGAAGCTCGTGCCCGCGAGCGCCGCCGAGCCCAGGGGACATTCGGCCAAGCGCTCGGCGGCATCGGCGAAGCGGCCGCGATCGCGTCCCAGCATCTCCACATAGGCCAGACAATGGTGACCGAAGGTGACGGGCTGGGCGGTCTGTAGATGCGTGAAGCCCGGCATCACCGTGTCGGCGTGTTGAAGCGCCTTGTCGGCAAGCGCGCGCTGGAGCGCGGCAAGGCCGGCGTCGACGTCGGCGATCTCGTCGCGCACGTAAAGCTTGAAGTCGGTGGCGACTTGGTCGTTGCGCGAGCGCGCGGTGTGCAGCTTGCCGGCCACCGGGCCGATCAGCTCGTGCAGCCGGCTCTCCACGTTAAGGTGAATGTCCTCGAGCGCTCGCGTGAATTTGAATTTGCCAGCCTCGATCTCGCCCAGAATCTGGTCGAGACCGCCGGTGATCTTCGCGGCGTCGTCCTCCGAAACGATGCCCGTCGCCGCGAGCATGGCGACATGGGCCTTGGAGGCTTCGATGTCGTGGCGCCATAGCCGCTTGTCGAAGTCGATGGAGGCATTTATCTCCTCCATGATCTCGGCGGGACTTGCGGCAAAGCGGCCGCCCCACATGGTGTTGGTCATCATCGTCCGGCTCAAAGCAGGCTTAGGTCAGAAGAGGATGGCGTGAAGGCACGAAATAAACGTCAACACGCCGCGTCGCCGGCCAAATATGCGATCGCCGCGGTGATTGCCGCGATTGCCGGGTTCGGCACGGTATATTGGAGTTTCGTCCCCTCTGACAATGGTTTGGCGCCGGTTTCGGCGCCGGAAACGCCGGCCGAGGCCGCCGGAACCGCCGGTTCCGCCGCGGAGATCATCACGCCCAGCTCCATCGTCGGGCTGAACAAGGGGCCGATGGCCGCGTTCGTCGTGCGGCCGAAGCCGCTTCCCGTTCCGGATTTCACCTTCGAGACCGGAGACGGCGCCACCAAATCGCTCGCCGACTTCCACGGCAAGGTCGTCCTACTCAACATCTGGGCGACCTGGTGCGTGCCGTGCCGCGAGGAGATGCCTCAGCTCAACGCGCTGCAATCCGACCTTGGCGGCGGCGATTTCCAGGTGGTGCCGGTCAATATCGATCGCGGCGGACCCGACAAGGCGCGCAAGTTCCTGAACGAGACCAGCGCCACGGACCTCACGCTCTACACCGACCCTTCGGGCAAGCTATTCTCGACGCTGAAGGCGGTCGGCATGCCGACCACGCTCCTCATCGGCCGCGACGGCAAGGAGCTCGGCCGGCTCGTCGGGCCGGCGGATTGGGCCTCGCCGGAAGCGAAGCGCCTGATCGAGGCGGCGGTCGCGGCGCCTGCGCCCGCGGGCTGAGCGCCTACTTGACCGGAGTCACGGCGTCCTTATCGAGGCGGTAATTGTAGAGGCACGTCTCCTCGACCGGCTTGTTGCACGGCATGCCCGAGGTGGTGACGTGCATGGTGCGCGTGTCGCCGCTCGATGAGAACTTGAAGCTCTTGACGAAGTCCTGGAACACGAGGTCCCAGCCGTCGCCGGCCCCGAAATAGAGCTCCAGCATGCAGCCATCGGGGTTGCAGGCGGGATTGTCCGCGCCGTCGCATTTGAGCTTGGCGAAATCGACGATCCAGTCGTTGTCGCCGTCGCCGTTGACGTCGTCGCTGCGCAGGACCGCGGCGGTATCGGATTTGCCTCCTTTGGAGCGGCAGGTCTCTGCGGCCTCGTCGATGGTTCCGGTGATGGCTTCAGGCATCGTCTTCTCGACCGGCGGGTCGCTGCGCGCCGGCGCCAAGCCGAACACAATCGCAAAACCGGCGATCAGCGCCACGCAGAGTGCGGCGCACAGGCCGAGAACCCATACGCGATGTGAGCTCAATGGGCGGCGGCCGCTCTAAATGTGCTCGGAAACGCTGCGGATTTCGGCGTGACGTTCGACTTGCGCACGGCGTGCTTACGCTTCCTCGGGCCCGGTCCGCAGATGACCTCGCGAAGATGCGCGGGCTCGTCACTCGCTGTGGCCTGAACGGCAAGCCCGTCGAGGCTCGTGCCGAACAGCGACTTCCAGAAATAGCGCTTGTAGCCGTTCTCCAACAGCTCGGCGGCGCGGGCGTTGCGGACGCGCGTCGATGGCTCGCCGAGCACGACAGCCACGAGCTTGCGGCCTTCGCGGGTGGCGCTCACCACGATATTGAAGCCGGAATCGCAGATGAAGCCGGTCTTCATGCCGTCGGCGCCGGCAAACGTCCGGAGCAGGCCGTTATGGGTGCGGAGCTTCTGCTGCCCGACCTGCACCTCGGTCTCGGCGAAGATGTCGGCGTGCTCGGGAAACTCGATGATGAGCGCGCGGGCAAGGCGGGCGAGGTCGCGGGCGCTCGTCACCTGGCGCTCATCCGGCAGCCCGTTGGGATTGACGTAATGCGTCTTGGTCATGCCGAGCTTTTTGGCGGCCGCGTTCATCCGCTCGACGAAAGCTTCCTCGCTGCCCCCCACGGTCTCGGCGACCATCATGGCCACGTCGTTGGCCGACTTGACGATCATGACTTGCAACGCCGTATCGAGATCGATCGAGCCGCCGACGGGAAGTCCGAGCTTGGTCGGCGCCTGGACCGAGGCGTTCTTGGTGCAGATGACCTTGGTGTCGGGCGTGACCTCGCCGTTACGAATGGCCTCGAAGGCGACGTAAGCCGTCATCAGCTTGGTCAGGGAGGCAGGGAACCATGGGGCGTCAGGCTCCTCGGAATAGAACACGGTGCCGTTGTAAGGCTCGAAGACAAGGGCGGGGCTCGCGGTGGCGATCGTTGGAGCCAATAATGCCGCTCCGGCGATGATGCCGACAAACGCGTGCCTCAGCATGATCCCTTTCCCTCGCTCACATCGACGCTTTTTTGCCTTGAGCCGGTCCCATCCCCCGTTCCCATGGAACGGTGGCGGTCAAGCCATGAAATGGCGGGCTCCCCCAACCCCTCGGAATGGCCCACGCCTCATAATCACCAGAAATTCGACTGTTCCGTGACAGACGCGGAAAACATGCCTTCCTTGGGACCAGAATCAGGCGACCCAGCTGAATCCCCGCGCGACTGTTCGAATCGCTATCCCAGCAGGGCCGCCCTCAGGTGCAGAGACTAACGTGCCGATTTGGTTTCGCAACCCGCGAATCGTTCACCGCCACCGGATTTCTTGCTTTCATCTAGGTGGAGTCGTCGCGTCTGGGCCTCGGCAGCGACGGCAAGGGTCGCGGGGCGCTTTGCGGCTGCATGACGGCGCTCGCCGCCTGAAGCCACGGGGCCCACGCCAATTCCACGGCCCTGAGCCAGAAGGTGAAGGGATTGGCGGCCTCGAGAAAGTCGCCGAAGGCTTCGAAGGACGGCGTCGCCGTCAGATTGATCGAGATCCGCTCCGCATCGGCTTCCGGCAAGCGGCGGTGGATGATCTCGATGTCGAGCCCCGGTAGCCGCGCGGCGACCTTTGTCGCGCCGATATGCGAATATGGGCTGTTCTTGCTTTCGGGCACGTGAGTCGCTCCCTCAAGACTGGATGCCACAGCTAGAGACGCTTTGCGGCTTTCGTCAAGACGCGCGCGATCAGCGCTGCGCCAAGATCCAGCCCGCTGCCGCGACAAGGTCCGGCACGGTCGCCGTCGGCCGAGGGTCGAACCGGGTCTCGTCGCCCGCGCGGTATTTGCCCGTCCGCACGAGCAGCGCGCGCCCGAGGCCCGCGCGCAAGCTGCCGGCAATGTCCGCCTCCGCATCGTCGCCGACCATCACCGCGTCTTCCGGCGGACAGCCGATGCTGGCGAGCGCCGCGGCGAAGAACTCGGGCGCCGGCTTGCCGAGCACGGTTGCCGTCTTCCCGCTGGCATATTCCAGGGCCGTGACGAAGGCGCCGGCATCGAGACTGAGTTCGCCGTCCTCGTCCTTGAAGGTGCGGTTCTTGGCGAGCGCGATAAACGCGGCACCGTCGATCAGCGCGCGGAAAGCGCGATTGAGATGGGCGTAGTCGAACGCGTTGCCCGCATCGCCGACGACCACGGCGCGCTTTTCGCGCTCCGGGATGTCCTCGAACTCCTTCGTCAAGTTCGGGTGCACCACCAAGACCGGCGAGCAGTCGTGTGCCTTCAGCCAATCGCGCGCGGCCTGCGCGGGCGTGAAGAGCTCATCCGCGGCCATGTCGAGGCCGAGCTTGGTCAGGCGCTCAAGAAGGGCCCGTTTCGTCTTGCGGGTGGTGTTGGTGACGAAGCGCAGCGGCAGACCGGCCTGGTGCAGCTTCGCGACAGCGTCGATGGCGCCGGGCAAAGCGTGATCGCCCTCATAGATGACGCCGCCAAG
>CAZHCN010000165.1:3871-5166 GCA_964530895.1 uncultured Methyloceanibacter sp. | reverse complement strand
GGTGCTCGACATACATGTCGAACTCCTCGAAGGAGCCGTCGTCCAAGAGGAGCGCGAGCCGCTCTCGGGCCGTCAGCTTGCCGCGCTTGTGCTGGGCGTCGATGCGCTTGGGCCCTCCGCCGGCCCGCGCCTTGGCGCGACGAACTTCAAGCTCTTCAAGGACTTCTTTCATGACCGCTCCCCGGGTGACGCTTATGCAAAGGTGAATAGCATGGGGCGGAAAAGAGGCAAGTGGCTGCAATTCCCGGTCCCCAAGGGGTCCGGGGGCCGAGATTGCCGGCCTTGCGCAAACGGGGCATCCTTGCGGGATCAAGCGCTTGGAGGGCTTGGGCCGTGAAGATCGGGATTGTCGTCGCCGTCGTGCTGGCCGTCGCCGCCCTCGCCGGGCTCGGCGCCTATTATCATTGGGTCGGCCAGCAGCTCGACGACATAAGCGGCCGCCTCGTCACCGAGGCGCAGCTGCAGCACCCCGACGAGCCCAACACGACGTCCGGCATCCGGCTCGCCCCCATCCAATGCGCGCGGGTCTACGACCTCCGCGCCAATCCCATCGCCCGGCGCCTGCGGGGCACAGAGATCCGCGCGCTCTGGAAGCGCTGCGAGAAGATCGCGGATATCGCCTCGGGGTTCGACAAACGTCGCAAGGCGGCGCCCTAAGCGACTCTCAGGACTCGGAAAGTTTGAGCATGCGCGCGGCGGCATCGAAGTCGCGACGGCGACCTTCGCGGCGGGCCTTGGCCTCCGCGTCCTCGCCCCATTGGCCGATCTGGAAGTCCTCGTCCACATGGGCGGCGTTCCACGCCGCATCCGGGTCAAGCCGCTTCTTGAGGACGGCGAGCGCCAGCAGGGCGGAGCCGGTAAGCGAGGTCATGACGTGGAGCGCGGCAAGCGTGAAAGCGTCGAGGCCCTCGAGCGCCGTGCGGATCGCGGCCATCGACTCTTCCGGCTGCGCCACATGCACGACGCCCTCCGCGAGACTGAGCGGCGCCCCCAGCGCCTCCTTCGCCCAGGCGAGGATCGGGTCCCAATGCTTCGCTTG
Source organism: uncultured Methyloceanibacter sp. (assembly GCA_964530895.1). Lineage (GTDB taxonomy): Bacteria > Pseudomonadota > Alphaproteobacteria > Rhizobiales > Methyloligellaceae > Methyloceanibacter. The sequence continues at coordinate 4,127 of CAZHCN010000165.1, read as the reverse complement.
CGCCTCGAGCAGCCCGTCCGGACCGCTCGCGCGGTAGCACAGGAGATCGGCGCGGGCATGGGCCATGATGTCGTCGATGACGGCGCCGGTCCGCCCCTCCACGCCGTCGATGGCCGAGTTGGCGAGCTTGGTGAGCGGCATGGTGCGCGGGTCGATATGCGCGCCTTGGGCCCGCCACTCCGCGGCGATGGCCTCGGCCAACTCAACTGTCGGCACCGTGAGCGGCGCCTTGCCGGGGGTGCGCACCGGCTTGCCG
>CAZHCN010000165.1:0-3771 GCA_964530895.1 uncultured Methyloceanibacter sp. | reverse complement strand
GTGAGCGGCGCCTTGCCGGGGGTGCGCACCGGCTTGCCGTCGAGAAGCAGCCCGGCGCGGGCACCCTCCTGGGCGACGGCGACCTCCTTGTAGAAGCGCTTCGGGAGGGTTCGCGCCTGCCGCGCCTTGGCCTCGCCCTTGGCCCCCGGACCGTCGCCCAATACTCCGTTCTCAGGCTTGCCGCTCATCTAGGACTGCTTCTTTCCGCTCGACCGTTTCCGAGCCGGGCCCTTGGCGCGCGGCAGCGCGCTCGAATGCGCCCTCCGCCGTCCCTCCTCGGCCAGGCATTCGAAGTCCCTCCTCAGGCGCTCGAGATCCCTATCGTCGAGCTCTTCGAGGTCGATCAGAATGTTGCGGGCCCGGGCCGTGACGCGGATCAACTCGTCGATCTTGATATGCATCGCGGCCGTATCCCGGTTCTGGGTGTTCTGAATGACGAACACCATCAGGAAGGTGATGATCGTCGTACCGGTGTTGATGACCAGCTGCCACGTATCGCTGTAGCCGAAGAGCGGGCCTGTGATGGCCCATAGCAGGATCACACCGACGGCCAGCGCAAATGTATGCGGCCGGCCGGTAATATGTGAAACGTGCTGCGCGAAGCGCGCGAACCAACTTGTCCTGGCGATCATGTTTCTGTCCTCGTTTGCAGTCCCCGACTGGGGTAGCAGATATGGAGCGCGCCGCGCATTAGTGTTTGCGCGAAGGTGGAAAAAATCTATGACGCCTCCGTTGATGGTCCATTTAGGGCTAAGGCTCGTCCTTTTCGGCCTCCTGGCAATGCCGGACTTTGCCGCGGCCGCCGACGCCACCTTCTGTAACGCTTACGCGGAACAAGCGGCGCGGGAGGCTGCGCGCGCCGAGCGGTTCGCTTGCGCCTTTCATGGACCGCGCTGGATGAGGGACGCCGAGGCTCACCGTGTCTGGTGCCTCGGCGCACAAGAGTCCGTCGTGCGAGCGGAAGCCGCCGCGCGCAGCAACGACATCCGGCTCTGCATGTGCGAGTGGTACGCCGACCGGGCGGCGGCGCAGGCGGCGGCGAGCGCGGCGCAGGAATGTCCGTTCACCGGCCCGCGCTGGACGCCCGACCGCAGCGCCCACTATCGCTGGTGCGTTCTCGCAGATGTGCCCTTGGCCACCCTCGAGAGCGAGATCAAAACGCGCGACGCGCTTCTGACGACATGCGCGAAGCCGTGACGGCTAGCCGCTGTCGGGGTCCCGCACCTCGAACCCGAACAGGTTGAAAGCCTGCTCCATATGCGGCGGCAGCGGCGCCGTCACATCGACCACGCCCTCTCCGCTCGGGTGCGGAAAGCTGATGCGCCGCGCGAGCAGATAAAGCTTCTTCTCGATCCCTTCGGGAAACTCGGCCGCGCTCGGATATTTCTCGTCGCCCAGAATGGGATGCCCGATAATCGCCATATGCGCGCGGAGCTGGTGCTGACGTCCGGTCACGGGCTTCAGCGAGACGAGAGCCACGTTCTGCCCCGCCCTGTCCATCAGCGCATAATGGGTGACGGCCGACTGCGCGCGGTCCTGCTCCCCGGCGCGGGCCTTGCGCACGCGGTCGCCTTCCGGGCCCGCAGCTTTTACCAGCGCCGCCTCGATCTTCCCTTGCGGCGGCTTCGGCACGCCATTGACCAGCGCCCAATAGATCTTGCGCACCGAGCGCGTCTGGAACGCGCGTCCAAGCTTCGCCGCGACGGCCCGGCGCTTGGCGATCACGAGCACACCCGACGTGTCCCGGTCGAGCCGGTGCACGAGCCGCGGCCGCGTCTCTGGACCATCGCCCAAGCCTTCGAGCAGTCTGTCGATGTGCTGCGTGGTCTTGGTGCCGCCTTGCACGGCGAGACCGGGCGGCTTGTTGAGGACGAGAAGGTCGTCGTCCTCGTAAAGCGTAATGGACGCAAGGAAGTCGCGGTCGGCCTTGGACAGCGCCTTCTTAGGCCCCGGCGGCGGCGCCACGTCCGGCAGCGGCGGCACGCGCACGCTCTGGCCGGTGGCAAGCCGCGTGCTCGCCTTGGCCCGGCCGCCGTCGACCCGCACCTGGCCGGTGCGCAGCAGCTTCTCCAGCCGGCTGTGGGGCAGGCCCGCGTAATGGGTCTTGAACCAGCGGTCGAGCCGCATGCCGTCCTCGGCCGCGCTGACATTGCGGGTCTCGACGGAAGGTCTGTGCGTCATTGCACCACAGTCGCTCGCGGCCGGGAAAGCCTACCATTTGGGAACCATGCGGAGCCGCCCGGCTTTGATCGGCTGCGCGACTCAAGTAGCATAGATTGCGACAATTCGAAGGGGATGGAGTCCCCCTGAACCGCCACCGGCTAATGACTCCTACCGCACGCGAGAGCGCGGTGGGAGGTTAGGTCCGCAACCCGCCGTCTGGCGGGTTTTGTTTTGCGCCCGCCACCTGTCCCTGCGGACCGATGCGAAGGAGCGCGCATGCCCAACCATAGCCCCGGCATTTTCCGGCCGTCGCCTCGCCGACTCACGCTAAACAGCCCACGGACGGACGGTGCCCGATGAACTCCTTCGTCATCTATCTTTGGATTGCGCTCGGCGGTGCGCTTGGCAGCATTGGGCGGTATTGGTGCTCCGGCGTCGCCGCCAGGCTCGTCGGCGAGACCTTTCCCTGGGGCACGCTGTTCGTGAACGTGACCGGCTCCTTCCTCATCGGCTTTTTCGCCACCCTGACGGGACCGGACGGTCGCATCTTCGCCGGATCGACCACGCGCCAGTTCGTCATGCTCGGCCTCTTCGGCGGCTTCACAACCTTCTCCTCGTTCAGCCTCCAGACGCTCAATCTCGTACAAGACGGAGAACTGCTTCAGGCGGGCGGCAATATCATCGGCTCTGTTCTACTCTGCCTCATCGCCGTCTGGCTCGGGCATATCGTGGCTCTGTCGATCAACACCATGAAGTGGATTTGACCATGCCGCTCTCACGCGACGCCGTCCTGCTCCGCATCTTCATCGGCGAGGACGACAAATTCGATCACCAGCCGCTCTACGAGGCGATCGTGCTGAAGGCACGCGAGATGCACCTTGCCGGCGCCACGGTGCTGCGCGGACCTCTGGGCTTCGGCCATTCGAGCACGCTGCACACGACGAAGATCCTGCGCTTGTCGCAAGACCTTCCGCTCGTTATCGAGCTTGTCGACAAAGAGGATAAGATCCGAGATTTCGTCGCCGCGATCGAACCCATGATGGGGAGCGCGCTGGTCACGACCGAGAAGGTGCAAGTTGTCCGCTATGGCAACGGCAAGCCGGGAGAGACGAGCTAACGCCCCTTCTTGGCGCGAAGCTCCGCCCACCGGTCGAGCCGGTCCTTGATCTCGCGCTCGAAGCCGCGCCCCGTCGGGGTATAGAAGTGCTGCCGCTCCATGCCTTCTGGAAAGTAGTTCTGGCCGGAGAACGCGTCTTTCTCGGAGTGGTCGTAGGCGTAGTCGCGGCCGTACCCTTCCTGCTTCATGAGTGTCGTCGGCGCGTTGAGGATGTGCTTCGGCGGCAGCAACGATCCCCCTTCTTTCGCCACGCGGGACGCCGCGTTGAAGGCCATATAGGCGGCGTTCGATTTCGGTGCGCTGGCGAGATAGACCGTGGCTTGCGCGAGCGCGAGTTCGCCTTCGGGGCTGCCAAGAAAGTCGTAAGCGTCCTTGGCGGCATTGGCCTGTAAGAGCGCCGCGGGGTCGGCAAGCCCGATATCCTCCACCGCCATGCGCACCAGCCGCCGGGCGATATAGAGCGGGTCCTCGCCGCCGGCCAGCATGCGCGC
>CAZHCN010000164.1:0-5198 GCA_964530895.1 uncultured Methyloceanibacter sp. | reverse complement strand
AGACTGCCGCTCAGAAATTCAGCCGGCGCGGTTCTAGCCGGTTCCCGCCGCCAAGGAAACGCGACGCAGTGGCAGGGGCAGTCACGCGAGGCGACAGGACCGCGCTCAATCGAGCCGCTTCCTGGTGGTGAAGCCGCCCGCCTTGTCCCATTCTTCGGGAGTCATCTTCTTGACGGTGACGCCGAAGGTCCAGATGTGACCTTCGGGGTCCTTCGCGCGATAGGTGCGGTCGCCGTAGAACTGCGTCTCGGGCTCCATCACGATCTGCGCGCCGGCTTTGCGCGCGCGGGCGCAATGGGCGTCGATATCCTCACCTTCGGCGAGCTGGACATGAACCGACTGCGTGTTCTTGCCCCCGATCGACTTCGGACTCTTGTGGTCGTCGCTCCATTCGCTTCCGACCATGACCACAGAATTCCCATAGGTCATTTCCGAATGGCCGAGGTCGCCATTGGGGCCGAGAAGGACAAAGAGCGGCTCAAATCCAAAGGCCGCTTCGAGCCATCGAAACGCGGCCTTGGGATCCTGATAGAATACGGCGCTCGAAAGCCCCTTGGGCCGATACGCATCACTCATCGCGCTCTCCTATCCACACCCTCCTCCCGCGGCGGTGCGGCACGTCCAAGGTCGACTTCGGGATGGCGGAGAGAGAGGGATTCGAACCCTCGAGACGGTTACCCGCCTACACGCGTTCCAGGCGTGCGCCTTCAACCACTCGGCCACCTCTCCCAAGGCTCACGAAAGCGCCGCACTATAGCGAAGCACCCTCCCCGTTCAAGCAGCGCGTCCGTTCGCCGAAACGTGACCAAAGGACCGTTTGAACGTGATCGAGCAATGGCCTATGTAAGCGGAGAACCGCGGTCGGCCACTCTCGCTCATGCGTTTTTTCCTTCGTATCCTCGGCGTCTGGCTCCTTTTGGTCGCCATGATCGCCGCCGTCGTCGACGCCACCAAGAGTTTGGCGGGGGGCGGCGCGTGGGTCGTGACGCCCATGGGCGACCAATGGCGGCAGCTCGCGCCCGACACGCTCGAAGCCTCGCGGCAATGGATCATCGCCAATGCCGGCGATTGGCTCTGGGATCCGGCGATCGTGTCGATCCTGGCCGCGCCGACCTGGGTCGTGTTCGGCATTCTGGGCGTGTTCCTCTACTGGCTCGGCCAGAAACGTAAACCGGTCGAGGTGTTCATCAATTAGCGAACGCGCGGGGGCGCATTTTTCGGGGGAGTAACCTACGGAGACCTCCATGTTCTCATTCAAGCGCAAGCCCCTCACCGTCCCGTCCGCCGCGGAGTCGCTGCCCGGCCGTCAGGAGCCTATCCCCACGGCGCCCACGCATTACGTGAACGGCGCATCCCTCAAGGGTCCCTACCCGCAAGGCGCGGAGAAGGCGCTGTTCGGCCTCGGCTGCTTCTGGGGCGCGGAGCGGAAGTTCTGGGAGACGCCGGGCGTGATCGTGACGGCGGTCGGCTATGCGGGCGGCTCGACGCCGAACCCGACCTACGAAGAAGTGTGCTCAGGGATGACCGGCCACACCGAGGCGGTGCTCGTCGTGTTCGATCCACGCCAAGTGAGCTACGAGCAACTCCTCAAAGTCTTCTGGGAGAGCCACGATCCGACCCAAGGCATGCGCCAGGGGAACGACGTCGGCACGCAGTACCGCTCCGGCATTTACACCTATTCGGATGAGCAGCGGCGGGAGGCGGAAGCCTCCAAGGCCGCCTACGCGGCGGCGCTGAAGGCGCGCGGCATGGGGCCCATCACCACCGAGATCCTGCCCGCGCCAGAGTTCTACTTCGCGGAAGGGTACCACCAGCAATATCTCGCCAAGAATCCGGCCGGCTATTGCGGGCTCGGCGGCACCGGCGTCACCTGCCCAATCGGGACGGGCGTCAGCGCCTAGGTTCAGCTTCTGATGAAGCCGACAATGTCCTTGGTCTTGGCAAGGATCGGATCGGCGATGGCGTGGGCTCTGGAAGCGCCGTCGGCGAGGATGCGGTCGATCTCGACGGGGTCCGCCATGAGACGCCGCATCTCATCGCCGATCGGCGTGAGCTTCTCGGTCGCCAACTCGGCGAGCGCCTCCTTGAACTTCGAGAACGGCGCGTCGCCGTAGTCGCGCAACACCGCCTCCTTGTCGGTCCCGGCGAGGGCGGCATAGATGCCGATGAGATTGTCGGCCTCGGGCCGCGCCTCGAGCCCCTTCACCTCAGACGGCAAAGGCTCGGGATCGGTCTTCGCCTTCCTGATCTTCTTGGCGATGGCGTCGGCATCGTCGGTCAGGTTGATGCGGCTGAGATCTGAAGGGTCGGACTTCGACATCTTCTTGGTGCCGTCGCGGAAGCTCATCACGCGCGTGGCGGGGCCGGCGATGATCGGCTCGGGCAGCGGGAAGAAGCCGCCCGGGTAGTCCGCTCGCGCGATGGTCTCGGCGAAGTCGTTGTTGAACTTCTGGGCGATGTCGCGGGCAAGCTCGAGATGCTGCTTCTGGTCCTCGCCCACCGGCACGTGGGTCGCGTGGTAGAGCAGAATGTCGGCGGCCATCAGGTTCGGATAGACGTAAAGGCCCGCGCTCGCGTTCTCCCGGTCCTTGCCTGCCTTCTCCTTGAACTGGGTCATGCGATTGAGCCAGCCGAGGCGGGCCACGCAATTGAAGATCCAGGCGAGCTCCGCGTGCCCCGAGACCTGGCTCTGATTGAAGATGATCTGGCGCGTGGGATCGATGCCGGAGGCAATGAACGCCGCCGTCACCTCGCGGGTGTTGTGGGCGAGCTCGTCCGGGTCCTGGAGCACGGTGATGGCGTGGAGATCGACCACGCAATAAAGGCACTCATGCTCGGCCTGGAGCGCCACGAAGCGGGTGATGGCGCCGAGATAGTTGCCGAGATGCAGGTTTCCCGTCGGCTGAACGCCGGAGAATACGCGGGTCTTGTGCTTGGTCGTCTCTTGCATGATCTGCCCCTGAACGCCCGCGGGTTATGGCTTGGGGCAGGCTGAAGCGCAAGGCCGGGCGAGGGATCAGCCGCAGGCCTTCTCCATCTCGCGGATCTGCTCGGCGATGGCGACGGTGCGCTGGGCCATGGCGAAATGGAGCCTCTCGACCATGTGCCCTTCCACGACGATGACGCCCTTGTGCTCGTTCTCCGGCTGGCCGAAGGCGTCGATGATCTTGCGTGACCAATCGACCTCCTCTTGCGTCGGCGAGAAGATGTCGTTGCAGGGGCCAACCTGGCTCGGATGGATCAAGGTCTTGCCGTCCATGCCGAGGATGCGGCCGCGCTCGCATTCGTCGCGCAGGCCCGCCTCGTCACGGAAATCGTTATAGACGCCGTCGATGATGTCGAGCTTGTAGGCGCGGGCGGCGACGAGCGTCATGGCGAGCCACGGCACCACGGCGAAGCGGTCGTGCAGGGCGCGGGCGCGCGACTCCTTGATCAGATCGTTGGTGCCCATGACCAGGCAGGAGAGCCGGTTGTCCTTGTAGACGGCAGTGGCGGAGATGGTGCGCGCATTGAGGATCGCCATGGGCGTCTCCATCATGGCCCAGAGCCGCACCTTCTCCGGCGCGTGCACGCTTTGCAGGAGCTTGGCGGCGGAGATGATGTCGCCGGAATGGATCACCTTCGGCACGAGGATGGCGTCGGGCGCAGCCTCGCAGGCGGCGATGATGTCGGCGGCGCCCCACGGCGTCTCAAGCGCATTGACCCGGATCACCACCTCGCGGCCGCCATAGCCGCCTTGCTTCACTGCGGCGCAGACCTGCTCGCGGGCGCGCACCTTGGCGTCGGGCGCCACGGCATCTTCGAGATCGAAGATCAGCGCATCGGCCGGGATGGCCTTTGCCTTCTCGAGCGCGCGCTCGTTCGAGCCCGGCATATAGAGCACACTGCGGCGCGGACGGCCTTCCATGCAGCTATCCCCGTGGTTCTTATTGCACCGCAACATAGACCAGGGTTGGCCGCTGGAAAACCTCACTTTTTTCGCGGAAATCAGCGGCCGAGCAGGTCTTTCATCAGTGTTCGGGGCTTCAGGGCGCCGAAGGCCGCGCCCGTCACGAGATAGGTCAGGAGACCGGCGGCGATCAGCACGATCAGGGCGAACGCCTGCACGAGGATGCCATGCTCGGGCGCAAACCAGTCTTCGAGCGCGTCCGTGAGCCACCAGACCACCACCGCCATGGCAAGGCTCGCCAGCACGATGCCGCGAGAGGCCCGGCGGAACGCGTCATCGAGGGCAAACTCCGCGCGCTTCCTGAGCTCGAGCACGAGCAGCGCGACATTGATCCAGCCGGCGAGCGCGGTGGCGATGGCGATGCCGACAGCGCCAAGCACGACGAACAGGACGAAGCTCAACGCGGCGTTGGCCGCCATGGAGATGCCGGCAAAGATCATCGGCGTTTTGGTGTCCTCGCGGGCGAAGAAGCTCGGATGGAGCACCTTGATGAGCACGTAGGCGGGAAGGCCCAGCGCCAGCGCCGACAGCATGCCGGCGGTCGCGTGCGCATCGACCGTGGTGAAGGCGCCGCGCTCGAACAGCACGCGCATGATGGGGCCCGCGGCGATGAACAAAGCGATTGCGGCCGGCAGCGTCAGCAAGAGCGCGAATTCGAGCGCGCGGTTCTCGCTCATGACGACCGCCTCGCGATCGCCGAGGCGAAGCTTGTGGCTGAGATCGGGGAGCAGCACGACGCCGACGGCGACGCCGATCAACCCCAAGGGCAGCTGAAAGATGCGGTCGGCGTAATAGAGCCACGACACCACGCGGTCCTGAAGGCTCGCGATGATGGTCGAGATGACGATGGTGATCTGGGCCATGCCGCCGGCAATGAGGCCAGGCACGGCCAGGCTCACGAGCCGCTTCATGTCGGGGGTCAGTTGGGGGCGTTCGAGCTTGAGACGGAGGCCCGCTCGCGCAGCGGCGACTGCCACGATGGCAACCTGCAACAGGCCCGATATGGCGACGCCCCAGGCGAGCGCCACACCGGCTGAAGTCTGCTCGCCGGTGCCGGTGGCGACGATGCCGAGCAGGACGGCAATGAGAACGACATTGAGCAGGCTCGGCGCGAAGGCGGCCACGGCGAAGCGGCCGAGCGCATTGAGCAGCCCCGTGTAGAGCGCGACCCACGACATGAAGACGAGATAGGGAAGCGCGATGCGCCCCAAGAGCACGGCGAGGCGGAACTTGTCGGGGTCGTCGGCGA
>CAZHCN010000163.1:0-5351 GCA_964530895.1 uncultured Methyloceanibacter sp. | reverse complement strand
CTTGTCGATCTTGCCGGTGAAGGGGAACGGCACCTGGTAGTCGTCGTCGACCGACGTACCGGTATCGATGCCGACGTTGAAGGTCTCGACCCAACCGATGCCCACCGGCAGACTCTTCGGCATTGGTTTCGTGTCGACGACCTCGCCGTCCACTTTCAGCGTACCAGTACCGCCTTTGCCCAGGCCCGGACCGTCATACTTCCAGTCGAACTCGAGCGTGTGCTTGCCCGGCGCGAGGGCGTCTTTGCCTTCCCACTTCACCGTATCAAGTTGCAGCAGGTTCCAGGCGAAGACCGGCACGCCCTTGAGAAGGTAGAAGCCGTAGCCGGAGAACCGGCCGCCGTCGGTGACCAGCATGCCCTCGGCGCCGCCGTCGGGGATCTCCACCTCAGCGGTCATCGTATAGGACTTGTTCAGCACGTTCGGCGCGCCGGCGATCCCCGGATGCGGCACGTTGGTCAACTCTCCCGTGTAGGTGAACTCGGTCCGACCGGGCGTATAACTCGGCTTCGCTCCGATGAAGCGCGGAAGGGTTCGGTCATCGAGCGGGAAGACGTTGTATTTCATAGCTTCCATGGTGAACAGCTGCTTCATGTCGCGCAGCTTGTCCGGCATTTGCGCGGCAAGATCGTCGGCCTGGCTCCAATCCTTCGTGAGATCGTACAACTGCCACTTGAAGTCGTTCATGACGTCCGTGGGCGGCGGCTTCAGCGAAAGGGCCCAGGGCGCGACCACGGGCGGCGCCGAGGCAATCCACCCGTCATGATAGATCGCGCGGGAGCCGAACATCTCGAAATACTGTGTCTTCCGCCGGCCCGGTGCATCGGCGTTGTTCCAGGTGTACTCCATGCTCACACCTTCGATCGGCCGTTGCGCGACGCCGTTGACCGACACAGGCTCGGGAAGGCCGGCTGCCTCCAGGATGGTCGGCACGATGTCGATAACGTGGTGGAACTGTGTGCGGATGCCGCCAGCGTCCTTGATGCGCGCAGGCCACGCCATGGCCATGCCGTTGCGCGTGCCGCCGAAATGGGAAGCAACCTCCTTGGTCCACTGGTACGGCGTGTCCCAGGCCCAAGCCCACGGTACCGCGAAGTGCGGATAGGTCTGGTCGGTGCCCCAGACGTCGTAGAACTTCATGTTCTCGGCCACGGTGGGGTGGACGCCGTTCAGAACGGCAAACTCGCTATAGAGCCCGTTGAGCGTCCCTTCCGGGCTCGCGCCGTTGTCCCCGCTGATATAGATGATCAGCGTGTTGTCGAGCTTGCCCGCGTCCTCGACGGCCTGGATCACACGGCCGATCTCGTGGTCGGTGTAAGCGAGATAGGCCGCATAGACATCGGCCTCACGGATGTAGAGCTTCTTCGCCTCGGGATCGAGCGTGTCCCATTTAGGCAGATCGTCCGGCCAGGCCGTGAGCTGGGCGTCCTGAGGAACGATACCGAGCTTCTTCTGGTTGGCGAAGATCGTCTCACGCAGCTTGTTCCAACCATCGTCGAACAGGTGCATGGCGCTGATCTTGTCCACCCACTCCTTCGTCGGATGGTGCGGCGAGTGAGTGCCCCCGGGTGCGTAGTAGATCATGAATGGCCGGTCAGGTTGGACCTCGTTCAGCATCTTGATGTGCTGGATCGCCTCATCGGCCATGGCGGTGGTCAGGTTCCAGCCGGGATGGCCGAGATAGGGCTCGATCGGCGTGGTGTTGCGGAACAGGTTGTTCGGCTGCCACTGGCTGGTGTCGTCGCCGATGAACCCATAGTAGTAGTCGAAGCCCTTGATCGGGCCAGTCGGCCACTCGGTGAAGGGACCCGCTTGGCTCGTGTCCCATAGAGGCACGTTGTGGTCCTTGCCGTACCAAGAGGTATCGTAACCGTTCAGCCGCAGGATCTCGCCGATGGCGGCGCTATCACGCTTGATGACGCTGTCGTAGCCGGGGAAGCCGGTCGCCTGATCGACGACGACGCCGGTGGACACCGAGTGATGATTGCGGCCCGTGAGGAGCGCGGCTCGTGTCGGCGAACAAAGCGCCGTGGTGTGAAAGCGGGTGTAGCGCAAGCCCATATTGGCGACGCGGTCGAGCGTCGGCGTCGGGATGACGCCGCCAAACGTGGACGGCGCGGAAAAGCCCACGTCATCCGTCATGATCAAGAGGATGTTCGGCGCGCCCTTGGGCGGCACGACGAGTTGTGGCCAATACGGCTTCGACTGCGCCGCGTTGGTGTCGATCTCGCCTCGGAACTGCTGTGGCGGCGGTGGCAGGTATCTGCCGTCGATGGTCGTCGTCGCGCCCGGTGCTCCGGGCGTCTCGACGGCTTCCTGAGCCGATGCCGAAGCCAAGCCTGTCAGGGCACAGGCCATCGCGAGCCAAAGCACGCGCCTTGCCGCCTTTAAGTAGGGAGTGAACATATCGAGCCGCCTCATTGACCTCATCGCTCTGGCCGTCCAAGGCAGCGGCTTCGCGTCTGAGCCTGCGCGAATACCAACGAAAGGCCCAGTCCGGCAGGTCTCCTCATTCTACAGCTGGGCTGTGTACAGGGCTTGACAATCCGTGCCATCCTGCGGCGCGTTAGGGCACTCGGCTGATTGCCGAGGCCATGAGCAGCAACGCGGCGAGCCACACGATCAGCTTCCCAGGCCATGAGCAGCAACGCGGCGAGCCATACGATTAGCTTCCGGGTCGGCTCCACGTATTCGCTGCCCGAGGTCGTCCGGGCGCTCGGGCATTCTCCCGACGCCGTCTTTGCGGCCGCCGGCGTCGATCCCGCCCTTTATCGTCATCCGGAAAACCGGATCCTCGCCGAGGATCTCGGTAGACTCTTTGTCTGCGCCGCGCAGGCGACCGCGCGCCGCGACATCAGCCTGCTCGTCATCAGCAGGTTCCGGCCGCCCGGTCTCGGACTGGTCGGCGAACTTGCTGCGGAGGGCCCCGACGTCCATACCGCCCTCAGAAACCCCATCCGCCTGCTCCAGCACAATACCCTAGCAGGCTATCCGACGTTCTCGGTCGCCGAGCCAATGGCGATGCTGGGATTCGAACTGAGGGACTCCGATTTCGCGGGGGCAAACTTTATCCTCGAGGGCGCGATCGGCATCGGTCTGCGCTTCATGCAGTGGCTCTGCGGCAATCTCTGGAAACCAGAGGAGGTGCATCTCAGCAGTCGCAAGCCACAAGATACGCGACCGTTTGAGCTCTTCTTCAACGCGCCTGTCCGGTTCTCTTCCACCAACAATGCAGTTCTGTTCTCCTCTGATTGGCTTAAGCATCCAGCCCCCCGCGAGCAGCAGCGGCGCGAGGCCAGTCGTCTGGAGATTGCAGCCGCACCGTTCTCCGAGCTCGTACGCCGGCAGGTGGCGATGAACGTTGGCCTTGCTTCGATTGCCGCACAGGAGGTCGCCTGGCAGCTTGGCGTTTCTCCGCGGCAATTATTCCGGAGGCTGAACGCCGAGGGCACCACCTGTCAAAAGATCATCGACGATGTGAGATTCTCTCGCGCTCGCCACCTGCTTTCCGCCGGAGACGCGCCCGTCACCGAAATTGCTCTTGCCCTCGGCTACCCGGAGCACAGCTCCTTTTCGCGCGCCTTCGCACGCTGGTCGGGCGTACCGCCAAGCGAATGGCGCAGACAGGCGGGCAAAGACTATGGCTCGGTGGATACGACTCAATCTTCCGAAGTCGATCACTAAGTCGCCTTCAAGAACCATGCTGAAAACAAGACTCGAGGACCCCACCCAATGACCGCCCGCATCGACGAGAGCCGTCCCTTCATTCCCGTGCGCATCGCCGTGCTCACCATCTCCGACACGCGCACGCCGAAGACCGACAAGTCGGGGCCGCTGCTGGTCAGCATGATCAAGGAGGCCGGTCACGAGGTGGCCGCGCACGCGGTCGCGCCCGACGACGAGAAGGAGATCCGCAAGCAGGTGAAAAAGTGGATCAAGGACAAGGACGTCGACGTGGTCATCACCACGGGCGGCACGGGCTTTACCGGACGCGACGTGACGCCGGAGGCGGTGCGCCCGCTCTACGACAAGGAGATCGACGGGTTCTCCACGCTGTTCCACATGCTGAGCTATCAGACCGTGGGCACGTCGACGGTCCAGTCCCGCGCCTGCGGCGGCCTCGCCAAAGGCACGCTGATCTTCTCCGTGCCGGGCTCGCCGGGCGCCTGCGAGGACGCGTGGAACGGCATCCTCAAGTTCCAGCTCGACAACCGCCACCGCCCCTGCTCGTTCATCGAGCTGATGCCGCGCCTCACCGAGAGCAAGAAGAAGAAGGCTGGACGCTAGAGACCGGTCCGAATGCGGGGGCGAGGCGGTGCAATTCGATCCCAAGTCGCCGACATCGTGGCTCGACCGCCATCGCGTCGTTTCGCGGCGTTACACCCTGCTTGTCCTCGCGGCCTACTTCGCCCTTGCCCATCTCGACCGCCAAGTGCTCGCCATCACGCTTTCACCCATCGGACGCGAATTCGCCTTGAACGACCTCCAACTCGGTCTGCTATCGGGGCTCGCTTTCGCGCTGTTCTTCGCAACCCTCGGCTTGCCCCTCGCGCTCGCCGCCGCCCGGTTGAACCGGCGCAACATGATCGCCGTCACCATCGCCATGTGGAGCGCCATGACCATGCTGAGCGGCTTGGCGCAAAGCTATTGGCAGCTTCTCTTGGCCCGGATGGGTGTCGGTGTCGGCGAGGCCGGCGCGCTGCCGGCGAGCCACGCCGTGATCTCCGACCGCTACGGGCCCCATGAGCGGGCCTCCGCCATGGGCGTGTTCATGTCGGGCGCCAATGTCGGCGTCGCGCTGGCGCTGCTCGGCGGCGGCTTGATCGCGCAGTTCTATGGTTGGCGCGCGGCGCTGTTGCTTGCGGGTCTCCCGGGCCTCCTGCTCGCCGCGCTCATCCGGTTGACCGTCCCGGAACCCGCGCAGCGGCTGAGTGCGGCGGAGACGCCGGCCGCTCCCGGCTTCGCCCTTCTGCGCCAAACGGCCGCCGCGATCTGGACCTCGCTCCCGATGCGGTTGATGGTCATCGCCACGGTGCTGAACACGATGACGACGTTCGGCATGGTGGCCTGGCTGCCCACTTTCCTGGTGCGCGAGCACGGCATGGCGCTCTCGGTGGTCGGGCTCTATCTCGCCGCCGCCATCGGCGGGGCCGGCGCCCTCGGCACCGCGCTCTCGGGCAGGCTCGCAGATCGGTTCGCCGCGCGGAAGCCCGGCTGGATGGCTTGGGTGCCGGCCCTGATGCTGCTCATCGCCAAGCCCTTCGCCATCGCGGGGCTTCTGGCCGCCGCGACGGGCATGCCGGTCTTGTTGAGCGGATGCACGAAAATAGCGAAGTCGATTTCCTTGGACA
>CAZHCN010000162.1:0-5379 GCA_964530895.1 uncultured Methyloceanibacter sp. | reverse complement strand
AGGGATGGCTCAAGCAGGGCCTCGACCCGGCTACCGTCTTCATCCAGGACCCCGCACTGTCGGAGGCCATGGCGGCGTTCGCCACGAGCCGCGGAATCGTGGCGAGCGACGCGCCCGAGCTGCCGGCGCCGCCTGCGGTCATCCTCATCGCCGTGAAGCCCGACGTCGCCGAGAAGCTCCTGCCGGAAGTCGAGCCCATGGTCGGCGAGACGACCGTGGTGCTGTCCATCGCCGCCGGGCGAACCCTGGAGAGCCTGTCGCGCTATCTGCCGGAGAGCGTCGCCGTGGTGCGCGCCATGCCGAACACGCCCGCATCGGTGGGCCGCGGCATCACCGTGTGCGTCGCCAATGCCAATGTCACGTCCGAGCAGAAGCGCGAATGCGACGGCCTCCTCTCCGCGGTGGGAGAGGTGATCTGGGTCGAGGACGAGGCCCTGCTCGATCCCGTCACCGCCCTGTCGGGCAGCGGACCGGCTTACGTGTTCCTGCTTGCCGAATGTCTGGAAGAAGCGGGCATCGAAGCCGGTTTGCCGCACGAGCTTGCCAAGCAACTCGCGCGCGCGACGGTTGCGGGCGCCGGCGAGTTGTTGCGCCGGTCTGATGCTGAGCCTGCGACCTTGCGTCAGAACGTGACCTCGCCCAAGGGCACGACGGCCGCGGCGCTCGACGTGCTGATGAGCGAGGATGCGTTACAGGCGCTGTTTACACGCGCCGTTATCGCCGCTGCCAGGCGCTCCCGCGAGCTGTCGTCCTAGACGCTGCTGGCGGGTCTCCCCGTCTTTAGATGGCCATCAGGAATGCCTATGTGTAAGGGCAAAGGCTTATGCCCGAGGCCTATACCCAAGGAGCACATCCATGTTCGACGAGTTCTCCAAACGCAGCAAAGCAGTGCGTGCCGCACTGGACTTGGCGCAACAGCACGATTGGGGCGACATCACTCTTGAAGATATCGCGCGGCAGGCGGGGCTCGACCTCGCCGATCTCAGGCGCGAATTTGCCTGCAAGTCTGACATCCTGCGCGCCTTCCAGGCAGAGGTGGACGCAGAGGTGCTGGCCAAGGTGAAGCAGGCCGGTCCCGATCAGAGCGTGCGCGACAGACTGTTCGACATCATCATGACCCGGTTCGAGGTGATGGGGCCGTACAAGCCGGCGCTGAAGCGCATTGTCTGCTACATGCGCTGCCGTCCCGGCGAGGCCTCGCTCCTGGCTTGTTCCTCGCTTGCGTCGCAATATTGGATGCTGGCCGGCGCGGGCGCCAAGCTCGGCGGCGCGCACGCGGCGGTGCGGGTGACCGGGCTCGCAGCGATCTACGGCAAGGTGTTTCGGGTCTGGCTCGACGACCCGTCGCCGTCGCTCGACAAGACCATGGCGGCGCTCGACCGCGCCTTGAGCAATGGCGAGCGTATGCTGGCGAGGGCCGAGAAGGCGTGCAGCACGCTGTGCGGTTTCATGCCGCGCGGTTGGAAGCGCAAAGGCGATGCGGAGCCTTCGCCCCGGCCGGAGACCGGACCGGCGCCGGCTGCAGGCGTCTAACCCGGTCGCTTATTCGGGAAGGGCGTCCATGTCGTCCGGACCCGAGAGATTTTCGGGTCCTTCGCCGGGCAATTCCTCGTCGGTCGGATCGATGTCCGTCGGATTGTCGGGGTCGTCCAGCGGCTCGAGCGGCACGTCGTCGTCCTCGTCGTCCGCATCCGCCTCCGCTTCCTGCTCCGGCTGATTTTCTCCAGCACCGAAGAGGGGCTGCCCGTTCTGGCGCTCGATCTCCACGCCGCCCCCGCCGATATCGATGTCAATCTCGGAGCCGGGTTGGTCGTCTTGCTGAAAGCCGTCCGGTTCCGCTTGAGCCATGGCCGGTCCGCCCCAGGCGACGGCCAACAACGCTGCTAGTCCGACAAGCATCTTCCGCATGCGGGTCCCTCCCAAAACAATCAGACTGGAACCTTTAGCACGGCTTTCAAGCCGCCGAGTCGAGATTGATCGAGGGCGATATCGCCGCCGTGGATGCGGGCGATGTCCCGGGCGATCGCCAAGCCCAGCCCGGTCGAGCCGGAATCCTGATTGCGCGCCCGATCGACCCGGTAGAACGGCCGGAACACGTGCTCGCGCTCGTCCTCCGGGATGCCGGGGCCGTCATCGTCGACCTCGATGGTGAGCGAGCCGTTCTGCTTGGCGGCGCTGACGCTCACGCGGTCGGCAAAGCGCGCCGCGTTGTTGACGAGGTTGGCGACCGCGCGCTTGAAGGCGTGACGGCGGACGGGGACGATGAGCGGCTCGCCCTTGACCTCGATGTTGATGGTCTTGTCGCCATGGGCCTGCGCCTTCACCTCGTTCAGAATCTCGCCGATATCGGCCCGGCCGATGGCCTCACCGGAATCCCCTTTGGCGAACGCCATGTAGTCTTCGAGCATGGCCTGCATCTCATCGACATCGGCGCGCATGGCGTCGAGCTCGGGCGACTCCTCGAACATGGCAAGCTGAAGCTTGAAGCGGGTGAGGACGGTCCTCAAGTCGTGGCTGACGCCGGCAAGCATGACCGTGCGTTGCTCGACATGACGCTCGATGCGGTCGCGCATCTCGATGAAAGCGTGCGCCGCCTGACGCACCTCGCGCGCGCCGCGCGGCTTGAAATCCACCGGCGGCGGCCGGCCCTTGCCGAAACTGTCGGCGGCGTCGGCGAGCCGCAGGATCGGCTTGATCTGATTGCGCAGGAACAGAATCGCCACGGTCAGAAGTACGAACGACGTGCCGAGCATCCACACGATGAAGATATGCGAGTTGGACGCATAGGTTTGGCTGCGCCGCGCGAGAATGTGCATCACCGCGTCGTCGAGCTTGACGCGAATGTCGACCAAGTCGGAGCGGCCGACCGTGTCGAGCCAGAACGGACGTTTGACAAGCTTGCTCAGCTCGTCGGAGAGCGTGGAGTCGAGCAGGTCGAAGAACGGCTTGGAGCGGGCCTGCGGCAGATCCTCGCCCTTTGCGAACCGGATGCGGAGGCTGAGATCGTTCTCGGCGAGGGTGACAATGTTGTTGGCGTTTTTCGGGTTCTGCTCATAGAGGTCGATGAGCATGGCGATGTTCTGCACGGTCACCGTCGACAGGCGATGGGTCACCGTCTGCCAATGCCGCTCCAAGAACACGAATGTCACCACCGATTGGAGCAGCACCATGGGCGCGATGATGATGATGAGCGCGCGCGCATAGAGGCCTTTCGGCATCCTGCTGCCCAGCGCGGCAAAGAAGGGCGCGAACGGGCGCGGGCGTTGCCAGCGGTGCGTGGTGTCGGTGTCGGCGATGGTGGCCATCACTCAGAGTACAAGATGTAGCCCTTGCCGCGCACGGTCTGAAGATAGACCGGGTTGGCCGGGTCATGCTCGATCTTGCGCCGCAGACGGTTGATCTGCACGTCCACCGCCCGCTCGCCGCCGCTATCGGCGCCCTTGGCGAGCTCGTGACGGGAGACCGGGGTGCCGGGTCGCTGGGCGAAATAGCGCAACAGCTCGCGCTCGCGCTCGGTCAGCCGGATCGTCTCGCCGTTGCGCTGGAGCTCGCCACGGGAGACGTGGAAGATGAAATTGCCCATGCGCACCTCGCCGGTGGCTTGTGCAGACGCGCCGCGGCGCAGGATGTTGCCGACCCTGAGCAGAAGCTCGCGCGGGTCGAACGGCTTGGCGAGATAGTCGTCGACGCCGGTCTCCAGACCCTCGATGCGCTGCTCGGGCTCGGCGCGGGCGGTCAGCATGAGGATCGGCAGCTGGCTCTCGGTGCGGAGCGAACGGGCGAATTCGAGGCCTGACTCCTTCGGCATCATGACGTCGAGGATGATGAGATCGAAGGCGAGGCTGCGCATGGTGGCGCGCCCCGAGGCCGCGTCGACCGCCGTGGTGACGCGGTAGCCGTGCTCATGGAGATAGCGGGCGAGCAGGTCGCGGATGCGGCTGTCGTCGTCCACCACGAGGATATGCGGCGCGTTGTCGTCGGGGCCCTCGCTGCGATGGGCTTTGATCCGCGTCGGCATGGTCGAAACCTTCCCCCTATTTCCCCGTGCCGCCGTCGTCGGGCTGGGCAGGCGATGCCGACATTATGGAGGAGACTTGGGGCCGATCTTCGGCATTGATCATGGCCTCGAGGAACTGCCGGAGCACCTTTTCGGCATCTGGGCCGGCGGCCTCGATGGCGGTCATGAGGCGGACATGCTGGGGCGCGGCGAGACGCTCGGCCAAGGCCCGCCCCCGCGCGGTGGGGGACAGGAGGCGTTCGCGCCGGTCCGATGCGCCCGCCTGCTGCTCGATATAGCCCTGGTCGATCAGCTGCTTGAGCACGCGGGAGAGGCTCTGCTTGGTGATGTTGAGGATCTCCAGGAGGTCCGCGACTCGCAAGCCCGGGTGGCGATTGACGAAATGGACCACCCGGTGATGCGCCCGGCCGAAGCCGAAATCCTTGAGGATGGCGTCGGGGTCGCCGGTGAAATCGCGATAGGCGAAGAACAGGAGCTCGGCGAACTCGTGGAGCTTGGCTTCGGGCAGAGGGGCGCCTTTCCCGGCCCGGGAGCCGTCGCCGCGCTTGGCGTCCGCGGCCTTGCCGCCGCGCGCCACAGGTGGATTTAGGTCAGTCATGTTGACATATTTTTTGGCTTGGTTTATGTCAGCCATGTTGACTTAATTGATCCTTGATACGCCGCGCCGCCGGCTCGCGCAATTGCTGTTGGCGGTGGTATGAGACGGTGTGATGTTTCGGGACGGGGGCCGCAACTTCAAGAACGGCCGGTCCTGCTCGTGGAGGAGAGCCCATGTCGACCTACGATCAGCGCGACGGGTTTATCTGGTTCAATGGCGAGCTGATCCCATGGTCGGATGCGCGCGTTCATCTCCTCACCCATGCACTCCATTACGGCAGCGCCGTGTTCGAAGGCATGCGCGCCTATGACGGCGAGATCTTCAAGCTCACCGAGCACAATCAACGTCTCTTGAAGTCCGCCGAGATCCTCGACTTCCAGGTGCCTTACTCGGTCGCCGAGCTCGACAAGGCGGCGCGCGAGGTCGTGCGCGCCAACAAGCTCAGCGATGCCTATGTCCGCCCGCTCGCCTGGCGCGGCAGCGAGCAGATGGGGGTCTCGGCGCAAAAGACCCGCATCAACGTCGCCATCGCCGCGTGGGACTGGGGCGCCTATTTCGATCCGGCCGCGCGCGAGACGGGGCTGAAGCTCACCTTCGCCAAATACCGCCGGCCCGATCCTGCGACCGCGCCGGTCCACTCCAAGGCGGCCGGGCTCTACATGATCTGCACCATCGAGAAGCATCGCGCCGAGCGCGAAGGCTACGCCGACGCGGTGATGCTCGACTGGCGCGGCCAGGTCGCCGAGTGCACCGGCGCCAACAT
>CAZHCN010000161.1:0-5424 GCA_964530895.1 uncultured Methyloceanibacter sp. | reverse complement strand
AGCCGTTCGATGCGCACGACTTCGCCCGTGCCATCGCCGGAGCAGGACGCGAGAATGATGCAGCCGCCTGAGATCGAGACAGCCGACAAGGCTACGCCTGCGAAGTCTTCAAGCGAGAGGTCTCCCGACGAGATGCCCTCAGCCGCGAAGCCGGTGGAATCCGAGCGGTCGGTTGCCGCCAAGCTCCTGGTCGAGCTTGGGCCGCTGCTCGTGTTCTTCGGCGGGAACGCAATTTACGGCATCTACGCCGGCACCGCCGCCTTCATGGCGGCGACCGTCTTGTCGCTCGGCTTCGCATGGTGGCGCTATCACAAGGTGCCGGTGATGCCGCTGGTCAGCGCCGTCATCGTGCTCGTGTTCGGCGGGCTCACCCTCTATCTGCACGACGACACGTTCATCAAGCTCAAGCCCACCATCGTCTATACGATGTTCGCCGTGCTGCTCCTGGCGGGGCTCGTCACCGGCAAGCCCGTGCTCGCGCTCCTGTTCGGGCCCGTGTTCAATCTCACCGAGGAAGGCTGGCGCAAGCTGACGCTGCGCTGGGCCGTGTTCTTCATCGCCATGGCGGTGCTGAACGAGTTCGTGTGGCGGAATTTCTCGACCGATACCTGGGTCAGCTTCAAGGCCTTCGGCTTCCTGCCGATCACATTTCTATTTGCCGCGGCCCAGGTGCCCTTAATGCAGCGCTACGGCGTGCCCGAAGATGAGGCCTCCCAATAACGGGCGAATTGCTCAAGGTTACGCCCGATCTACTTGGAAGCGTCTACTTGTAACCATAATTGCGCCCTCAGATATGTTTGGCGGAGCTTTGGTCGGCCTAGGTGCCTCATTTTGCGGGACATTTCTGTGCAACCAGGCGTTTACTGATGCCGCCTCCGGGTTGTAAAAGGACGGACGCTATGCCCTCACGAAGACGGGCAGGGGGCAGTAAATAGGGTGGCGCTCGCATGATGGTTAAGGTTGGAAGTCCCTTGAATCGCTCCGCGACTCATTTGCTGCATCGGGCCGGGCAGCGGGCCGCGGACATCTTTTCCGAGGAATCGCGGGCCGGCGGCCTCACGCCACGCCAATACGCCGTTCTCGTGGCGGTGTCCGAGCAAGAAGGCCTCACGCAGACCGAGCTTGTGGACCGGACGGGTATCGACCGCTCGACGCTTGCCGATATCGTCGCCCGTCTGTTGAGCCGCAGCCTGATCCAGCGCCGGCGCGCCAAAGACGATGGCAGGGCCTATGCCATCAAGCTCAGCGCTCAAGGCGCCAAGGCACTGCGCGATACACAGCCGGGGGCCGCGGCGGCGGACACGCGGCTGCTGGCCAATCTACCGGCGACCAAGCGTCAGGACTTTCTCGAATTCCTCAACATGATCGTCGGAGCCGACGGCGAGTAGCCGGCGGTCAGCCTTGCGGAGAATTCTTGCCGGCCTGCATCAACGGCAGGATCTTCTCTTTGATCGCCCGTTCGGTCAGCGGCCCTACGTGGCGGTAGGCGATCTTGCCGTTCGCCGTGATCACATAGGTTTCCGGCACCCCATAGACGCCGAAGTCGATCGCCGTGCGGCCCGTGGTGTCGATGCCGACGCGCTCGAATGGATTGCCGTAGCGGCCGAGGAAGCGCCGTGCCGAATCCGGGTCGTCCTTGTAGTTGATGGCGTAGATGCGGATGCCGGGCTCCTTGGCGAGCGCGAGAAGCGTCGGATGCTCCTCCAGGCACGGCACGCACCACGAGGCGAACACGTTGACGAGCGTGGGCTTGCCGTCGGCGAGATCGGTCGAGCTGAAGCTTGGCACCGCGGCGCCGTCTTCGCCCTTGAGCCCGTCGAGCGGGGGAAGAGTGAATTGTGGGACGGGCTTGCCGATCATCGCCGAGGGAAGCCGTGACGGGTCGCCGGTGTGGAGCGCGTACCAGAAGAGGCCGGCAAGACCGACAAAGATGACGAAGGGCAGCGCGACGCCCCAGCGCCGCACCGCGCGCGGTTGCGGCGCCTTCTCTGTGGTCTTTGCTTTTTTCGACTTTGCCACTTTGCGCTTCGGCTCTTTCGGCTTTGCCTCTCCAGTCTTTGCCGTCATGAGCGTGTCTTTCGCGGCGTTGCCGGTTTGCGCTTCGCCGGCGCCCTTGCGGCTTTCGGCTTGGTGGTCGTCTTGATCGAGTGGCTGGTCTTGACGGTGGGGCTGGCGGAGCGCCGCCGGATCCCGAGGCGCTCCAGCTCGGCGAGTTTCCGCCGCTGGGCGCGATCGTCGGCAAGGGTTGCGGCCACGAGGGCGCCAACAGCGACGAACGTCACGGCGTAGGCCGCGATGATGAAGCTTGCGTGCGTACCGAGGTCGAGCATGGGTCTCGCTTTAGGCCTCGGCTAGAGCGGCATGCTCGACTTGCGTCTGCTGGAGCGCGTGCACGCGGCGGCGCAGGATCTCCGCGCGCATGGCGATGAGATGCAGCAGCACGAACAGAGCGGTGAAGCCGGCCGCCATGACAAAGAGCGGCGTGAGCAGCGACGGATCGATGGTGGGGCCGCCCATGCGAAACACGCTCTCCGGTTGATGCAGCGTGTTCCACCAATCTACCGAGAATTTGATGATGGGAATGTTGATGGCGCCGACCAGGCCGAGGATGGCAGCAGCGCGCCCAGCGCGGCCCGGCTCCTCGATGGCCTGCCACAGGGCGATCAGCCCGAGATAGAGCAAGAAGAGAATGAGCATGGACGTGAGCCGCGCGTCCCAGACCCAATAGGTGCCCCACATGGGCTTGCCCCACAGCGAGCCGGTGACCAGCGCGATGAAGGCGAAGGTGGCGCCGATGGGGGCGGCGGTCTTGGCGGCGACGTCGGCGAGGGGGTGGCGCCAGATCAGCGTGCCCAGCGCGGCGATGGCGATCAGCGTGTAGCCGAGCATGCTAAGCCACGCCGCCGGCACGTGGACGAACATGATCTTGACCGTCTCGCCCTGCTGGTAGTCGGGCGGCGCCACGAAAAGCGACAAATAGAGGCCGACGCCGAGCAGGATCACCACGACCGCGCTGAGCCAGGGCACGACCCGGTCGACGAGGCTCAAAAAGCGGGTGGGATTGGCGAGGCTGATCATGGGGCTGATCTAGTGGCTTTGGAAAGGAAGCGCAAATGAGGCCTATCGAAGCGCCGTGCGCAGCGCTGCCGCGGCGGCGATGGGCGCCAGCACCACGCTGGCGAGGCTCAGCGCGCACAGGATTAAGAACGGCGGCCAGACGGAGTTGGGCCCGCTCACATAGGGGGTGACCGCGGAAACCCCGAAAATCAGGATCGGCACGTAGAGCGGAATGACGAGAAGCGCGAGCAGGAGGCCGCTGCGGCGCAAGCCTAGCGTCAGGCTCGCGCCGATCCCGGCGATGAAGCTCACCGCCGGCGTGCCGGCCAGCATGGCGAGCACGAGCGAGGGAAATGCGCTCAAGGGAAGATTGAGCAAGAGGCCGAGGACCGGGGCGAGCACCACGAGGGGGATGCCCGTGGAAAGCCAGTGTGCGAGACACTTCACGCCCGCGACGACGGGCAGCGGAACGGGTCCTGTCGCAAGCACGTCGAGCGTGCCGTCCTCGTAGTCGTTCTCGAAGATGCGCCCCGCCGACAAGAGTGCTGCGAGCAGAAGTCCGACCCAAAGAATTCCGGGCGCGATGCGGGCGAGGAGATTGAGATCGGGTCCGAGCCCGAGCGGCGTGATGGCGACAACGATCAGATAGAAGCCGAGCGCCACGCCGACGGCGCCGCCCTCGCGCCAGGCGAGCTTGATGTCCCGGACAAGAAGGGCGCGGACCGTGCTCATGCGGCGCGCCTAGGTCCGAGGGCGAGTTCGTGATCGAACTTGGTCTTGAGCGGCACGTGGGTCGACACGATGGCGATGCCGCCGGCCTTCAAGTGGTCGCGGATCGCCGCGTCGAGCCGCGTCACGGCCTGTGCGTCGAGGGACACGGACGGCTCGTCGAGGAGCCAGATCGGACGGGGCGCGGCGTAGAGGCGCGACAGAGCGAGCTTCCGCTTCTGCCCGGCGGAGAGAAGTCCGGCCGGAAAGTCGGCGAGGGGCTCAAGCCCGAAGGCGGCAAGAGCGCCCGCGAGATCGCCGTGTCCTTCGCCCAGATAGTCGGCCCAGAAGGCGAGGTTCTCGCGCACGGTGAGCGCCGTCTTGGTGGCGTTCAGGTGGCCGACTGCGTGGCAGAGCTCGGCCACGGGGACGTCCGGCTCCGCGCCGGTGACGGAGAGGTGCCCGGCCGCCAAAGGCAGAAGGCCCGCCAGCTGCCGCAACAGGCTCGTCTTGCCGGCGCCGTTGGGCCCGCTGACGAGCAGCGCCTCGCCGGGCGCAAGCGTGAAGCTCAGCCCCTGAAACAGGGTCCGGCCGCCCCGCTCACAGGCGATATCGTGGGCCGCGAGGCTGACGGTAAAGGGCAATTGCATGAATCTTGCGCAAAAGTGGGCGGGCCGGGCTTCGAGGAGGTGCTAGGGGCGTCTCTTCGCGTCATTGTCTCGTCGCCGCAAGGGCTTTTATAGTGGCCCACGAGCACGCATCCAAAGCCAAGGACGCCCTGGCGCGAGAGGACGGCGCTTCTCGCGGCCGGTTGGCCGTGCCTTTGCATGCTCGTTTGCTGGGACCTACCCCGACTTTCGGGGCTTCGAAGGAGACTTCATTGACATCGGCGGCCACGACCTCGCTCGACAGTTTCAAATGCCGGCGCACGCTCAAAGTCGGCAAGCGCGCATACGACTATTTCGATCTCAAGGCGGCCGAGGCGGGCGGGCTCGACGGCATCGGCCGGCTGCCGTTCTCCCTCAAAGTGCTGCTCGAGAACCTGTTGCGCCATGAGGATGGGCGAACCGTCACCGCCGACGATATCCGCGCGGTCGCGGATTGGCTGAAAGAGAAAAGAAGCGACCGGGAGATCGCTTTTCGTCCGGCGCGGGTCCTGATGCAGGACTTCACCGGCGTCCCTGCTGTAGTCGATCTCGCCGCCATGCGCGATGCGGTCACGGCGCTCGGCGGCGATGCGCACAAGATCAATCCGCTGGCGCCGGTCGATCTCGTCATCGACCATTCGGTGATGGTCGATGCCTTCGGCTCCGGCATGGCGTTCCAGGTCAATGTCGACAAGGAATATGAGCGGAACAGCGAGCGCTACGCGTTCCTGCGCTGGGGCGCCGGCGCGTTCGACAATTTCCGCGTGGTGCCGCCGGGTACCGGCATCTGTCACCAGGTCAATCTCGAATATCTCGCCCAGACCGTGTGGACCAAGACGGAGGACGGGGAGACGAAGGTCGCGTTCCCGGACACGCTGGTCGGCACGGACAGCCACACCACCATGGTCAACGGGCTCTCAGTGCTCGGCTGGGGCGTGGGCGGCATCGAGGCGGAAGCGGCGATGCTCGGCCAGCCGATCTCCATGCTGATCCCGGAAGTTGTGGGCTTCCG
>CAZHCN010000160.1:0-5426 GCA_964530895.1 uncultured Methyloceanibacter sp. | reverse complement strand
TAATTATAGGCTTGGATCACTTCGCGCAACTTGTCCTCCGAGGACCGGTCGCCCTTGTTGTGATCCGGATGAAGGCGCTTAACCAATTCTTTGAAGCGGGTTTTGATGTCCACCTTGGTGGCGTTGTCGTCGAGATTGAGCTGGCGCAGCGCTTTCCGCTCCAGCCGCTTCAGGGGGCGGCGCGGTGCCGCACCCGGTTTCTGGCCCCCCGGCGCATGCTCGCCGAACAGGCCGAAAGAGTCCTGGGTGTCAAAGCGGTACGCATAGCCAGCCGGCCTGCCACGCTTGGTGCGGTTCCTTGAGGACGAGTTCACGCCCACGAACCAGGTGGGGCGGTGGCCGACAGCATCGCTCTTCTGGTGCTGGATTACCTCCTCGTCGGGAAGCCCGGAGAAATAGTTGTAGCCCTTGTTGTACTCGCGCACATGATCGAGGCAGTAACGGTGGTACTGCCCTTCCAGACCCCGGCCCTTGGGCGCCGGGTAGAGGCCGGGCTCGTTGCAGCCCTCCCACTCGCATGCGGGGCAGGCCTCGCGCAGCAGACGGTTCTCGTCAGGCTTGACGCGCAGGCGATCGAAAAACTTGGAGTCGAGCTTCATGGAATCCGCATTATGGGAAGCAGTATTCGTCACAACAAGAATGGCTCCACGATGACAAAGGCGATAGTCTGGGCGGTTAAGCGCCCGGCGCATGCGCAAAACCCCTGTCGAGGATCTCCAAGCATGACCGTTGAGAATTCAATCAGAGAAAAGTTGACGCGAGCCTTCGCGCCCGAGGCGCTCGACGTCGTGAACGACTCCCATCACCACGCCGGCCATGCCGGCTCGCCCGGCAGCGGCGAGAGCCATTTCAGCATTAAAGTGGTGTCGGCGGCCTTCGACGGCAAGTCGCGGGTGGAGCGTCACCGCATGGTGAACGAAGTGCTCGCCGAG
The DNA here is from genome assembly GCA_964530895.1 of uncultured Methyloceanibacter sp. Classification (GTDB taxonomy): domain Bacteria; phylum Pseudomonadota; class Alphaproteobacteria; order Rhizobiales; family Methyloligellaceae; genus Methyloceanibacter. The sequence continues at coordinate 4,494 of CAZHCN010000160.1, read as the reverse complement.
GAGCTTGCCGGCAAGATCCATGCGCTCGCGATTACGGCGCTCAGCCCCAGGGAGGGCGCGCGGGCCTCATGAGGTCGTGCTTTCCTTCGCCTTGGCGCGGGGGACCTTGTCGAGAGGTGTCACCCGCAGGCTCGTGATGCGGTTCCTGTGCCGCCGCAAGACCTCGAAGCGGAACTCGTGGAAGGTGAAGGCTTGGCCCGGGTTGGGAATGGTCTGCGCCTCGTGGATCACGAGCCCCGCCACCGTGGTCGCCTCCTCCTCGGGCAGGTCCCAGTCCATGAGGCGGTTCACGTCGCGAATGGGCACCAGGCCGTCGACGATCAACGAGCCGTCGGGTTGCGACTTGGCGAGCGCCGCGGCGATGTCGGTCTCGTCGGTGATGTCGCCGACGATCTCCTCGATGATGTCCTCGAGCGTCAACAGCCCCATCACCTCTCCGTACTCGTCGACGACGATGGCGAAGTGAGCCTTGCGCTTCAGGAAAGCGTTGAGCTGATCCTTCAGCGTCGTGGTGTCGGGCACGAACCAAGGCGGCGTGGCAAGTGCCATGACGTCGATCTTGCTCGGATCACCCTTGGATTCTCGCAGCGCGCGCAGCAGCGTCTTGGCGTGGAGAACGCCGACGATCTCCTCGCGCTCGCCGCGCCATAGCGGCAGCCGCGTGTGCGGGCTCTTCAGTGCGGCGTCGACGATCTCGCCGGTAGGGAGCTCGGCGTCTATGGCATCCATGTTGGTCCGGTGCACCATGATATCGGACACGGTGAGCTCGCGCAGGTCGAGCACGCCGCCGAGCATGTCGCGGTCGAGCTTCACCACGCCGCCTTCCTTGTGATGCAGCTCGATGGCGCCGCGGATCTCTTCGTGTGCCGAGAGAACCTCAGTGTCTGGACTCACCGAGATGCCGAACAGGCGCAAGGTCTGGCGCACCAGGAACTGCATGGCGGCGGTCACCGGCGCGAGCACGACCACGACGAAGCGGATGACCGGCGCGACGGCGAGAGCCATGCGGTCTGCGTTGACGATGGCGTAGGTCTTCGGCAGCACCTCGGCGAACAGCACGACCAGCACGGTCATGACGATGGTGGCGTAAGCCACGCCGGCATCGCCGAAAATCTTGAGAAGCACGCTCGTCGCCAACGCGGACGCCGCGATGTTGGCGAGGTTGTAGCTCAAGAGGATCGCGCCGATCAGGCGCTCGCGCGTGAGCAGCAGGCGATTGACGATGCGCGCGCGTTTGTTGCCGTCTTCCTCGAGCGTATGCATGCGGGCGCGCGAGGCGGCGGTCAATGCCGTCTCGGCGCCCGAGAAGTAGGCTGAAAGGATAAGCAGCCCGAGAATGGCGCCGAGCGTGATGCCGAGCGCTAAGGTCATCGGTGTGCGCACTCCCGCTTCAGGAAGTCGGTCAAAGGCTCCATCAAGACGTCGTTCTCGACGAAGGCTTGGCCGATGCCGCGCACGAGCACGAGCGCGAGCTTGCCGCCCTTCACCTTTTTGTCCTGGGCCATGAGGCGCAAGAGCTCTCCGGTCGTGGGCGCCTCACCCGGAATGGCGGCGATCTCGGTGGGAAGCCCTACGTCAGTGAAATGCTTGACCGCGCGGGCGGCATCCTCGGCTGGGCAGAGACCCTGCGCGACGGAATAGGTGAAAGCGAGACGCATGCCGATGGCGATGGCCTCGCCGTGCAGCAGGCGGTCGGAGTAACCGGCGAAGGCTTCGAGGGCGTGGCCGAAGGTGTGACCGAGATTGAGCAGCGCGCGCAGGCCGCTCTCCTCGCGCTCGTCGGCGACGACGATCTCCGCCTTGGCGCGGGCGCTCGTCTCCACGGCGTGGCGGCGCTTGCCGTCTTGGCCTGCGAACACGTCGCCCCAGTTCTGCTCGAGCCAGGCGAAGAACGGCGCATCGCCGAGCAGCCCGTATTTCACCACCTCGGCGTAGCCCGCGCGAAACTCCCGTTTGCTCAACGTCGACAGCGCCGAGACATCGGCGAGCACGAGGCTCGGCTGATGAAACGTGCCGATCAGGTTCTTGCCTTGCTTGGTATCGATGCCGGTCTTGCCGCCGATGGAAGAGTCGACTTGGGCGAGCAGTGTCGTCGGCATTTGCACCACGCGCACGCCGCGGCGCAGGATGGAGGCGGTGAAGCCGGCGAGGTCGCCTACCACGCCACCACCAAGGGCAATGACGCAATCGCCCCGCTCGACGCCGAGTTCGAGCAGCGTCTCGCAAAGCTTGGCCAGCACGGGGAAGCTCTTGCTCGCTTCGCCCGGTGCCACGACGGCCGAGCCGAGGAACAGCCCTTGCTCTTCGAGGCTCGCTTTCAGCGGAGCAAGATGAAGCTCTGCCACGGTCTTGTCGCTCACCACGGCGAAGCGGGCGCGGGGCAGGGCGGCGGCCAGGCGTTCGCCGGCAGACCCTATGAGGCTCTCGCCGATGACGATGGCGTAGCGCCGCTCGGGCAGCGGCACCTCGATCGTGGTCTCGGCCCCCACCGGGTCGAGCGTGACTGTCCTGGCGCCCATCACTGTACCTTCTTGCGGCCGTGCTTGGCCGGCTGGGCGCCCCGGGCGGGCACGGCGTCGCAGCCGAGCTTGGCGGCGAGTGCATCGGCCACGGCGCCGACGATGACATCATGGGGCACGTCGCGGCTTTCTACGACGATATCGGCCTCGGCATAGATGGGCGCGCGCTCGGCCATCAGTTTCTTCATCACGGCCTCCGGATCGCCGACGGTGAGAAGGGGCCGGTGGTCGCGCCGCCCCACGCGCTTGAGGAGCACGCGCAAATCCGCCTTGAGCCAGATCGAGATGCCGCGTGCCTTGATCGCCGCCCGGGTGTCGCTGTTCATATAGGCCCCGCCACCGGTGGCAAGAACCTGCGGGCCGCCCTCCAAGAGCCGGGCGATGACCTTTCGCTCGCCCTCGCGGAAATAGGCCTCGCCATGCTCGGCGAAGATCTCCGTGATGGTCTGGCCGGCGGCTTCCTCGATCTCGCTGTCGGCGTCGGTGAAGGGCAGGTCGAGCCAATTGGCGAGCCGCCGCCCGACGGCGGTCTTGCCGGCGCCCATCAGGCCGATGAGCACGATCGAGCGCCCGCCCAAGGATTGGCGGATCTCCGCCAGCTTCCGCTCGCGATCGTCCTTGTTATGTTCAGCCAAGCGTAGGGTCATCTTCGAAGAAGGGGTGTACTATATTCCCAATGCTGACAGGGCAGTGTCGAATCGTCCATGATCCGATTGTAGGGGTTAAGGCGCTCCCTGGTTTTGAGTCATAATACCGCCCTGTTCGGGACTAATAGACGGTTAGGATAGGCGGGGCGGCTCGATGCCAACACTGTTTCGTTTCCTCATGGTTTTAGGGACGATCGTCGGTGTCGTCGCTGGAAGTCTCTATGTGCTCGCCGAATATTTTCAGCCACAGCCTAAGGAAATCAGCAAAGCTCTGCGCAACGTCAAGGCGCACCCGCTCAACGAGGCGGACTCGACGGCCTCGACCGGGCCAGACGTCAACGCCTACCGGGTTCCACGCGCGGACGCGGGAGCCGCAGGAGATACGGGAGCCCCGCCAGACCTGGGAGGCCCGGAATAGGCCTCTTTACCGGGGTCTTGCTCGCCTGGGCCGGGCCACGCTGCCTGTCCCGCGCGGCGAAGGAGCTTAGAGGCCGTGGCTGCGGCGCGGGGCTCATCCAAGGGCGAAGGCGCCTCCGATCTGGGCCTCTTTCTCGACATGCTGACGGCCGAGCGGGGCGCCGCGGCCCATACGCTCGAGGCCTATACGCGGGACATCTCCGAATTTCTCGCCTTTCTCGCCGCGAAAAGAGTAAGCGTCCGCAAGGCCTCCGCCGATCATCTGCGCGCTTATCTCGAAAGTCTCGCCAAGAAGGGCTTGGCCCCCACCTCGCGGGCACGGAAGCTCTCGGCCATCCGCCAGTTCTTCCGCTTCCTCTTGGGCGAAGGCTTGCGGGCCGACGATCCCAGTTCGGCGATCGACAGCCCGAAGCTCGGCCGGCCGCTGCCGAAGATCCTGTCGCTGGCCGAGGTGGAGGCGTTGATCGACACGGCGAAGGCAGCCTGCGAGACCGCGGACGGCGCGGCGCGACGGCGGGCTTTGCGGCTCTACGCGCTGCTCGAGACGCTTTATGCCTCGGGCTTGCGGGTGTCGGAGTTGATCGCGCTCCCCCGCAACGTGCTGGCGGCCGACGATCGGGTCTTGACTATCAAGGGCAAAGGCGGGCGGGAGCGGCTCGTGCCGCTCAACGGGGCGGCGCGCGAGGCGCTTGCCACCCACATCGCGGCAATGAAAGAGGCCGAGACCGGACGGGGCACGTCTGCGTGGCTGTTCCCCAGCGGCGACGGCGCCCAGCACCTGACCCGGCAACGTTTCGGCCAGGAGTTGAAGGCGCTCGCGCTCGCCGCCAATCTCGATCCGGCGCGGGTCTCGCCGCACGTGCTGCGCCACGCCTTCGCCAGCCACCTCCTGGAGCGGGGCGCGGATTTGC
>CAZHCN010000159.1:0-5430 GCA_964530895.1 uncultured Methyloceanibacter sp. | reverse complement strand
CAATGGATGACCCATAAACTTGCCACATGGGTCGATCAATTTGGCAGTTCCGGCTGCGTCGGCTGCGGCCGCTGCATCACCTGGTGTCCGGTTGGGATCGACATCACCGAAGAGGTGCGCGCGATCCGGGAGAGCGAGCCTCAATGACCGACACAACAACGGAAGATCTGCCGCGTATCGTCAAGGAGCATCCCTTCTTCAAGGGATTAGGTGACGCTTATTGTGACCTGATCGCCGACTGCGCCACGGCCGAGCAGTTCGAGGCCGGCAGCTACGTGTTCCACGAAGGCGACCCGGCCAACCACTTCTATCTTCTTCGCCACGGCAAGGTGGCGCTCGAGATCAAGGCGCCGGAGCGCGGCTCCATCACCTTCCAGACGGTGCGCGCGGGCGAGATCCTCGGCGTGTCCTGGATCGTGCCGCCATACCGGGTCACTTGCGACGGCAGAGCCGTCGAGCTCACGCGCACCATCACCGTGAATGCCGCCTGCCTCCGGGAGAAGTGCGATGAAGACCACGATTTCGGCTACGAGATGATGATGCGCTTCATGCCGATCATGGTGCAACGCCTCAAGGCCACTCGCCTGCAACTTCTGGATGTCTATGGCACCAAAGTCTGAAGCTCAAAGTACGGGGACCGCCGACGACATCATGGTGCCGCGCACCGCCCGCGTGCGTCAGAGTCGGCTCGATGGGCCCGACACGTGGACGCTCGATCTGGATGACGAGGCGTTCTCCGCCGGGAGCTACGTGCCTGGTCAGTTCAACATGATGATGGCCTTCGGCATCGGCGAAGTGCCGATCAGCATGAGCGGCGATCCGAGCAAGCCAGTCCTCGTACATACGGTGCGAGCCGTTGGCGCCGTCTCCGCCGCACTGACGCAGCTCAAGCCCGGCGACGCGCTGGGCTTACGGGGTCCTTTCGGCGTGGGCTGGCCGATGGCTGAGATGAATGGTCGCGACGTGGTTATCGTGGCGGGTGGGGTTGGCCTCGCGCCGCTGCGCTCACTGATCTATCACCTGATCAACGAACGCGAGCGTTACGGCGACATCGTAATCCTCTACGGCACGCGCAGCCCCGACGATATCCTATATCGCGACGAGCTCGAGAGCTGGCACAGCAGATTTGGATCTCGAAGTCGAGGTCACCGCGGATCATGCGACTGCCCCCTGGCACGGGCATGTTGGCGTTGTCACGACACTGATCCCACATGCGACCTTCGATCCGCGCAATGCCATCGCGCTCGTATGCGGCCCGGAGATTATGATGCGCTTCGCCGTCGCCGCGCTTCAGGATGCCGGTGTTGCCGATGAGGGCATCTACCTCTCCATGGAGCGCAACATGAAATGCGCCGTCGGGTTTTGCGGCCATTGCCAGTTCGGCCCCGTCTTCGTATGCCGGGATGGACCCGTGTTCCGCTACGATCGGGTCCGGCATCTGCTCCCCGTGAAGGAACTCTGAGGTGTCACAGCGCAAGCCAAGGCTCGGGGTTTGGAAGTTCGCCTCCTGCGACGGCTGCCAGCTCAGCCTGCTGGATTGCGAGACCGAGCTCTTGACCATCGTGGGCGCCATCGACATCGCCTATTTCCCGGAAGCCACGCGTGGGGCGATCCGCGGCCGCTATGACCTCTCCCTGGTCGAGGGCTCGGTCACCACGCCGCACGATGCCGAGCGCATTCACGATATCCGCGAGCGCTCCGACCGGCTTGTCACTATCGGCGCGTGCGCGACCGCAGGCGGCATCCAGGCGCTGCGCAACTTCGCCGACGTGAAAGAATATGCGGCCATCGTCTATGCGCAGCCGGAGTATGTAAAGACGTTGGCGACCTCGACGGCGATTGCCGACCACGTCAAAGTCGATTTCGAGCTGCGCGGCTGCCCCATCAACAAGCGCCAGCTGCTCGAGGTGATCTCGGCGTTTCTCGCCGGGCGCCGGCCGGGGGTGCCGCCACACAGCGTCTGCATGGATTGCAAGATCGCCGGCAATCTCTGCGTGATGGTCGCCCACGGCACGCCCTGCCTCGGGCCGGTCACGCATGCCGGGTGCGGCGCGATCTGCCCGGCTTATAATCGCGGGTGCTACGGGTGCTACGGCCCCATGGAATCGCCGAACACGCTCTCTCTCAGCGCTTGGCTCAACACTCTCGGCATGAATAACCTCGCGCTCGAGCGCATCTATCGCACCTTCAATGCCGACGCGCCGGCCTTCCGCGAGGAAAGCGAGCGTCATGAGCCATAAGACAATCCATAAGACGATAACGGTCGATTATCTCGCCCGGGTCGAGGGCGAGGCGGCGCTCAAGGTCGTGGTGCGCGACGGCGAGGTTCGGTCCGCGGAACTGAACATCTTCGAGCCGCCGCGCTTCTTCGAGGCTCTGTTGCGCGGCCGGGATTTCAGCGAAGTGCCTGATATCACCGCGCGTATTTGCGGCATCTGCCCCGTCGCCTATCAGATGAGCGCCGTCCACGCCATGGAGGATGCTTTCGGTGTCACCGTCGATGGACCGTTGCGCGACCTCCGGCGCCTCCTCTATTGCGGCGAATGGATCGGGAGCCACAGCCTGCACATCTATATGCTGCACGCGCCCGACTTCCTCGGCTACGCGAGCGGGATGGACATGGCCCAGGACCACGGCGACGCGGTGCGTCGTGGACTCGAGTTGAAGCGGATCGGCAACGAGATCATGTCGGTGCTCGGTGGCCGGGAGATCCATCCCATCAATGTCCGCGTCGGCGGCTTCTACCGCGTCCCGCGAAAGCGGGAATTGGCAGACCTTGCAGACAGCCTCAAATGGGCGCGGGAGGCAGCCGTCGAGACCATCGACTGGCTGTCGGGCTTCGACTTTCCGGACCGGGAGCGCGATTACACCTTTGTGGCGCTTCAGGGCGCGGGAGAATATCCGCTTGCAATGGGCCGCATCGCCTCGAACCGCGGGCTCGATATTGCGCCACGCGACTATGACGCGCATTTCGAGGAGAGCCATCTTCCACGCACGACGGCGTTACGGTCGCAGCTTCGCGGCGGCGGTGCCTATCTGTGCGGTCCGCTCGCCCGCTACAATCTGAACTTCGAACGCCTCTCACCGCTCGCACAAGAGAAGGCGAAGGCGGCCGGCCTGGGCCCGACCTGCACCAACCCCTATCGCAGCATCATCGTCCGCGCCGTCGAGGTGCTTTACGCCTGCGATGAAGCGATCAGGCTCATCGAGGCGTATGAGGAGCCGGACCGGCCGGCCATTCCGGTCGAGCCGCGGGCCGGCGTCGGCTACGGCGCAACCGAGGCGCCGCGCGGTCTGCTCTACCACCGCTACCGCCTGGAAGAAGACGGCACGATCGCCGAAGCGCAGATCGTGCCGCCCACGTCGCAGAATCAGGCAACCATCGAGGAAGACCTCGTGACCTTCATCGGCGGGTTCCTCGATCTGCCCGAGGACGATCTGCGCCACCGCTGCGAGCAGACCGTGCGCAATTACGATCCTTGCATCTCGTGCGCGACGCACTTCCTCAAGCTCGACCTGGACCGCCGCTAGGCCCTCGCCGATTCCCCCACGACCCGGTCCGCATCCCGCAGGACGACGTAGATCGCCGGGATCACCAGGACGGTCAGCAAGGTCGAGGAGGCGAGACCGAAGAGCAGCGAGATGGCGAGACCTTGGAAGATGGGATCGACCAAGATGGTCGCCGCGCCGATCATGGCGGCGAGCGCCGTCAAGAGGATCGGCTTGAAGCGGACGGCGCCCGCTTCCAGCAGGATCTCGCGCAAGGTCTTGCCGTGCCCTGCGCCATGGCGGATGAAGTCGACCAACAGGATCGAGTTCCGCACGATGATGCCGGCAAGGGCGATGAAACCGATCATCGATGTTGCCGTGAACGGCGCCTTGAACAGCCAATGGCCCAGCACGATGCCGATCAGCGTGAGCGGAATCGGCGTGAGGATTACGAGCGGTAGCTTGAAGCTGCCGAACTGCGCGACCACGAGGATGTAGATGCCGATGATCGCAACCATGAAGGCGGCCCCCATGTCGCGGAAGGTCACGTAGGTGATCTCCCACTCGCCGTCCCACAGGACGACAGGCTTCGATTCATCCTCGGGCTGGCCGTGGAACCGGACGGTCGGCGTCCCGAGCGCACCCCAATCGTGGTCTTCGATTTTCTTGTCGACGTCGAGCATGCCGTAGATCGGGGCCTCGTAGGCGCCGGCGAGCTCCGCCATCACCATGTCGGTGAAGCGCCCGTCGCGGCGGAAGATCGTCGGCGAACCCGCCTCCTCCGTCACGCGAACGACGTCGCCGAGCTCCACGACACCCTTATTGCCGGGGACGCTGTTGGCCGGGACCGGTGTCGAGGCGAGCAGCTCGCTCCAGGACAGGTTGCGTTTCGGCAGCCGGACCGTGATCTCGATGGGATTGCGGTCTTCGCCGCGATGCGAGTAGCCGACCGTGGTGCCGCCGAGCAGCGCCTTGATCGTATCGTAGACGTCGCTCTGCTCGACGCCGAAGAACTCGAGGCGATCCTGGTCGATGGAGATGCGCAAGCGCGGCCGCGACTCGCCGATGGAATCGTCGATGTCGACGATATAGGGCACCGAGGCGAAGATCTTCTTCACCTCGGCGGCCACGGCGCGGCGGGTCTTGGAGTCTGGCCCATAGACCTCGGCGAGCAGCGTGGCCAGAACCGGCGGCCCCGGCGGCACCTCGACCACGCGCGCAACCGTGCCCTTCGGCAGCTTCACCTTGTCCAGGCGGCTCCGCAGATCGAGCGCGATTTCGTGGCTCGACCGGTCACGCGCGCTGCGCGGGGCGAGATTGAGGTGCAATTCGCCGAGCTCGGGCGCCTCGCGTATATAATAGTGACGGACCAGCCCGTTGAAATTGAACGGCGCCGGCGTGCCGGCATAGGTCTCGATCGATTCGACTTCGGGGAGCGCCCGCGCCACGTCGGCAATGGAAAACAGCGTCCGCTCGGTGTCCTCAAGCGGCGCGCCTTCGGGCAGATCGACCACCACGGACAGCTCCGACTTGTTGTCGAACGGCAACAGCTTCACGGTCACGCTCTTGGTGACGAACAGCATGCACGCGGCCAAAGTCGCCAGGCCGACCGCGATCAGGAAGATCCAGGCGCTCCGGCGCGAGCGCACGATGGGCGCGGCGAAGCGGCGATACAGCCGGCCGAGAAGGCCCTCCCCGTGCGCCGCTTCATGCTCGTGCAGCGGACGCCCCGCCGGGCTGAGCCGCAGCATCAGCCACGGCGCGATGACCACGGCGACGAAGAACGAGAACAGCATGGCGGCCGACGCATTGGCCGGGATCGGCGCCATATACGGCCCCATCAGGCCGGACACGAACAGCATGGGCAGGAGCGCCGCCACCACGGTCAATGTCGCAACGACGGTCGGATTGCCGACTTCGGCCACCGCCTCGATCGCCGCC
>CAZHCN010000158.1:3053-5491 GCA_964530895.1 uncultured Methyloceanibacter sp. | reverse complement strand
CCGGCAAGCCCCATGATGTCGCCGAGGAAGGTGAGAAGCGGCAGCGCCACGACGAGCGCGAGCACGCGCGGCAGGACCAGCGTATCCATGGGATCGATGCCGAGCGTCCGCATGGCGTCGATCTCCTCGCGCATCTTCATGGAGCCGATCTCGGCGGTGAAGGCCGAGCCCGAGCGGCCCGCCACCATGATGGCGGTGAGCAGGATGCCGACCTCCCGCAAGGCCAGGATGGCGACCATGTTGACGGCGAACGGCTCGGCGCCGAACGGCCTGAGCTGCACCACGCCTTGCTGCATGACCACGGCGCCGATCAGGAAGCAGATCAGCGCGATGATCGGCACCGCCCGAAGCCCCGCATGGTCGAGATGGTGGAAGAAGGAGATCGGACGGAAGCGCCAGGGCTGCTTGAGCATGCGCCAAAACGCGGCGGTCACCTCGCCGAGGAACGCCGTGAGCTGGACCGCGTCGCGCCCGGCACCGGTCACCGCCTTGCCGGCGTCCTCGACCATTTTCTCGAACGGGTGGATCTTCTCGATCTCGGGCCGCTGGGCGTGCCCGCGGCGATGCACCTCCTCGATGAGAATGCGGAAGCTCTCGGTGGCGCCGCGGTAACGGGTGCGCAAGCCGCCCTTCTGCCAGGCACTTGCCGTGCGCTGGAGGAGCAAGGCGCCTGCGGTGTCGATCTCGGCGATGCCGGCAATGTCCATCTCGCCGGTGAAGTCGGGCGTCGGCGGGATCGGCACGCGAAGGCGCTTCAGCGCCTTGTCCAGGTCGGCGGCTTCCGCCACCGTCCACGCGCCGGTGGCGATAAGGCGAAAGGTGGTTCCTCTGAGCTCGACACGGAAGCCGGGGGCGCGGGCTTGGGTCGGCAGGACGAGCTGATGGTCGCGCTTGAGCATGGAAGGGCTTAGCTTTGCTCGTACTTTACGCTATGGGGCGCCGACGCCACTTTGAGTGCTTACGTTTTGAACGAAAACACGGGAGAAATAAAGGTGTTATGGCGGCTCCCTCGGACGAGCTTAATGGCCTTGAATGACCCTGGAGGCCCCCCTCTGCGCCTTGAGGTGGCCGTGGAGCGCTGGCCGATCCGGGGGTCTTTCACCATCGCCCGGGGGTCCAAGCGCGAGGCCCTCGTGGTGGTGGCCAAGGTCGGGGACGGCGTCCATACCGGCCGCGGGGAATGCGTGCCTTACGCCCGCTACGGCGAGAGCGTGGAGGGCGTGGTCGACGCCATCGAACGGTGCAGGGCGGCGCTTGCCCAGGGCCTCACCCGCGCCGGGCTTGCCTCCCTGCTGCCGGCCGGTGCGGCGCGCAACGCGCTCGACTGCGCCCTGTGGGATCTGCAAGCCAAGCGGACGGGCACGCGCGCCGCGACGTTGGCCGGCCTCCCACCGCTCCATGCCGTCCCCACGGCTTTCACCATCTCGCTTGCCGCGCCGGAGACCATGGCCAAGCAGGCCGCGACAGCGCGTGGCTTTCCCCTGCTCAAGCTGAAGCTCGGCGGCGATGGCGACGCGGAGCGTCTCTTGGCCGTCCGGACCGCCCTGCCCGAAGCCCGGCTCATCGCCGATGCGAACGAGGCCTGGCAAGCGCATGAAACCGAGTCGCTTCTCGCGATCGCGGCCGAGGCCGGCGTGGAGCTTGTCGAGCAGCCCCTCCCTGCCGGCAGCGACCGCATCCTGGCGGACATTGCGCGGTCCGTCCCAGTCTGTGCGGATGAGTCCGTGCACGACCGCGCCTCCCTCGCATCCCTCGCGGGGCGCTACGATGCGGTCAACATCAAGCTCGACAAGACGGGCGGTCTGACCGAGGCCCTGCTCACGGCGGCGGAAGCCCGCGCGCTCGGTCTCAAGATCATGGTGGGGAGCATGGTCTCAACGTCGCTCGCCATGGCGCCCGCCTTCCTCCTGGCGCAGGACGCGGACTATGTCGATCTCGACGGACCGTTGCTGCTCGAACGCGACCGCGTGCCGGGGCTCACCTACGAGGGCGGAATGATCTTTCCGCCCCCGCCGGAGGTGTGGGGCTGACGCTCAAAGGCTCTCCACCACGTGCTTGAGCCTGCCTCGCACCTCCTGCGCGACGTCGGCGAGCCCTGGATTGTCGATCGCCTGCATCGAGGCGACCGGATCGACGGCCGAGACCTCGACGCCGCCGCCGTCATGCTCCTGCACGATGACGTTACACGGCAGCATGGTGCCGATCTTGTCCTCGAGCTCGAGGGCACGATGGGCGAGCTTGGGATTGCACGCACCCAGGATGCGGTAGGGACGAAAATCGGCGCCGAGCTTCGCCTTCATGGTGGCGGCGACGTCGATGTCGGTGAGGACGCCGAAGCCTTCCGCCTTCAACGCGTCGATCACGCGGTCGACGGCCCGGTCGAACGGCATGTCGAGGGTCTTGGAGAAGTGATAGCTACTCATCGTGCCTCCGGCCTT
>CAZHCN010000158.1:0-2953 GCA_964530895.1 uncultured Methyloceanibacter sp. | reverse complement strand
ACGGCATGTCGAGGGTCTTGGAGAAGTGATAGCTACTCATCGTGCCTCCGGCCTTCACATCATGTGGCAGCTGGCGCCCAGGAGCTTGTCGGCCTTTTGCTTCTGTTCGTCCGTGAGCACGGCGTAAAGGCCTTCGGTCGCTGGCTTCATGGCCTTCAGACTGTCGAGCCTGGCCTCCGTCGCCTTGATTCCCGCATCGAGGCGCTCGACGGCCGTGCCGCTCTGCATGGCCTTCATCATGTCGGCGCGCACGCCTTCCATGGCGGCATGGCGCTTTCTGACCGCGTCGGCATAAGCGTTCCAGGCGTCCATCTGCGCATCGGTGATCTCGAGATCGGCTTTGGTGTAGGCGAGGCGCGCTTCCATCATCGGGCGCGAATGCATCATGCCGCCATGCATCATGCCGTGGCCCATCATACCCATCATCGGACAGCCGGCTTTACCCATCATGCCTTTGCCTTGGCCTGGACCGCCCATCATGCCCTGACCCTGGGCGCCCTTGCCCATCATGCCTTGGTTGAGGTCGCCCATCATGTGTTGATCATTTTGGGCTAAGGCCGGCGACGTGGCGGTCGCCAGCATTGCCGCAACCAGGAGCGCGCTCAATTTCGTCATAGCAGCCTCCTTCCGGTTGGCCGGAATCGTAGTCGCCCCACCGCGCCTGTCGTTGACTCCGATCAACGCCAAAAATGCGGAGGTACGATGGTCGGTGAGCGTGGCGAATAGCCGCCTAGGCTGACGGTAGCCTTACAGGATCGACCGCGCCGACGACGGTGCCGCCATGCCAGCGCCGGCTCAGCAGAAAGGCAGCCCCCGTGCCGACCAGCGCGAGCAGCGCCATCACGCCATAGGCCTCGCCGCCAAGTAGCCGGTAGAGCGGACCGCAGGCCAAGGTGACCGTGCCCATGGCGAGTCCGGCGACGACCGAGGAGTAGAGCCCTTGCGCCGTCGCGGCGCGATCCTCCGGCACCGCGTGGGTCAGAAAATGAATGGTGGCCAGATGGGTCGCGCCGAAGCTCATGGCATGCAGGGTCTGGAGCAGCGCCGTCGCCCAGAGCGGCGGGTCGATGGCCAAGAAGCCCCAGCGTACGACGGCTGCGACCCCAGCCAACGTCATGAGGCGCGCCGCGCCCGCCTGCGCGATGACCCGGCCGGAAACCGCGAACAAAGCGATCTCAACAATGACGCCGACGGACCACAGCACACCGATGGTGCCGCCGGAGAAACCTTGGGCGTGCCAATGGAGCGACCCGAACGCATAAAGGAGCGAGTGGCTTCCCTGGATGAGGCTGACGGCGAGCAGGAACAGAAGGAAGAGCGGCGAATGGGCGAGCGCGAACGCATCCCGTGCCTTGAGGCGCCGCAGCCCCACGCGCCCTGCCCCGGCTTTGAGGTCGCGAGGCACCAAATACGCGCCGAGCACCAGCAGCGCGCCTGCGCCCAAGATAAGCGGCAGCACGGCGCCGGGACCGGCAACCTGGATGGCGAGACCGCCACCGAGGCTCGCGCAGATGAAGCTGAGCGAGCCCCAGAGCCGCACCCGTCCATAGTCGATGCCGCTCGTGCGGATGCCGCTTACGGCCGCCGTCTCGACCAGCGGCATCACCGTCGTCCAGTTCATGGCGAGCAGGACGACGGCGAGCAGCATCTGCCAGAAGCCGTCCGATAGCCAAAGTAGGACGAACGAGCCGAGCGATCCCCAGGTGAGCGCGATGAGAATGGCGCGGCGCCCGCCCATGCGGTCGGCCAGGAAGCCGATCGCCGGCGTGACGACGATGCGGATGTAAAGCGGCGCCGCGAGCAGGAGCGCGATCTGGTCGGCATTGAGATGCCGCCATTTTAGCCAGACCGGCAGGTAGGGCATGTTGAACCCGACCACCAGAAACAGTGCGGCGTAGAGCAGGCCCAGCCGCCAGGACAGGCGGCGCCGTGCGACAGTCGCGGACGCGTCGTTTGCCATAGAAGTTAACGAATCTCTTGCCCTGGGCTGTTACGTTCGGCGCCGACTTCGAATCAGATAGCCTCGACATCACCATGCCGGAACGCGTCCCAGACGGCACCGATCCATTGCAGCGAAAACGCACGCCGGTCCAGCAGGGACTGGCGGAGGATTATGCCGCCCTCGAGGCGACGCTGCGCGATACCCCGCTCGGACGCTGGTTTCTCGCCGAGTACCTGCGGCGGAACCGGACGCCCGAGACGCAATTGCTGCTCGATGCCATCGCCAGGCTGGAAACGGCCGTGCTCAAGCCGCAGCGCCGGGCGGGCTTCCTCACGGTGCTGACCGAGCTCGTGGAGATGAGCGAGGCGATCGCCCGCACGCGGCGCGAGATCGCCCAGCTCCGCCCGCCGCAGCAGTTCGACAAGCAGCTCAGCGACGCGACGGAAGAGCTCGACCACATCGTCGAGGCGACCGAGAGGGCCACCTCGGACATCCTGTCGGCCGCGGAGGACATCCAGGAGGTCGCCTGGACGCTTCGGGAGAAGGGACTCGCGGCGGAAGAAGATTGCGACAAGCTCGATCACCGCGCCATCGACATCTACACCGCCTGCTCGTTCCAAGACATCACCGGGCAGCGGACCGGCAAGGTGGTACGGGCGCTCAACCACATCGAGCAGCGCATCAACGCCATGATCGAGATCTGGGGCGTGGAGGACATCGCCCATAAGGTCGACGCGCTCACGACCGAGATACAACGGGTGGCCCTCGAAGAGAGCCCGCCACTCGGCGGGCCGCAGAGGCACGGCGAAGGCTTACAGCAGCACGACGTGGACGCGATGCTGCGGCAGGAGAAGCCCTCTCCGCAGGCTCAGGCCGAGGGGTCCCAAGGGGAGCGGTTCGAGCGACCGGAGCCTCTGACGCTCGACAAGCTTCCCGCGGTCAAACGCGAAGCTCTTTTCGGATAAGATTTCAGAGTTCCAGGTCAGTCACTTAACGAGAGGGGTGCGACAA
>CAZHCN010000157.1:0-5497 GCA_964530895.1 uncultured Methyloceanibacter sp. | reverse complement strand
AGTCACCGGCTTCCCAGCGCCGGCCGATCTCGGCGATGGCCGCGGCGATCTCGTCGGCCGTGTCGGCCCAATTGCCGGTCTTCTGCCGGGACGCGACCAGGGCCGGCTCGATCCTCGCGGGATCGCCGGTCATCAACACGTCGCACCAGTCCGCAAGCGGTCCGCTCAGCTCCGCCGGACGGTTCGCGGCGATGAGGCGGCGAAGCTCCGTCACGTAGATGCGGCGGTGTCCGCCCGGCGTGCGCTCGGCGTGGAGCACACCGCTGTCGACCCATCGCTGGATCGTCGCGGGTGCCACGCCGAGCCGTCGCGCCGCCTCTCCCGCGGAAACCATCAACTCGCTCATCGTGACTCCTCGGCGGCTGTGCGCGCGATGTTGTCGGCACGCTCGATTCCGGTCGGGTAGTAGGCTCCGGTCTGCTGATCACCGAATTCGCGCATACGCGTCCGTGCGCGCGCGATCGCGTCGGGCTCATGCGTGAGGATGAGCATGTGAACGGCGCAAGCGTCGGCATCGAGCTCCATGTTCTTGAGCAGCGGCCGCAGATAGTAGAAGGGCTGCACGCCCACGCCGCCCAACCGCCGCTGCGTGAGGCGGGTGTGGCCGAGTGTGTGATGGCAGCACTCATGCGCCATCAAGAAGTGGGCGTAGGCCGGATCCGATTTGAGCATCGAGGCGTCGATCACGATCACCTGGCGGTCGTCGGCGGTCTCCGTCGAGGTCGCCTGCTCGGGGAGATCCGGGAGGACATAGGTGGTGATGTCGCAATAGGGATTGTCGACGGAGGAAAGCTTCCGCCGGAATTCGAAGCCGCCACCCGCCTTGCGCGCAGGGCTCACGGACTGATCCGCCCCGGGAACCACGAGGTCATCGGCCCACGCTCGACCCGGGCCGGCGACCACGCCCACCACGACGAGGCTCGCGATCACCACGCCAAAGCTCCGGCAGCGCCGGTCACAACCTGAGCGTTTTTCGGCCATTCCAGCCATCTCTGTCCGCTGATCAAATCGAGTTGAATGATATGAGTGATTTTTAGACTTGTAAATCACTTATTTCATTGCCAAGTTGGCGGCGTCAACCCTCCCCGCGCCAGCAAAGCTGTGCCCCCAGCCAGGCGCGGAGACTTGGCCCCGGAGCTTTCCCCCTGGCTCCGGGGCCTTCCTCTCAGGGCTCACGCCCCGCGGGGCGGGTCACGCAACGAGTGAAAGGAGCAAGTAATGTCGTTCAGAATCCAAAATCTCGCCGTGGCCATTGTGGCCTTGGCTCTGCTTGGCCTCACCGTGGCCAGCACGATTGCCCGTGCCGCGGAGAAGGACATTGTCGACACGGCGGTGTCCGCAGGACAGTTCAAGACGCTGGCGAGTGCCCTTGATGCGGCCGGACTTGTCGAGACGCTAAAGGGCGACGGCCCCTTTACCGTCTTCGCCCCGACCGACGAGGCCTTCGCCAAGCTGCCGGCCGGCACGCTCGAGAACCTGATGAAGCCCGAGAACAAGGATCAACTCGTGGCGATCCTCACCTACCACGTGGTTCCCGGGAAGGTGGAAGCAGCGGACATCGTGAAGCTGGATGAAGCCAAGACCGTGAACGGCAAGATGATTGACATCAAGGTCGATGGCGACACCGCGATGGTGAACGACGCCAAGGTCACCAAGACCGACATCGTTGCATCGAACGGTGTCATTCACGTCATCGATACGGTGATCCTGCCCCCAAAAAGCTAGCAAGAAGACATGGCAGTGCGGGTTCCCTTCGGGGCCCACACTGCCCGATCGCACTTGCCCAATACGTGACGCCTCATTCCTCCAGGAGACATAGTCAATGAAACCGTTGAACCTGATTACTCTCATCCTCCTCATCGTCGGCGGCTTGAACTGGGGCCTTGTGGGCCTCTTCAACTTCGATTTGGTGGCCACGCTGTTTGGCGCGGGCTCCCTCTTGTCGCGCATCGTGTACGTCCTCGTCGGCGCGTCAGCGCTCTGGCAGGTGATCCCGCTGTTCGAGGGCTTCAAGAGTGGCGAAGCGTCCGCGCTGCGCGGGCGCTAAAGCCGGAGCCCCGCTGCAAACGCCTTCCCCAATCGGCAGCGGGGCTCACCCTCGCCCTTGGCCGGAACGTTGAGTGATGTGGCAAGCCGTTTCCTACTACGCCGTGCTGGTGATTGAATCGGTGGTCGGCGTGTTCGGGATCCGCCTCTATGAGGAGCCACGCTACACTGTGATCGCGCGGCCGGCCGATCACGTGGAGATCAGGCGCTATACGCCACGCCTCGCCGCCGAGGTCGCGTTGCCCCAGGGTGGCGACGCCGCACGAAGCCGAGCCTTCCAATTGCTGTTCGACTATATTGCCGGCGCCAATCGCTCCGCCAGGGGCGCGGAGAAGGTCGCGATGACCGTTCCTGTCTCGGTGCGAGATAACGAGCGGGTGGCGATGACCTCGCCGGTCGACGTGTCGGAAGACGGCGAGGCGATGCGGATGCGGTTCTTCCTGCCCGCGAAATATTCCCGCGACACCGCCCCTCTCCCCGCCGACGACCGCGTGAAGCTCGTTACCGTCCCCGAAGAGACGGTCGCCATCTTACGATACTCGGGACTGGGCTCCGACTTCGAGAAGCGGCAGTTCGATTTGATCGCGGAGCTTACGGGCTCGAGGTGGCGGCCGGTTGGGGCGCCCTATACCCTCTACTATGACGCGCCGTTCACGCTTCCGTTCTTGCGCCGGAACGAGGCCGCCATTCCCGTGGAGCGGGCCGAGACTACTTCACCACCGCGATGATGGGACCGTACCCGCCGTGCGCGGGCGGGTCGTCACGCCCGAGCTCGGGCGCATAGATGCCGGGCGCCAAGCCCCCGTCCAGGAACAGCGCGTTCTTGCAGTGGAGGCGATCCCGGAAGAAGCGGGCGAACTCGTAGAAGCTCACCGACACCCGGCTGATGACGAAATAGACCTCGGTCGGGCTTTTAACGCCAACACCGTCGCGCGGCTTGAGATCGGTCGAATTGGCGATGAAAGCCGGATGGATGGCGCCGTCGATCACAAGCATGGGGCCCGACTGGGTGGCGAAGTTCGCGCTCGGCCTCTTGGCGAGGAACCGCTCCGTCACGAGGATGCCGGCGCCTCCCTTGCCGAGATAGAACACGCCGTTCGGCTTCTTGTAGAAATTGGGAACGCGGCTGGGCGGGCCTTTGACGGTCGCCGTATTGGCCTTGGCAAGCTGCTTGCCGTTCTCGATATGAAGTCCGACCGGGCTCAGGTCCTCCTCGTACATGCCTCCATTCATGGCGAATTGGAGGGTCCGGCCCTGTTCTTTCAGCTCGGCGGCGAGCGCGTCGAAGGTGCGGTATGGACTCCCGTCCTGTCCCCGCCAGACGATGCGGAGATCATCCTTCGTGGGGTCGAAGCGGCACACGATATAGGCCGCCCCGTGGAAGCTGTCGTCGCGGCAAGGCTCGGCCACGGCCGCGCGGGGCATCCCGGCGCCTGCCAGCAACACGATCGCCAGACCGAGAAGGAGCAGCCTGGCTCGCCGCGGCGTACTTTCGGCTTGCTGGTGCAAAGGAGGCCCCGTCCCCTACCCTATTTGAGCGAGACGAAGATCTTGTAGTCCTCGAGCCTGGTGCCGACCTGCACCGGGAAGGCCAGCTCGCGCACCATGGAGAAATAGCCGACCGAGCTCCCGGCCGGGATCGTCGTGGTGATCTTCATCTTGTCGGTGGCGAGCGTCCGCTTGTCGGCGCCCGCGGCGCGAATGCTGACCGGCGTGCTCACCACGCCAGGCTTGCCCTTGGGGCCCAACAGCACGCGGCCGGCGAAGCCGTATTTGACCACGACCCGGCCGCCGTAGAACTGGCATTCGCGGGAGAGCTTGGTGAGCTCGGCGCGATTGACCACCGACAGTTGGTCGCCGTCATGGCCGGGCTCGTAGATGGTGCGCAAGCTCTCATTGGGCCAGGCCACCACTTGGGGGCAATTGAGGCTTTCGCCGCTCGCCGGAGCGGCCGAACTGCTCGTCGACGAGCTCATCTCAGGCAACTTGTCGTCATCGGCGAGCGATGCGGAGGAGGCATCCTCGCTGCCGGCTCCAAAGGGATTGGAGAGCTTCGGCACGCCGCAGCCGGAGATCAGAGCCGAACTCACGAGCAGCGCCCCTAACGAGAGCGCGGGCAGCCATGGAAGAACGATACGCCTCAACTCACCCCCGTCCGCGGCTTGACATGCCCGGCGTCCCCGCCTGATATGCCCGGGCTCGATCGGAAAAGTTCTTGAAATGTCGCGAGCTTCCCGAGCTTCGATGGGCGTCAAACTATCCGTACCGGGATAGCCCGACAAGGCCCGACTTGAGCCCTTCGCGGCCCGGAAAAAGCCGTTTTTGGAGCGCCGATGACCGGCACGGATCACGCCAATGGGCGGCAAAGCGGCCGTCCTCCCTTGACCATCTATCTCGCCTCCCCGCGCGGGTTCTGCGCAGGCGTCGACAGGGCGATTCAGATCGTCGAGCTCGCGCTCGAGAAATACGGCGCCCCGGTCTATGTCCGCCACGCCATCGTCCACAACCGCTACGTGGTGGACACGCTGAAGGCGAAGGGGGCCATTTTCGTCGAGGAATTGGACGAAATCCCGGACACCGACGCGCCAATCGTGTTCTCCGCCCATGGCGTACCCAAGGCGGTGCCCGAGGCCGCGCGAAACCGCCGCATGTTCGTTCTGGACGCCACCTGCCCGCTCGTCTCCAAGGTGCATATCGAGGCCGAGCGGCTCTACGGCTCCGGCGCCGAGATCCTGCTGATCGGGCATGCGGGGCACCCGGAAGTGGTGGGCACCACGGGCCAGTTGCCCCCGGGCGCGGTGCACCTGATCGAGACCACCGCGGACGCCTTGGCCTTCACGCCCAAGAACCCCGAGAAGCTCGCCGTGATCACCCAGACCACGCTCTCGGTGGACGACACCAAGGACATCCTCGACACGCTCAAGGCCCGCTTTCCGGCTCTCGCCCTGCCGCGCAAGGACGATATTTGCTACGCCACGACGAACCGTCAGGACGCGGTCAAGCGAATCGCGCCAAAATGCGACCGCATGATCGTGGTCGGCTCGCCCAACAGCTCGAACTCGCTCCGCCTCGTAGAGGTCGCCGAGCGGGCCGGCTGTCCTTACGCCCTCCTCATGGAACGCGCGGCCGAGATCGATTGGAGCGTGTTCGACGGCATTCGCCAACTCGGGATCACCGCAGGTGCCTCGGCGCCGGAGGTGCTGGTGGACGACATCGTCGACGCGTTCCGGGAACGGTTCGACGTGCATGTCGAGACCGTCACCACGGCGGAAGAGAACATCGCCTTCAAGCTCCCCCGCGAGCTCAGAGACATGCCGGCGGTCTAGATGGCTGTCTATACGGATGTCTCTGACGAGGAGCTCGAAGCGTTCATCGGCAGCTATGACATCGGCGCGCTGACCTCGTTCAAAGGCATCGCCGAAGGCGTCGAGAACTCGAACTATCTCGTCCA
>CAZHCN010000156.1:0-5499 GCA_964530895.1 uncultured Methyloceanibacter sp. | reverse complement strand
GGGAGGTAGAGGACCCCCGAGGCCGGATCGTTACGCCTGGCGCGAGCACGGATTCTACACTAGGGCACCGTGGTCCCCGCGCCTTCCTCGGGCGCCGCACCCCGCAATCGGCGTGCGGCGAACCGCGCCATTTGCGATGTTTCTTGGCGCGGGGGCGTCGACGAGTTCGGGCATCCCTTCCGCCCAGATGTGTACCTGGGAATGGAAGCGTCAGATTTTTTTGACCAACAATCCCGGTCTTGAGGAGCAGTTCGCCGAACTCTCGCTCGATGGAGTCCGGCAGAGGATTCAACGCTGGTTCGACCGGCAGGGCCGATACCCGGAGGAAGGCGCACCCGAAGAATATGGCTTCTACATGTGCTTTCCCATTCAAGAAGACCGACGCGCCTACTTCGCGGATTTAGTCCGGGCGGCAGCGCCGCATATCGGATACCGGATTCTATGCCATCTCGCGGAGGCGGATTTGGTTCGCTCCGTATGGTCCCCAAACTTCGACAATCTTGCCGCCCGAGCGGCGGCGAATTTCAAGCTGACGCCGATCGAAGTCGGCATAGACACACAGAACCGAATCGGACAAGCGCCCAAGAAGGGCGAACTGCTTTGCGTGTCGATGCACGGCGACTACCGATACGACAAGCTCAAGAACACTCCCGAGGAGCTGCAAAACCAGGAAACGGCGCTGCGCAGCGCTTTGATTGCGGGGCTACGCGACACCTCATTGATCGTCTCGGGCTATAGCGGCCGCGACGAGTCGATCATGGATGCGTTGATCGAGGCATATTCCCGGCCCGGCAACGGCATCCTTTACTGGTGCGGGTTCACTGACGGCGCCATTCCACCGCACATTGCTGCGCTCATCCAGCACGCCCGGGCCAAGGGGCGGCGGGCCTACTACGTGCCTACTATCGGTTTCGACGACCTCCTCACTCGCCTCGGGCTGCATTGCCTTCAAGGCGATGCGCGCAACTCCGCCATCAAAACTCTGGAGGAAAGCGCTCCAGACGACAAGCTGACACGGGAGCCATGGCAAATTGCGCGATGCTCGGCCAGCACTCTTATTAAAAGCAATGCCTTCGCCATCAAGTGTCCGTCGGAACTCCTTAGGCTCGATCTGAAGCAGTGGCCGAAGGAAAAAGTCTGGACGAGTATTCGCGAGTGTACACAAGGCCACAACATCGTCGCCTTGCCACACAAGGGCAAGGTTTTTGCGTTCGGCCTGATCGACGAGATAAAGGACGCATTTGGGGACAATATCAAAGGTCCCATCGAACGAACTCCAGTCGGGCCAAAAGACCTTACCTATGAAGACAGCGCCATCGTGGCACTCATGCGCGAGGCCCTGACACGGTCAATGGCCGAGACGGCAGGTCTTGCCACTGACGGGCGCCACGAGTTGTGGAAGATTGAGCCGCGTCCCGATCAGCGGTCCTGCAAACCAGGCTATGTCGCATTTGACTCGGTGCAGATCTTTCTGCGTCGCATCGGAACGACCCAATATCTAATGCTCAAGCCCTCGATCAAGGTTTTGGACAAGAACGGCGCTGAGGCACCACGCCATATCGGCAACGCCACAAAGTTGGCCATTCTAGGTTATCAGCATAACAAGCAGTTCAACGCGGCAATCAATGCGTGGCGCGCGCTTCTTCTCCCTGCCGATCGGAGGGAGGCGCATTATGAATTCCCCCGCGATTGCGGCTCCAGCTTCCGGTTTAGGGTGCGTCGTTCGCCGGCGTTCGGCGAGATCGGTCTGCCGCAACAAGCGAGAGCCGCGAAGATACCCGAGAAGCTGCAGCCCTTGGTCAAGCATCTGGGCATTCAACTCGCAGAACCCGAGTTGGTTTTTTCAAACAGGGCGGGCACCGGCCTAGTCCGATCACCGCATCCAATTCGGGGCATTGCGGAAAATAGACCTTACGACTTTTCACTCACTTCGCGCGGCCTGCTTGCGGGACTTCGACTCGCCGTGATTTGCCCCACCGCCGAAAGCCAACTGCTGCATCGTTATCTGGAAAGCGCTCGGCGCACCCTTGCACCCTCCGATAGCGAGCGTGATTACCTGGTCAATTATCCCGGCTTCCAGGCAGCCTTCGGCATTCCCATCGAATTGCCTCAACCGGGCGAGGCCGGATGGTTCTTTTGTCCGGAACCGT
Source organism: uncultured Methyloceanibacter sp. (assembly GCA_964530895.1). GTDB lineage: Bacteria > Pseudomonadota > Alphaproteobacteria > Rhizobiales > Methyloligellaceae > Methyloceanibacter. Next base: position 3,349 of record CAZHCN010000156.1, on the reverse strand, counting down.
CTTCAACTGACCCCCAGACCAGCGCCCTCCAACTCGCCGCCCACATCAACCAGGGCGTGGAGACACTTCAGTCATCCTATGCGCCACACGTCGTGATAATCCTTTATCCGTCACGTTGGCGCGACTTCCGTGGCTATCGCACAGATGACGAACGCTTTGACGTGCATGACTTCGTCAAGGCCTTTTGCGTTCAGCGTGGGGTTGCCACTCAGTTCCTCGAACAAGATACCTTTGCCGATGCACAGCAGTGCCGCGTCTGGTGGTGGCTGTCACTCGCTCTCTACGTCAAATCCATGCGCACTCCCTGGGTCCTAAATAGCCTCGCTGAGGATACGGCTTTCGTGGGACTTGGTTTCAGCATCGATCCCGCCGCCGAGAAGGGCAGGCATGTCGTGCTCGGATGCAGCCACATCTATAGCGGCAGAGGTGAAGGACTTCAGTATCGGCTGACCAAGGTCGAGAACCCAATCTTCCACGGCAGGAACCCTTTCATGTCGAAAGAGGATGCGCGGCGGACAGGCGAAACCGTCCGCCAGCTGTTCTTCGATGCCCGGGTCAAGCTTCCCGATCGGGTCGTGCTTCATAAGCGGACGCATTTTACGACGGATGAGAGGGAAGGCCTGGCCGACGGGCTCAGCGGCGTAAAGCAGATCGACATGCTGGAAATCCAGATTGATCATGCCCTGCGATACGTCGCTTCGACTCCAAAGTCCGATGGCACGTTCGACGACGACAACTACCCAGTGCGCCGGGGCACAGCCATGAAGCTCGATGACTTCACGGCGCTGCTTTGGGTTCATGGCGCCACAACGGCGCTGAGCCCGAGGCGGAACTATTTCCAAGGAAAACGGCGCATACCGGCACCTCTAACTGTGCGCCGCCACGCCGGACGAACGGACCTCCAGCAGCTCGCGCAGGAGATCCTAGGACTCTCGAAGATGAACTGGAATACGTCCGATCTTTACACCAAGCTTCCGGCAACGGTTCACTCATCAAATGAGATCGCGCGAATTGGCTCCCTGTTGCAAACAATCGGAACATCGTCCTACGACTACCGGCTGTTCATTTAGCGCTGCCCCCTAAGCCGCCTTGGCCTTCGCGACTTCGCCGTTGAACAGCAGGCCGTCCTTGCCGGCGGTGACCTTCACCGTCTCGCCGTCGTGGATCTTGCCTTGCAGGATCATCTCGGCGAGCGGGTCTTGCACGAATTTCTGGATCACGCGCTTCAAGGGCCTGGCGCCATAGGCCGGGTCGTAGCCCTTGTTGCCGAGCCAGTCCTTGGCGGCCTCGTCGAGCTCGATCGTGATCTTGCGGTCGGCGAGCAGCCTGCGTAAGCGCTCCATCTGGATATCGACGATGCGCCCCATATGCTCGCGCTTCAGCCGGTGGAACAGGATGATCTCGTCCACGCGGTTCAGGAACTCGGGCCGGAAATGGCCGCGCACCACGTCCATGACTTGGGCTTCCACGGCGGACGAGTCCTCGCCCTCCTTCTGGTTGACGAGATATTCGGAGCCGAGATTGGACGTCATGATGATGAGCGTGTTGCGGAAGTCGACCGTGCGGCCCTGGCCGTCGGTGAGCCTGCCGTCGTCGAGCACCTGGAGCAGCACGTTGAACACGTCCGGGTGCGCCTTCTCGATCTCGTCGAACAGGATGACCTGATAGGGCCGCCGGCGCACGGCCTCGGTCAGCGCGCCGCCCTCTTCATAGCCGACATAGCCGGGAGGGGCGCCGATCAGCCGCGCCACCGAGTGCTTCTCCATATATTCCGACATGTCGATGCGGATCATGGCGTGCTCGTCGTCGAACAGGAACTCGGCGAGCGCGCGGGAAAGCTCCGTCTTGCCGACGCCGGTCGGGCCCAAGAACATGAACGAGCCCATCGGCCGGTTGGGGTCTTGGAGCCCTGCGCGGCTGCGGCGCACCGCCGTCGACACGGCCTCGACCGCCTCCTTCTGGCCGACCACGCGCTTGGCGATTTCGACCTCCATCTGAAGCAGCTTCTCGCGCTCGCCTTCGAGCATCTTGTCGACGGGGATGCCGGTCCAGCGCGACACGACCTGGGCGATCAGGTCCGGCGTGACGACTTCCTGCGCCAGCGCGCCGCCGCCCGCCTCTTCCTCCTCGATCGTCTTGAGCTTCGCCTCGAGGTCGGGGATCACGCCATAGGCGAGCTCGCCGGCCTTGGCGAGGTCGCCCTTGCGCTGCGCCTGCTCGAGCTCGTTGCGCGCATGGTCGAGGTCTTCCTTGATCTTCTGCGCGCCGGCGATCTTCTCTTTCTCCTCGTGCCAGCGCTGGGCGAGCGCGTTCGCCTCCTCCTCCAGATTGACGAGCTCCTTCTCGAGCTTCGCCAGCCGGTCCTTCGAGGCGCTATCGGTTTCCTTCTTCAGCGCCTCGCGCTCGATCTTGAGCTGCATGATGCGCCGGTCGAGCTCGTCGAGCGCCTCGGGCTTGGAGTCCACCTGCATGCGCAAGCGCGACGCGGCCTCGTCCACGAGGTCGATCGCCTTGTCGGGCAGGAAGCGGTCGGTGATGTAGCGGTTGGAGAGCGTCGCCGCGGTGACGAGCGCGGCATCCGAGATGCGCACGCCGTGATGCAGCTCGTATTTCTCCTTGAGGCCGCGCAAGATGGAGATGGTGTCCTCCACCGTGGGCTCGGCCACGAACACCGGCTGGAAGCGCCTGGCGAGGGCGGCGTCCTTCTCCACGTGCTTGCGGTACTCGTCGAGCGTGGTCGCGCCGACGCAATGGAGCGTGCCGCGGGCGAGCGCGGGTTTCAGCAGGTTGGAGGCGTCCATGGCGCCGTCCGCCTTGCCGGCGCCGACCAGCGTGTGCATCTCGTCGATGAAGAGGATGATCTGGCCGTGGCTGGACTCGATCTCGCTGAGCACGGCCTTCAGCCGCTCCTCGAACTCGCCGCGATATTTCGCGCCGGCGATGAGCGCGCCCATGTCGAGCGACAGCACCTTCTTGTCCTTCAGGCTCTCCGGCACGTCGCCTTGCACGATGCGGTGCGCCAGCCCCTCGACGATGGCGGTCTTGCCGACGCCGGGCTCGCCGATCAGTACGGGATTGTTCTTGGTGCGGCGGGAGAGCACCTGGATGGTGCGGCGGATCTCCTCGTCGCGGCCGATCACGGGATCGAGCTCCCCCTTGGCGGCGGCCTCGGTGAAGTCGCGCGTATATTTCTTCAGCGCGTCGTATTGCTGCTCGGCGCCGGCCGAGTCCGCGGTACGGCCCTTGCGCAAATCGTTGATCGCTTCGTTCAGGCTCTGCGGGGTGACGCCGGCATCTTTCAGGATGCTCGCGGTCTCGCCTTCCTTCGTCATGCCGAGGGCCTGGAGCG
>CAZHCN010000155.1:0-5516 GCA_964530895.1 uncultured Methyloceanibacter sp. | reverse complement strand
ACGTGGTGGCCCACTTCCACTACACGATGTCGATCGGCGCCGTGTTCTCGATCTTCGCCGGCTGGTACTACTGGACGCCGAAGATGTGGGGCTACATGTATTCCGAGACGCTCGGCAAGATTCACTTCTGGCTGATGTTCATTGGCGCCAACCTGACCTTCTTCCCGCAGCACTTCCTCGGCCTCGCCGGCATGCCGCGCCGCTACGCCGATTACCCGGACGCCTATGCCGGGTGGAACATGGTCTCCTCCATCGGCTCCTATATCGGCTTCGCCGGTCTCTTGGTGTTCCTGTTCTCGATCGTCTACATGTTCGCCAAGAAGCAGAAGGCGGCCGCCAATCCGTGGGGTGCCGGCGCCACGACGCTCGAATGGACGCTGCCGTCCCCGCCGCCGTTCCACACCTACGAAACGCTGCCGCGTATCAAGTGATGGGCACGGTGCTCGCGACCGTAGAGGGGCTTGAGTGAGTAGGCTGATGTCCGAGGTGACGGTCCAAGCAATTCCAGAGAAGCTCGACGTCGCCCTCGGGGGCGATGTCGCCGACTATGTGGCGCTACTCAAGCCGCGGGTGATGTTCCTCGTGGTGTTCACGGCGCTGGTTGGCCTGGTCGCCGCGCCGGGTACCATGCATCCCGTCTTGGCGATTGCCGCCCTTATCTGCATCGCCGTCGGGGCCGGCGCCTCCGGCGCGCTGAACATGTGGTATGACGCCGATATCGACGCCCGCATGGCGCGCACCGCCGCGCGGCCCGTGCCGCAAGGGGCGGTTACGCCGCAGGAGGCGCTTACCTTCGGTAGCGTGCTTGCCGGCTTCTCGGTGATCTGTCTCGGCCTGATGGCGAACTGGGTCGCGGCCGGGCTGCTGGCTTTCACCATCGCCTTCTATGTCTTCGTCTACACGATGTGGCTGAAGCGCGCGACGCCCCAGAACATCGTCATTGGCGGCGCGGCAGGGGCGCTTCCGCCGATGATCGGCTGGGCGGCGGCGACCGGCACGGTCAGCCTTGAGTCCTTCGTGCTGTTTCTCATCATCTTCATGTGGACCCCGCCCCATTTCTGGGCGCTGGCGCTGATCCGCGCGCGCGACTACGAGCGGGCAGGCGTGCCCATGCTTCCCGTCACGCACGGGGCCGACGAGACGCGGCGGCAGATCCTGATCTACAGCCTCATCCTCGCGCCGCTGGGCATGGTGCCTTCCGTCATGGGTTTCGGCGGCATGCTCTACACCGTCGTCGCGTCGATCCTCGGCGCCTTCTTTGTGGTCTTCGCCGTCGATTGCTATCGCACGCGGGAAGGCGAGGCGGCCGATCGGGCAGCCAAGCACCTTTTCGCTTATTCGGTACTCTATCTCTTCGTGCTCTTCGCCGCCCTTCTGGTGGAGCAGGGCTTTGGCATCGGCGGCGGCGGATTGCCGCTCAGCTGGGCGTTGTGATGCAAGATGCGGAAACCGAACGCAAACGACGTCAACGCAAACGGTCCGTGGCCATCGCCTGGATCCTTGCGGTGCTCGTCGTGCTGTTCTTCATCGTCACCATTGTCAGGCTTGGCGGAAATGTCCTCAATGGGCCTGGCTAACCGGGACGCCGCATGACCGACCAACCGAGCAAAAACAAACAAGGCGCCAAGAACATCGTCGCGCTTTCGCTGGTCGGCTTGGTTGCCGCCATGGTCGGCCTGTCCTTCGCGGCCGTGCCGCTTTATCGCATTTTCTGCCAGGCGACCGGCTATAACGGCACGCCGCTGCGCGCCGACAGGGGCGCCGACCAAGTGCTCGACCGCGTCATCACCGTCCGCTTCGACGCCAATGTCGACAAGCACTTGAATTGGAACTTCGTGCCGGTACAGAAGAAGATGGACGTCAAGGTCGGCGAGACCGCGCTCGCCTTCTTCAAGGCAACCAACAATTCCGATCATCCGATCGTCGGGAGCGCGATATTCAACGTGTCACCTGGGCAAATCGCGCCCTATTTCAACAAGATCCAATGCTTCTGCTTCACCAAGCAGACGCTCGCGCCGGGCGCGAGCAAGGAAATGCCGGTGACGTTCTTCGTCGATCCCAAGATGGTCGACGACGACGAAACCAAGAATCTGACCGAAGTCACTCTGTCCTACACGTTCTACCTCAACGACGATCATCCCGTCGCGGTGGTAGCGCAGGACAAGACTTCGGGATCGTGAACCAAGCGGCGCGCGACGCGCCGGTGAGACAGACTGGGGAAGAAGGGGAACGAGAAGATGGCCCAAGCCCACGCTAAACCGCAACACGACTACCACCTCGTCGATCCGAGCCCGTGGCCGATCGTCGGTGCCCTCGGCGCGCTCGGTCTCGCCCTTGGTCTTCTCATGTACTTCTTTTCGAAGAAGGCCGGCGACCCGCAACTCTGGTACGTCCTGCCGGGTCTCCTGCTGATCATCATCACCATGTTCGGGTGGTGGCGAGACGTCATCAAAGAGGCGCATGAGGGTCTCGAGACCCCCGTCGTGCAGCTCCATCTGCGCTACGGCATGATCCTGTTCATCGCCTCGGAGGTGATGTTCTTCGTGGCGTGGTTCTGGGCCTATTTCGACGTGGCCCTGTTCCCCCACGATGTGGTGACCTATGCGCGCACCAAGGTGCTCGGCGGCGAGTGGCCGCCGATCCCGAGCGCCGATACCGGCGTGCCGGGGCTCGGCTATTTCGGTCACACCTTCAACCCGTGGCAGATACCCTTCGTCAACACGCTGATCCTGCTCACCTCGGGCACGACGGCGACGTGGGCGCATCACGCGATGCTGCACAACGACCGGAAGGGCCTCGTTTGGGGCCTCGCCTGCACCGTCGTGCTCGGCCTATTGTTCACCAGCCTGCAGGCCTTCGAGTACATGCATGCTGGCTTCGGCTTCGAGAACCACATCTACGGCTCGACCTTCTTCATGGCGACCGGCTTCCACGGCTTCCATGTGATCGTCGGCACGATCTTCCTGATCGTCTGCCTGTTCCGGGCGCTGCAAGGCCACTTCACGCCGAAGCAGCATTTCGGCTTCGAAGCGGCCGCTTGGTACTGGCACTTCGTCGACGTGGTGTGGCTGTTCCTGTTCACCTGCATCTATGTGTGGGGCTCCGGCAGCAACTATCCCGCTGGCTAGCGGCGGCGCGACGCCGTCTTATATGAAGGGGGCGGTCGGACGGCCGCCCCTTTTGATTTGGACCTGGACCTTCATGGAAAACAGAGAAACCAGCCCCACACACCACGCCCCTGGCTCCACCGTGTGGGCCGGGCTGATGGGCCGCTGTCCTTCCTGCCATCGGGGCAAGCTGTTTGCGGGCTATCTCACGCTTGCGCCGCGTTGCAACGTTTGCGGTCTCGACTACGACTTCGCCGAGTCGGGCGACGGGCCCGCGGTGTTCGTCATTCTCGTCACCGGGTTCATCGTGGTCGGTGCCGCGCTCATCGTGGAAGTCCTCTACCGGCCGCCATACTGGCTGCATGCTCTCCTCTGGGGCAGCCTCGCCCTCGTCCTGCCTCTGCTCCTCCTTCGCGCCTTCAAGGGTGTGCTCATCGCGCTCCAGTTCAAGCACAAGGCCGAAGAGGGCAAGCTCGCCTCGGATTAGAGGCGCCCCTATGCGGACTGCCGGACTCTTGAAGCTCACCTTTGCCACGCTTCTCGGCGTGGCGTTGTTGATCGGGCTTGGCGTTTGGCAGTTGCAGCGCCTCCAGTGGAAGGAGGGACTCATCGCCAAAGTCGAGGCCCGGACCGAGCAAAAGCCCATCCCCCTCGAGAAGGCGATCGCACTCGCCCGCGAGGGCCACGATCTGGCCTATACGCCGATCGTTGCCGAGGGCCGCTACCACCACACGCTGGAGCGCTATCTCTATGCGTTGTCGCCGGAGGGCGAGCCGGGCTGGCACGTCATCACCCCGCTCGAGACGGTCAAGGGCACCATGCTGCTGGTCGACCGCGGCTTCGTGCCCGATGCCTTGCGCGATCCCGCGACCCGGAAGCAGGGGGAGGTCTCGGACGTGGTGACCGTGACCGGGCTCGCGCGCCTCTCCGAACAGCCGAATATCTTCGTGCCCGACAATGAACCGGATAAAAATCAATGGTTTAGCCGTGACCTGCCGGCGATGTCGCGGTCCATGTTTCCCGGCGGCACGGTGCAGGTGGCGCCGTTCTTCCTCGAGGCCAAGGCCGGCGAGGTGCCCGGCGGCTGGCCGCAAGGGGGCCAGACCCGGATCACCTTCCCCAACAACCACCTGCAATACGCAATCACCTGGTTCGGCTTGGCCGTGTGCCTGGTGGTGATCTACGGTGTTTTTGTCTGGGGCGCCTATCGCGGCAAAAGCTCTTAACGAGCCTTTTTAGGCCTTGTTGCGGGGGGCCTCTCTGGCCGCTAGGGTCAGGCAAAAGCCCCATTTTTCGGCGAGAGGCAGACCTTGAAGTTCATCTCCACGCGCGGTGCGGCGCCGGCGCTCTCCTTTGAGGGTGCGCTGATGGCGGCGCTTGCCCCGGATGGCGGTCTGTTCATGCCCGAGGCCTGGCCACGGCTTGAGCCGGGTGACATCGCAGGCCTTGCCGGGCTCGACTATGCCGATGCCGCCTACCGGATCATGAGCCCCTATCTTGCCGGCGATCCCTGCCTCGGTGATCTCGAATGCGTGCTGGAGGAAGCTTACGACGGCTTCCATCACCCGGCCGTCGCGCCCCTCTGCCAGCTCGGCCCGAATGTCTTCATTCTGGAGCTCTTCCACGGACCGACGCTCGCCTTCAAGGACCTCGCCATGCAGGTCGTGTCGCGGTTCATGAACCGGACGCTGCTGCGCAAGGGCGCGCACGCGACCGTGGTCGGCGCCACCTCCGGCGACACCGGTGCTGCGGCCATCGAGGCCTTTCGCGGGCTCGATGCCATCGACGTCTTCATCCTTCACCCCAAGGGCCGCATTAGCGACGTGCAGCGCCGCCAGATGACGACGGCCACCGAGGCTAATGTCCATAACATCGCGGTCGAGGGCACATTCGACGACTGCCAGGCGATCGTGAAGGCGCTGTTCAGGGATCGGGACCTGAGCGGCCGGCTTGCGCTGACCGGCGTGAACTCGATCAACTTCGCGCGGATCCTCGCGCAGATCCCCTATTACTTCACCGCCGCGGTAAGCCTCGGCGCGCCCCACCGGCCCGTGGCCTTCACCGTGCCGACTGGAAATTTTGGTGATATTTTCGCGGGTTACGCGGCCCGCGCCATGGGCTTGCCGGTCCGGCGCCTCGTTATCGCCACGAACCTCAACGACAGTTTACCCCGCGCTTTTGCGTCGGGGGTTTTCGAGCCGCAAGGCGTCATCGCCACCTCAAGCCCGAGCATGGATATCCAGCTTGCGAGCAATTTCGAACGCCTTCTGTTCGAGCTCGCCGGCCGCGATGCCGCCCGCGTCGGGGCCTTGATGGAGGAGCTGCGAAAGACCGGCGCATTCCGCATGAGCCAGGGAGAGCTGGGCCAGTTGCGCGATCTTTTCGGCGCGCATTCGGTCGGCGAGCAAG
>CAZHCN010000154.1:0-5518 GCA_964530895.1 uncultured Methyloceanibacter sp. | reverse complement strand
GTACGCACCCGAAGACCTCTTGCAAGGCATGGAGGATGGGGAGCGTTGCGCCCTTCTCATGCTGATGCTGCGCGATGATTTCGGTCGCGCGCTCAGGCGTCCATGGCTCAAATCGTGACATTGCCCAGCCGCGTTTGGATGAGTCCTAAAAATGGGGAGAAATACCTGCGAAATCAATAAAGCAGCCCCATGGACCGATCGGGAATCCTGATCGATGACAAGGGCTTAGCGGGCCCGCTTTGGGCTGTCTCAGGCCCGTTCCTTGGCCTTGCTTGCGGTCCGTCCCGGGACCGGCCCGGAGGGCACCGTCGCGCTCAGGATGGGCTGGAGCTGCTTCGCTTCGCTGACCAGAGCATTAATCAAAGGGGTCAGTGGGTTGCGCTGAGGGACCACCAGCCCGATCGAGTGGGTGACCTCGGGATCGACGATCGGGATGGCGCGCACCTTCTCCGTGAGGCCGAGCACTTCGGCGAGCTTTGCCGGCATGACGGAGGCCCACCGCCCGGTACGCACATGGGCGAAGAGCACGATGATCGAATCCGATTCCATGGTCGGCGCCACGTCGGACCCGGCCTTGCGGAGCAGGGTCTCGATGATCCGCCGATTCTGCATGTCGGGAGTGAGGAGGCAGAGCGGCACCTTGCCGACCTCCGCCCAGGTCACCTGGTCCCGGTCGCCGAGCGGGCTGTCTGAGGAGGTGATCAGCCGGTACTGCTCGCTATAGAGCGGCACGGTCTGGACCCGCCCTAAGGGCTCGTTGTCGAGATAGGTGAGCCCGGCATCGACCTCGAGATTCTCGAGCATGCCCAAGACCTCGATGGAGTTCCGCGACCAGATGGTGAAGCTCACATCCGGGTGCTGCGCCCGGTAGGGCGTGGTGAGCATGGCCACCATGGCGAGCGCGGTCGGGATGGCGGCGATGCGGATATGGCCGGAAAGGCCATGCTTCAGGGCGTCGATCTCCTGGCGCATGGCCCGCGTATCGCCGACGATGCGCCGCGCCCAGTCGAGCACCCGCTCGCCCTCCGGCGTGAAGCCCCGGAAGCGCGAGCCGCGCTGCACCAGCAGCACGCCCATAATGTCCTCTAACTGCTTGATTCCAGCCGAGAACGTCGGCTGGCTCACACCGCAGGCTTCCGCCGCGTGGCCGAAATGCCGTTCGCGCGAGAGGGCTATGATGAATTCGAGCTTATCGAGCATGCCGAGCCGGGAGCCGGTCCTATCTGCACCGGAATAGGTGGATTGTGGGCCGCCTGCGCCGCTTCATCAACCGGGAAGAAGGCGGGAGCACGGCCTCAGTCTAAACCACGTGCATTCCCGGTTCGAGGCTGCCCAAGACGCCCGCGGCCATCACGACGCACGCCCCAAGAATGGTCTCCAAGGCAATATTCTGCACGAGCGCGCGCCTGCTCCACTCGCCGGAGCGGGAAGCGAGTGCCGGCACGACGCGCAGGCGATTACGTGCGGCGATGGCGATGAGGGCGACGAACAGCGCTGCTTTGATGAAAAGCACGGCGCCGTAAGGCGTTCCGGTGAGACCGGGCAGACCGCCTCCCAGGACCCATCCCTGAAAGAACGCCGTGACGGCCAGGATTACGACGGCTCCTATCCCAAGCGCCGAGAAGCGGCGCGCGATCAATGAGGCGATGCTGAGGGGCGCGCCCTTCACCACGATAAGGAGTGGCAGCAGTCCGCCAAGCCATGCTCCCGCCGCCAGGAGATGCAGGGCTTGCGACACGAGCAGCGGGCTCAGCCCGTGCGCCATGGCAAAAGCGTGGCTGTGGCCGGCCTCGAGGAGGGTCGCGGCGCCAGCAAGACACGCTGCGAGAATGCCGGCTTGTCGATGAGCGGCCATCGTCGCGCCGGCCGCCAGAAGCGAAAGCAACTGGAGGGAGAGCGTCTGGCCGAAGCTGGTTCCGAGCAGCACCGGCGGCACCGCGGCGAACGCTTGCCCTATCGCTTCGGCATCGACGATGGCTCCGGCTTCCAGCATCAACCAAGCCATGCCGGCCAAGCCGGCGCCGAGCAGGCTCAATCCGAGCAGGAGCCGGCAGCGCCTTCGGATCGGCCCAGCAGCGTCGGCGTCAGGCAGTCGTTCCAAAATAGGGGATGCAACCGTGCTGACGAACAGGGCGGCGCCAAAGCTCGAAAGCACGCATCCCACGAACAAGGCGCGGATAAATGCGAGCAAGAGCTGAGCGCCGCCGAGCTCGACAGACTGCATGGTGGCTGCGGCGATCGATCACCTCCCCACGTTGAAGCTGAAGCTTCCTTGCGTCTTGTGCGTATCGACCGAGAGCACATGCCACGTCACGCTGTAGCTGCCCGGCGCTAGACCTCCGACGCTGAGACGCATCACGTTTCCGCTCACGCTCTTGCCGTGATCCACGCGTGCGCCGGCAGCGTTCCGAACTTCGGCGCCGCTGAACTTCGGTTCAAGTCGCTCCGTGAAGTAGAGCGTGACGTGGCTCGGGGAAGCAACCGTGCTGCCCACTGCCGGGATCGCGTGGTCCAGAAGCGCGTGGGCCTCGACCGGCGTTGCCGAGACCAGCGCGGTCACGGCGAGCGCATAGATCATTTTGCGCATGTCAGTAGCCTCCCGAGGCCGACGCCGCTCCGAACAGCGGCCGCCCCAATGATCGGGGAAAGATGTCGTCGAGGTAGAAATGCACTTGGCCTACAACGCCGATGTCGTCGCCGCTCGCGCGATTGATCGGAATGATTGCTTCGGCTGCGAGCTGAAACTTGTCGGCGACGTAGATAACGCCCGGGTTGATCGTGCCGGTCGTCCTTTCTTCTCCGTCGAAGTTCGCCACCTCGGAGGACAGGTCGAGTTCGACCAGCGGGATCAAGTGATTGACGAACTCAGGCAAGCCAAAATCCCTCACGCTCGATTTGAGGTAAGGCATGCTGTACTGCAGCGTGCCGCCCCAGACGACCGAGCGCGGATTTGGTGTTGTGCCGATCAGTCCCGTTTCTTCGTCGGGTTCGGATATGGAGTTCCTCGAGGGAAGGGCGTAGCCGACCTGTCCCGTGATGGCGAACGGCTTGAGGATTGGCGTCTGCATGAAGTCGAAGCCCTTGCCGAAGAACAATGTCGGCGTGAACGTCGTGTAGGACTCCGCATCGATCGCGCTATCACCGGTTCCTCCCCAATCGACATCGAGCGAGACGGACATGGCGAGTTCACGGACAGGATCTCGTACGAATTGGTATTTGAAGCTCGTTCCGAGATTGTCGAACCCCGATGAGGTTCCTTCGCCCGGTGTGTCCAAATGGATCCAGGCTTCTTCGAACGAGATGCCGAAATTCGGCGTGATCGTCTTCGAGTACTCACCCTCTATGTCGATTTCATCGGCGGATGGATCGTCGCCGTTCTTGAATCCGGCGATCGTAGGCAGCGACAGCTCGTCGGCGACACACGGGTCGTCGACGGCGATTGTTGCCGGAAAGAATCGGTTGCCAACGATGCAGTGAGCGCTCGCCGGCAGCGAAAGCCCGAATGTGACCAGGACCGCAAGCGCGACCCCATTGATTATCTTGTTCATAGTCAACCCCCTGAAAACCCCACGGGCCGATCGTCGTGCCGACTCGAAACGAGCGAGCCGACAGACTCGGCAGAAGCCAACTGCGCGCGAGCGGCCGCTAACGGTGCCGCGCGGTCTGTGTCGTCGAGGTTAGGTGGAGAGGTGGGGGGGCCCGCGGTTCTGCGGACGGCGGACGACGCCCTGGACGAAAGTCTGCTCGTAGCTGTGAAAGGTGAAGGCGGCAAGCTCAACGTCGACGCTACCGGCGTCGCACGAACCGGCGAGCCCCACGGCAAACGTGGCATAACCCGTGCAGAAGGGGCATTTCTTGTTGGGAGCGGCCGGCTTGTCCGGAGCGGACGAATTCTCCGCAGCCCCATGACAGATGGGAACGGTGAGGCTTTCGATGCCGGCGGCCTGCGCACGGTCGGACGGCCATGGCAAAGCCTGCGAGACGACATGTCCGGGGATGAGAGCCGTGTAAATCAGGACGCCGAGAAGCGCGAAAACGCTTCCCAGCCGGCGATGCCGATGGAAGTCCCCCAAGCCCATGCCTGAATACTAGGCAGCGCTCTTAGGGATTGGAAGCGCTACTTGGGGCCATATTGGCGCGGCGACGCAGGCCAGCCCGCCGGGCCCTCTCAATCCTCATCCTTCTCGGCCCTGAAGGTCTTGTGACAGGTCTTGCAGGCGTCGATCACCGTCTTGAACTTCCCCTTCCAGTCCGCTGAGCCAGCCTCGAGCGCGGCGGCCAAAGTATCGGCGGCGGTGTTGAGCTTGTCCGCATTGCCCGTGAACTCGTCCCACTTGGTCCAGATCTCGGGCTTCGCTTCGCTCGGATCGCCGGTCGTGCCCTCCGGGAACAGCTCATGGATCTTCTGTGACGTGGTCCCGATGTCCCGGGCCGCTTCGGCGGCCTTGTCTGCATCGAAGGGCACATTGCCCTTGGCCATCTCGCCGATGATCTTCATGTCGTCCTTCTGACGATCCATCAGGTCCATGCGCTCCTTGACGATGCCGGTCGCTTTCTCATGCGCGAGGGCGACCGTGGTGGCGAGTAGAAGGCCGAGGGTGATGCAGGCTGCGAGCTTGGAAGTCATTCGGACGGGCTCCCTAATGATGACGTTCGTGACTTTGCTTCATAGCCGGAGCCACGGGCGCAGTCTCGAAATCGGCATCCACCAGCTGCGCGCGCGTGCCCGGCGGATGCTTATACCAGCCCGGGTCACGGTAGTCCCCGGCCGCAAGGTCCTCGCGCACCTTCACCACGGTGAACATGCCGCCCATCTCGATCGGCCCGAACGGCCCGGTGCCGGTCATCATTGGTAGCGTGTTGGGGGGCAGCGGCATCGACATCATGCCCATGTCGGCCATGCCGTCCGTACCCATCGCCATGGCGCCGGTTGAGGATATGTCGAGCGCTTGGCTCAACTCCCGCTGCGGCAGGCCAATGCGATTCACCACCTCATGGCCCATGGCATTCATGGTGTGGTGCGACTTGTGGCAATGAAACGCCCAGTCGCCCGGCAGGTCGGCCACGAAGTCCACGGCACGGATTGCGCCGACCGGCACGTCGGTGGTGGTCTCGGGCCATTGGGCGCTCTCCGGCACCCAGCCGCCATCGGTGCAGCTCACCACGAAATGATAGCCGTGCAGATGGATCGGGTGGTTGGTCATGGTCAGATTGCCGATCCTGATGCGCACCCTGTCGCCGAGTCTGACTGGGAGCGCGTCGATGCCGGGAAAGACGCGCGCGTTGAACGTCCAGATGTTGAAATCGGTCATTTCGTTGACGTGGGGCAGGGAGGTGCCGGGGTCGAAGCGGTAGGCACTCATGATGAACACGAAGTCCCTGTCCACCGGACGGAACTTCGGATCCTTCGGGTGCACGACGATCATGCCCATCATCCCCATGGCCATCTGCACCATCTCGTCGGAATGCGGGTGGTACATGAAGGTGCCGCTCTTCGTCAGCTCGAACTCGTAGACGA
>CAZHCN010000153.1:0-5539 GCA_964530895.1 uncultured Methyloceanibacter sp. | reverse complement strand
TTCCTGTCGGTGACCGACAGCACGCACAAGACGCCGAATATCGCGCTGGTGACCGGTGCGCTGATCGGCTTCGTCGTCATGCTGGTGGTCTGGTTTACCCAAGGCGGCACCGAGGCCGGCGCCTTTATCGGCGGCGTCTTGCTCAACATGGCGGTGTTCGGGGCGATGATCTCTTATTTCCTGCAGGCGGTGACATTCATCCAGCTGCGCCGGAAATTCCCCAATATCGAGCGGCCTTTCAAGAGCCCGTTCGGCCTTATCGGCGCCGCGCTGACGGCAATCATCGCGGTGGTCACAATCTACTTCCAGCTCACCGATCCGCTTTACCAGACCGGCGTCATCGGCGTGGCGATCTGGTATGCGCTCACGATCCTCTACTTTGCCCTCTATGGCCGGAAGACTCTCGTCTTCTCGCCCGAGGAGGAGTTCGCCGTGAAGCATCGCGAGGGTCAGGTGAAGGTGTAGCCGCACTCTTGCGACTTCGGCATTCGACAATCGGCATCACCCGGGTCTAGCGCCGGGTGATGCCGGACCTTACATGTCCTACGATCGAGAAGGACTCGCGTCATGCGCTATTCCCAAGCGGTCGGCGGGCAGACCTATACATTCAGCTCGCTCAAGGACCTGCTCGCCAAGGCGACACCCGCCCGATCGGGCGACTATCTCGCAGGGGTCGCCGCGGGCGATGACGAGGAGCGCGTGGCGGCGCAAATGGCGCTCGCCGACCTGCCCCTCGCCGTCTTCTTGTCGGAGGCCGTCGTCCCTTACGAGGACGACGAGGTCACCCGGCTCATCGTCGACAGCCACGACAAGAAGGCATTCGCGCCCATCTCTCATCTCACCGTCGGCGGTTTGCGCGACTGGCTTCTGTCGGACGCGGCGACCGAGACCACTCTGAAGGCCCTCGCGCCCGGTCTCACGCCGGAGATCGTCGCCGCCGTCTCCAAGATCAGCCGCGTGCAGGATCTCATTCTCGTCGCGCAGAAATGCCGCGTCGTGACGAAGTTCCGCAACACGATTGGACTGAAGGGCCGGCTCTCGACGCGCCTCCAGCCGAACCACCCGACCGACGATCCGACAGGGATTGCGGCCAGCATTGTCGACGGTCTCATGTACGGGAACGGTGATGCGGTCATCGGCATCAACCCGGCGACCGATTCCATCGCCGCGGTCACGACCCTGCTCGAGATGCTGGACGAGATCATCCGCCGCTACGCCATCCCCACCCAGTCCTGCGTCCTCACTCACGTCACCACCAGCATCGAAGCCATCAAACGCGGCGCGCCCATCGACCTCGTGTTCCAGTCGATCGCCGGCACCGAGGCGGCCAATAAGAGCTTCGGCATCAATCTCGCCATGCTCCAGGAAGGCCGCGAGGCGGCGCTCGCGCTTGGCCGCGGCACTGTCGGCAATAACGTGATGTATTTCGAAACCGGCCAGGGCAGCGCGCTGTCCGCCAACGCCCATCATGGCGTCGATCAGCAGACGCTCGAGACGCGGGCCTACGCCGTCGCCCGCAAGTTCGAGCCGCTGCTCTTGAACACCGTCGTCGGCTTTATCGGCCCCGAATATCTTTACGATGGACCCCAGATCGTGCGGGCCGGGCTCGAGGATCATTTCTGCGGCAAGCTGCTCGGCGTGCCGATGGGCGTCGACATCTGCTACACGAACCACGCCGAGGCCGACCAGAACGACATGGACGTGCTCTTGACGCTGCTCTCCGTCGCCGGCGTCAACTTCATCATGGGCATTCCCGGCTCCGACGACATCATGCTCAACTACCAGACCACGTCGTTCCACGACGCCCTCTATGTCCGGAAGGTTCTCGGCTTGCGTCCGGCCCCCGAGTTCGAGGACTGGTTGAAGGAGACCGGCATCTTCGAGCCGTCCGAGGAGATGCGGCTGGGCAGCGCCCTGCCGAAATCCTTCCAGCGCGCACTCGAGCATCTGCACTGACGGCATGTCCGAGGACAAGCGCGATATCGTCGTCGGCGACCCCTGGAGCAAGCTCCGCCGCTACACGCCGGCCCGCATTGCTCTCGGCCGCGCCGGCACGAGCCTTCCGACTAAGCCGCATCTCGAATTCCAACTGGCGCATGCCCGCGCCCGCGATGCTGTCCATCACGCGGTGGACGTCCCTGCCCTCAAAGCGGCTCTCGAGGCGAGCGGCCATGAGACGATCCTCCTGCACTCGAGCGCGGAGAGCCGGCCGGTCTACCTGCAGCGGCCCGACAAGGGCCGGCGGCTCGATGCGGACTCCCGGGCACGGCTGGAGGAGCTATCCAAACCGACGGAGCCTTACGACGTCGTGTTCGTCATCGGCGACGGGCTCTCCGCCTTCGCCATCGAGGAGAATGCTGTCAAATTCCTCGGCGTCATGCTGCCGCAACTTGAGGCGAGCGGCTGGCGCGTGGCACCGCTTTGCATCGTCGAGGGAGCCCGCGTGGCCGTTGGGGACGAAATCGGCGAGGTCCTGGGGGCGAAAATGGTCGTCATTCTGATCGGCGAGCGGCCCGGCTTGAGCTCGCCCGACAGCATGGGGATCTACCTGACATTTGCGCCGAAGGTCGGCCTCACCGACGAGTCGCGGAACTGCATCTCCAACGTCCGGCCCGCAGGCTTGAGCTACGACCATGCCGCCCACAGGCTGACTTATCTGATGACCGAGGCGCGGCGGCGGGGTCTCTCCGGGGTCAATCTCAAGGACGAGGCCGAGGCCCTGCCGAAGGCGGGTCCGGACTCCGCCGACAACTTCCTCATCGACTAAGGTTGCGCACCATTAGCTGCTCGGGTCGATATCCCCGGCCTTGAGCAGGAGATCCTGCAACGACTGGCGGCAATAGGGCCTGAGACCGGATTGGCCGCTCCGCGCCATGATCCTGAAACCTTCGTTCTTGTCCGCGACAGCCTGTTTCAGGAGGTGCTCCTTATTGATCGAGGCGTCGCGCTTCAAATAATACGTCTCGATCTTCGCGATCGCCGTCTTGGCCGCGTCGGTGTCCTCGGCAGAGAGCTGAGACTCCAGCTGACACTGCAGGACAATCTCATACTCTGCGTAATAGTTCTTGAGTGAGGCCGAAAGGTTGCCGCCAAACGCCGCCTGCGACATCAACACGACCAGACCGGCCAAAAGCCATCCACCAGCGCCTAGGCGCATTTCATTACCTCGTTAGCTGAGCTGAAGCGCGTTAGTTATACGAAGCGCCCCACGAGATCAATTGCACCGAGGACACACTCGCGACGGAATGTTGCGGTGCTTCCCTGGGCGTGACATTGGGTCCGTAAGGGCTACGTCAGACTCTTGCCATATGAGCGCGAGGGAACCCCTCTTTCCGGCGTCGGAACCTAGGAGCAGGGAACATGAATGCAGTCGTGGGAAATAACCTGAGCAAGGTCCCAGAAGTCACCCTCGGCTTCTGGACTATTAAGATACTTGCGACGACCCTTGGCGAGACGGGTGGTGACACGGCCACCATGACCGTGGGTCTCGGCTACCTTGCGGGGACGGCGATCTTCCTCGTTGCCTTGCTCGTTCTGGTAGTGCTCCAGATTGCCGCCAAGAAATTCCATCCCTTCCTCTATTGGGCGACGATCGTGGCCTCCACAACCGTGGGGACGACCATGGCCGATTTCGCCGACCGGTCGCTCGGCATCGGCTACGCCGGGGGCTCGCTCATCCTGCTTGCCTCCGTCTTGGCGGTGCTCGGCCTGTGGTACCGGTCGGAAGGCTCTGTTTCGGTGGAGACGGTCAGCACGCCACGGGTCGAAGCCTTCTACTGGGCGACGATTACCCTCTCCCAGACCCTGGGCACCGCTCTTGGCGACTGGGTCGCCGACGCCGGCCTCGGTTATGAAGGCGGAGCGCTTCTGTTCGGGGCGGGGCTGGCGGTCCTTGCGGCCGCCTATTTCTGGACCAACGTCTCGCGCGTGCTTCTGTTCTGGGCCGCCTTCATTCTCACGCGGCCTCTCGGCGCGACCGTCGGCGATTTCCTCGACAAGCCTCTACACGACGGCGGATTGGCCCTGAGCCGCCCGATCGCCTCTGTGGCGCTTGGCGCCCTGATCGTCGCGCTGATTGTCATTCTGCCCCAACGGGCGGGCAATCATCCGCAAACGCGCGAAGCCGTTTCGTAAGACCCAGCGCGCGCCTCGCGCGGGGCCCGGGGCATATTCCTGTCCCTTTTCATCGTTAATCATATCGCTTGACAGTGATCGAAATGGCACGCTCTCAATAGTGCCAGGAGGGAGAACATGCCGCCGTCGGCAGTCCGTAAGCCCATTCCCGAATTTCCGCCTCTTGGCAGAGAGGCCGCGCGGCTTGACGGATCAACCCCTTCGAGCCCGGATCTTGTGACGTTGCTCGAGCGTTTCGACGAGCCGCTCCACGACGGGACCAGCCCGGCAGCGCCCCCTGCGAGGCTGGCCATCGCGGCCTCGCGCCCGCAGGTCGCCCGGCCGCGAGCCGAGGGAAACGGCGCTGCGCGATCGCCGGCGCCGAAACCGACGGTCGTTCCCGCCGCCACGAGAAAGTCCCGCCTTCCCTTAAAGGGCGTGATCGTCGCCCTGCTCGGCGTTGCGCTCGTTCCAACCGCGGTCCTGATGTGGCAGCGCATGCCGGGTGGCGGTCATGAGGTTGGGCCCACCCAAGAATTGAGCGTAGTGAACGCGCCTGCCTCGACCGGCTCGGCGCAGCCGAAGCAACGCCCGGGCGTTTTGGAAGTCGCGCTCTCTTCGCCAGACCGGATCGAGGCCAATGCCGGCGACGTCGTCGACTTTCCCATCGCCATAGACGCGACAGCGGCGCTCCCGGTGCGCAGCATCGTCGCCATCACCGCGCTCCCCGACGGCGCCTCGTTCTCGGAAGGCCGCCCCTACGGCGTCAGCGGCTGGAGCCTCCGCCCCGACGAGATCGGCGGATTGCGCTTGCGGCTCCCGGCGCGGAGCGCCTCGTCCGACATCCGTCTCGAGCTCGTCGCCGGGGACGGGACGGTGCTCGCCCGGTCGGAGTCGCGGCTGAGCATCGCCCCAGCGCCCGCCGTGGTCGCGACGACCGATGATCCGATGCCCATTGCCATGGAAACCGCGGCCGCCGAGCCGGTCGCGCAAACCGAATTGACGGAGAGCGCCCCCTCTGAGGAGAGTGCGCAGGCCGAGGCGACCAGCTCTGTCGCCGACGCGCCGCCACTGCCGCAGCAAAGACCCTCGTCATCGGCCGAAACCGAGTCCGCGCCGAAGGTGAACACGGTCAAGGTCGTGACCATCCAGCCGCCGCGCGAAACGAAACCGCATGACGGCGCTTACGCCTTGGGCAGCCCGGCCGCCGAACCGCAAACGCCCGCCGAGTGGATGGAGACCAAGACCGCCGTCGACATGCACGCGAAGGCGGAGCAGTCTTCGGAGACGGTGAAGGTCGCCGAAGGCGGCCTCAAGGTGCGCGTGACGGGGCGCGACAACAGGTGGATCCAGGTCACCGATCCCAAGAGCTCGACAACGGGGTGGATCTACGATCGCTTCCTCAAGCCGGCGGACGCACCTGCAG
>CAZHCN010000152.1:0-5550 GCA_964530895.1 uncultured Methyloceanibacter sp. | reverse complement strand
CGTTCACTATCAAGGGCTGGCAGCAGGCCGCCAGTGGCTATGCAGGCGTCTGGGCGACCGAGAACACCCGCGCGGCGATCTTCGACGCGATGAAGCGGAAGGAGACCTACGCCACGACGGGCCCGCGCATGATCGTGCGCTTCTTTGGCGGCTGGGACTTCACCGACGATGACACCAAGACGCGGCTCCCGGCCAACGCCGGCTACGCCAAGGGCGTACCCATGGGCGGGGATCTGCAAGGCGCACCGGAGGGCAAGGCGCCCACATTCTTAGTGGCGGCGGCGAAGGATCCGTATAGCGGCAATCTCGACCGCATCCAGATCATCAAGGGCTGGCTGAACGAGGACGGCAAGACCGAGGAGAAGGTCTACGACGTCGTTTGGTCGGATGACCGCAAGCCGGATGCGAAGGGAAAGGTGCCTCCGGTCGGCAACACGGTGGACGTCGAGAATGCCACGTGGAGTAACTCGATCGGCGCGCCCGAGCTCATCGCCGTGTGGAAGGATCCGAACTTCGATCCCAGCAAGCGCGCGTTCTACTACGCTCGCGTGATCGAGATCCCGACGCCGCGCTGGACGGCCTACGAGGCCAAGCGCTTCGACATCGACATGCCCGACGAAGTGCCGATGACGACGCAGGAGCGCGCCTACACCTCACCCATCTGGTACACGCCGAAGAGCTAAGGCGAGGAGGAGGAGGAGGCTGGAATGCCACACTATGTAAGTTCAACTTTCGCCGCCGCGCTCATGCTCGTGGCATCGACATCTTTCGTGGCCGCGCAGGATTCGGGGATGCTCACGCCCGAAGAGGCGGCGAAGCTCTATCCCGGCAAGCCGCTCTATTCGCGTTATGCGGGACGGGACTTCCCGACGCGACCGTTCTTCGGCGATACGCATTTGCACACATCCTTCTCGATGGATGCTGGTGCATTTGGCGCGCGCCTTGGTCCACGCGACGCCTACCGCTTCGCCCGCGGCGAGCAAGTGACATCGTCCAGCGGACAGCCGGTGAAGCTTTCGCGTCCACTCGACTTTTTGGTGGTGGCCGATCACTCCGACAACATGGGCTTCTTCCCGGACCTGTTGGCAGGGAAGCCTGAAGTGCTCGCGGACCCGACCGGAAAGAAGTGGTACGACATGATTCAATCCGGCAAGGGCGAGGAAGCCGCGCTTGAGATAATCGGTGCCTTCTCCCACAACAAGTTCCCGGACGATCTCATGTATCTCCCGGGTACGAGCGCCTATAAGAGCGCCTGGCAAAAGACCATCGACGCCGCCGAAGAGTTCAACGACCCCGGCCGCTTCACCGCCTTCATCGGCTACGAGTGGACGTCGAACACCGGCGGCAACAATCTCCACCGTAACGTGATCTTCCGCGACAACGGCGTCAAAGCGAGCCAGGTCGTGCCGATGACCGTGTATCCGCCGAACGGCAGCGACAATCCCGAAGACCTCTGGAAATGGATGACGGCCTACGAGGAGAAGACCGGCGGCAGCGTGCTGGCCATCGCCCATAACGGCAATCTCAGCAACGGATTGATGTTTCCGGTAGTGGAAGCCTTCGGCAAAAAACTCGACAGTGAGTACGCCAAGACTCGGGCGAAATGGGAACGCCTCTATGAAACTACGCAGACCAAGGGCACCGGCGAGGCGCATCCATACCTCTCGCCGAATGACGAGTTCGCCGATTTCGAGATTTGGGACAAAGGCAATCTCGACGGCAGCGTCGCCAAGAAGAAGGACATGCTTCAGTTCGAGTACGCGCGGCAGGCGCTCAAGAATGGGCTGAAGCTGGAGCAAGAGCTCGGCACCAATCCCTACAAGTTTGGCCTGATCGGCAGCAGCGATGCGCACACCGGTCTCGCGGCAATGCAGGAGGACAACTTCTTCGGCAAGACCACGCCTCAGGAGCCGGGCCCGGAGCGGATGAAGAAGGCTTTCTTCGACAATCCCGAGACGGGCGTGAAGGTTATGGATTGGGAAGTCGGCGCCTCCGGTTATGCGGCCGTCTGGGCGACGGAGAATACCCGCGAATCCATCTGGGACGCCATGCAGCGCAAGGAGACCTATGCCACCACGGGCCCGCGCATGATCGTGCGCTTCTTTGGCGGCTGGGACTTCGAGCCGCGCGACGCGGAAGACCGGCTGCCGGCGCATACCGGCTACTCGAAAGGCGTGCCCATGGGCGGCGATTTAGGCGCCGCGCCAAAAGGCAAGGCGCCGACTTTCCTGGTTGCGGCGCTCAAGGACCCGATCGGTGCCAATCTCGACCGCTATCAGATCGTTAAGGGCTGGCTCGATGCGAACGGCGAGCTGCACGAGAAGGTCTATGACGTGGTCTGGTCCGGCGACCGCAAGCCGGGTGACGACGGCAAGGTTCCGCCGGTTGGCAACACGGTGGATGTCGCCAACGCAACGTGGACGAACACGATCGGCGCGCCGGAGCTGATCAAGGTCTGGACGGACCCCGACTTCAATCCGGCCCAGCCCGCCTTCTACTACGGGCGCGTGCTCGAAATCCCGAAGCCGCGATGGACGGCCTATGACGCCAAGTTCTACGGCACGACGCCGCTGCCTGGGACGACCATGACGTTGCAGGACCGCGCCTACACGTCGCCGATTTGGTACACGCCGAAAGGCTAGAAGGCGAGTGCTCGGCATGACCTTCCTCTCGAAAATCCTCCGGGAGCCGCTGGTCCACTTCGTCATCATCGGCGCCGCCGTGTTCGGGCTCTATGCGCTGATGGCCGGCGGCAACCAGGATGAACCCCGCGACAAGATCGTCGTCACCGAGGGGCGGATCGAGCAGCTGGCACAGGTATTTGCCAAGACGTGGCAGCGGCCGCCGACGCGCGAGGAGCTGCGCGGCCTTATCGACACCTACATCAAGGAGGAGGTCTATTACCGCGAGGCGCTGAAGCTCGGGCTCGATCGTGACGATACGCTGATCCGCCGGCGTATGCAGCAGAAGATGGAGTTCGTCACTGAGCCGGGCGACGCGCTCTTGCGTGCTGATGACGCCGCGCTCCAAGCGTTTCTCGACGCCCACAAGGCTGACTTCCGGGTCGAACCTCGCATCGCTTTTGACCAGATATTCCTCAATCCCGAGAAGCTGGGCGAGGCCGCCATCGCCCGCGCCGAGCAGACCCTGGAAATCCTCAAGGCGTCTGCACCGGGCGAAATTCCTCCAGACGTCGGCGATCCGACCTTGCTGCCGGCTCGGATGCCACTCTCTCCGCTGAGCGGCATCGCCAGCAACTTCGGCGCGACATTCGCGGCAAACCTCACCGATCTTCCGGAGAATGAGTGGGCAGGGCCTATCAAGTCGCCCTATGGGCTGCACCTCGTGCGCGTCACGAAGCGGATTGACGGCTATGACCCGAAGCTTGCCGAGGTCCGCGACGCGGTGGAGCAAAAATGGCGGACCGAGAAGCGCGATGAATTCCGGGACCAGGCCTACGACCAGCTGCTTGCCAAGTACGAGGTCATCCTACCTTCCGGCAAAGCGGTGTCGCCCGAGTCGGAGGCTGCGCCATGATCCGCGTCCTCTATGCCCTCGCGCTGTTGCTCGCGCTGCAAGGCGCGAGCCTTGGCCACGAGTTGCGCCCCGGATTCCTGGAGATCACGCAAACCGGCACCGAAACCTACGATGTTCGCTTCAAGGTGCCGGCGCGCGGCGACATGCGCCTTGCTCTCTACGTCCGCTTGCCGGACGAATGCGTCGACACCGCACCAGCGCGCACCGAGCGCACGGGCACTGCCATCGTTGAGGGTCGCGTCGTCAGTTGCCCTGGCGGATTGGCCGAGCACCGCGTTTCGATCGACGGGCTTGCCGGCACGTTCACCGATGTCGTGGCTCGGGTGGAACTCGCTGACGGCGGCGTGCAAGGGGCACGACTGACGCCCGACCAACCCTATTTCACTGTCGCCGCCGCGCCGACTTGGCTGGATACGGCGCGCACGTATTTCTTGCTCGGCGTCGAGCACATCCTGCTTGGCGTCGACCACTTGCTGTTCGTGCTGGCGCTTATGATTCTTGTCCGCAATACCTGGATGCTGCTGAAGGTCATCACGGCCTTTACCGTGGCCCACAGCATCACCCTGGCTGTTGCCGCGCTCGACATTGTTCAGATTCCGCAAGCGCCGGTCGAAGCGGTCATCGCGCTCAGCATCATGTTCGTCGCGGCGGAGACACTCCCTCAGAAGCGGAACGAGCACGATCTTGCGAGCAAGGCGCCGTGGATTATCGCTTTCGCCTTCGGCCTGCTGCACGGCCTGGGCTTCGGCGGGGCGCTCAAGGAAATTGGGCTGCCGCAATCCGACGTGCCGCTCGCGCTGCTCACCTTCAACCTCGGCGTCGAGGCCGGACAAGTATTGTTCGTCCTCGCCATCCTCGGATTGAAAGCCGCTTTCGACAGGGTTCTGGAGCTCAATCGGCCTTGGGCGCGCACGGCCATCGGATACGGCATCGGCTCGCTGGCCGCCATGTGGTTCGTCCAGCGCCTCGCGCTCATGCTTTAACGTGGGCCGCCTTCCCACGACCGCTTCGGGCACCAAGCAGACATGCCGGCTGACGAATTTTACGGCTGCTTTGACCTGCTTGAGCTATCGGCGAGGAGGTCTGAATGTCAGAGCCAGTGAAGAGCGAATTCTCCGCGCGTTTGCGGAGGCTGCCGGGCCAGCTGTTGCTGGCGCTGGTTAATGGCACTGCCATCCTCGTGATTGCAGCGGCGATTCTCGCGATCATCGCTTCCTCGAAGGTCACACATCTGGCTCAAAACGTGGCATCGACCACGACCGATGCCGTTCTTTCCCGAGTTGGCGGAGATCCGCGGCAGGTCGTTCAAAGCATCCAGAGAGTTTCCGATGATGTCCATACGTTGGCCGTCGCACTCGAGAAAGCAAAGGCCGGTGGAGTCGCTGGTCTTAACCCCGAGATCGCGCGTCTCGGCGAAAGGCTGAGCGCGCTGAACGCCAACATCGAGCAACTCCGCGATGCCCGTTCGCGCCTCATTGACGAAGTGCTCGCGAAGGTCGGAAGCTCGGTCAACGAATGGCTACGGAATTTCAGGGCATGCCCGCACGAGGATGTTAATGCGGGCAACCCAGGCCCGCGGAGCTGATCGCGTTGCTCCCACGTTGTGTTGCCCAAGAGGACAGGCGTAAGAAAGAATAGTGCTCCGATCCGCTTGCTAATGTCCGCAAATGACCCCAAGCGGACATTGGCGGAGAGGGTGGGATTCGAACCCACGGTACGGTTACCCGCACAACGGTTTTCGAGTTCTAAGATTCTCATGTTGGTCCGTGCCATCCAGTGACTAAGGGTCTTCCCGAGTTCGCCAATTTCAGTCCCGTGATCCCGCCTTGTTAGGGTCAGTGGCATGCTGTAGCGCGTGGTTCGTTTGCAGTTTCGTTTGCGAACTCTCGATACGGCCTACGTCCGCTTTCGCGGGTAAAGCGGACATCCCCAATCCACCATCCAATGTCCGCTAATGAACCCAAAGATGGGGTAATCGGCCGGGTAGTTGTGGATAGCTGAAGATTTGGGGTG
>CAZHCN010000151.1:4532-5604 GCA_964530895.1 uncultured Methyloceanibacter sp. | reverse complement strand
GGCACGCCCGCCCGCTTCATCTCTTCCTGCTTTTTCGGATCCTTCTCGTGTTCCCAGTCATAGGCGCTATGCACGTCCCGATGCGCATAGCTCACCTGGACCAGCCGATCTCCTTCGAACGAGAGGTTCGCCGTGCAGGTGAAGGCCTGCTTTTGCTGGCTGAGCCCGCTGAACGGGCCGGATTTCTTCTTGTCTTTCTTGTCGGCTTTGGCGGGCGCCGCGCCGCCGGGCACCGGCCCCGCGCCGCTATAGTGATAGACCAGCATCTCGGAGTTGGCGCCGGTGGCGATGCGCGAGCGCGGCGGCCCCGCGCAATTCAAGACCTCGGCCTTGCTCATGCCGATATAGGGCTTGCCGTAGTCGACGGCGGTCAGCTGGTTGACCATGTCGGACGGCCCGGAATAAGCACAAGCCTGCAGCGCGCCCGCAAGCCCTGCCGCCAGGAGCAGACCGGCCACAAGCGCCGGCCATCCGTGCCGATTTTCGCGCAAGTCCATGCCTTTTCATAAGCTCAGCCAGGGCGTAGCGCCAGATTGCGCGGCAATTGGGGCAATCCAGGCTGACCCCTGGTCGCAGAGCCTGTAGTGCAAGCCTGTGCTAGCCTTTAGCCCATGGCCCTTCTCATCGCTCTTCATGTCCTTGCCGCCGTCGTCTGGGTCGGCGGCATGTTCTTCGCCTATGTGGTGCTCCGGCCGTCCGCCGGGCCGCTTCCGTCCGAGGCGCGGCTACAACTGTGGCGCCGCGTGTTCGCCCGCTTTTTCCCGTGGGTGTGGGCGAGCATCGCCGTCCTGCTCGGAAGCGGCTACGGCATGATCTTCCACGATCTCGGCGGCTTCGCGCATTTGCCTCTCTACATCAACATCATGCAGGCGATCGGCATCATCATGATGCTCATCTTCCTGCATCTCTTCTTTGCGCCGTGGCGCCGCTTCCGCATTGCCGTCGAAGCGCAGCGTTTCCCGGAAGCCGCCAAATCTCTCAATCAGATCCGTCTGATCGTCGCGATCAATCTTCTGCTCGGCTTGCTGACGGTCATCGTTGGCGCGAGCGGCCGCTTCTGGTAAGGCGGACG
>CAZHCN010000151.1:2125-4432 GCA_964530895.1 uncultured Methyloceanibacter sp. | reverse complement strand
GCGCCTTACGGTTCCCCCATGCGCGAAACGCAAACTGGACTGACAAGAAATCGCAGTTGAGGGATTGGGGGAGAGGGCCGGACCGGTCTTCTCCCTTTCCGCTTTCGATAGCGTCGAATGCGGCAGGCCGGTCACATTTTCAAGGACCGGCACAAAAAATGCGCCGCCAGACACGTTTTGTAACGTTCGGAAATAGGTCCGACACGTCCGATACCTACCTGGAGAGCAGTCCGCCGAGGAGCAAAATTGAAGAGGTGTAACTATGAAAACGATGCTTCGTAATGGCGCGCTCGCGCTCACCCTGCTCGCCGGCTCGGCTCTTGTTGCCGCTCCGGCGATGGCCGATCACGATCACGGCAATTGGAACCATCACTGGAAAAAATCGTGGAAGAAGCACGGCTATTACAGGCATCGCCACTGGGATCGCGGCTATGCCTATCACCACCGTTACCCTCATAGGTACTACGGTTGGGGCTGGCCGGGCTATTATGGGCCCGGATTCTCGCTCTACATCCGCTAGGACGAATGACGTCTTCGGTGAGCCTTCCGCCTCGGGGCGGAGGGTTCACCATTTTCAGCTTGTCCGTAGAGGCGCGACCCTTAGTCCAGCCGGGCGCCGACATTTGGGGTGACCTTCCAACCCTTGGCGGCGAGCTGTGAGGTGGCAAGCTTGCTTGCCCGCCCCGTGATCCACATGTCGCCGCGCGCGTTGGACGCCAAAGCCTCGATCGGCGCACTCCAATAGAGATAATCGACCGGCAGGATCGACACCGTGCCGCGTGCCGTCTGCACCATGGGCGCGCGCCCGGCGCGGATGAAGCCGCTCACCGGCGCGACCTTTTTGGCGTACTTGGCGATGAGCTCCGACTGGCGCCGGTAGTAGAAGGCCATCTCGATCGAGTCGGCGTGCGACGCGGTCTCGATGTAAATTTCCCGCCCGTTGACATTGCCGAGCGTCTTGAGCGCCACGACGATGACCGCCTTGTCGGTCGGCGTCAGATAGGAATTGGCGTAGAACGCGTCCTGGGCCGCTTTCGAGATTCCCATGGCGGTGAGAAATTCGCGGCCCGTCTGCTCGAGCTGAGCCGCCGTTTTGTCGCGCAGCGCCTCGCGCAGCTTCTGACTGGTGCTGGTGGCGCTGATGGCGATCCCGACGCCGCCGGTCACGAAACCGAGCCCGACATTCACGCCGGTATTTCCGATGGCGCTCGCCGTGGCAAGCCGCGTGAGCTGCTCATCGAGCGGCTTGAAGCTCGTATAGGGATCGACGTTGAGATCGTAAGCAAGCTTGCGGCGCGCTTCCGCGCCGCCGGTGACCGAGGCGATGATACCTTCTTTGCGCGGATCGGTAGCCTCCATGGAGGCCTGCACCCCGCCGAAGAAATTGCCGACGCCCTTGAACGTATCGGAGATCGTCTTGCCGGGCTGGGTGATGAGCCCCTTGGCCGTACCGAGCGGCTTGAGCGCCGTGCGGCCCGCCGCGTCAACGAGCGTCTCGCCCCCGTTGATCTGCTGGAGCTTGGCTGTCGCCTCCATCTCCCGCGCACGCACGCGCAGCAGCGTCGTTCCCTTGATGCGGAACGTGCCCCACTGCGTGTTGACGGTGAACAGATACTGGTAGTCCTCGATCCCCACATGGTTGTCCACCGTGTAGTAGGGACTGGTGAGGAGCGAAGGCGGCAGGACCGCGCGCGCGGTGAAGGAGGGCGGCTGCTCGTATTGCGCGGCGAGACCTGCGGCGATGCCGGCCGCGCTGAAGACGAGCGCGAGCGAAAGACGCGCGGTCCCGCGCGGAGAGAGCCCTTTGAAATGCATGACGATTGGACCCCCGTGACGCCACCGACAAAACCAACCCTTCCCCTCAAGCATAGACGCAAAATCGGGGACCGAGAAGGCCGGCATGAAGCCCCGTTCACGATCCTGCGACACGGTGGCCGGCGCGGAACCTGCCCCACCCTCAATCGTTGGTTCTTCATGAAAAAAGCCAACGAAAGGAGGCTTCTAATGAAGAAGATTATTCGCAATGGGGCGCTGGCACTGTCGGTTATCGCCGGTGCGGTGCTTGTCGCCGCACCTGCCACGACTGCGATGGCCGACACCATCCAGAAGGATGGCTATTTCGGCGGAACGTGGAGCCCGATCGGCCCGCGGAACAACCGCCATGTGCAGAATTACTACCGCCACTACGGCTACTACGGTCCGCGCGGCCGCTATGCCTATTACGGCCCGCGCTACGGCTACTACGGTGCGCCTTACTACTACGGCAGGGGCCCAGGCTTCAGCATCATCATCCGCTAACACGGCCAC
>CAZHCN010000151.1:0-2025 GCA_964530895.1 uncultured Methyloceanibacter sp. | reverse complement strand
TCAGGTCAGGCCTAGTACGCGATCGCGTAGTAGATCACGTAGAGCCAGCTGAAGAAGCCATGGATGATGGCCCACAGGATTGAGTGGTTGTTCGTATAGGAAATGGCGATGGCGAGCGCCGTGCCGAAGCCGATGCCGTACTGCGCGCCTGTCCAGGTGTAGGTCATTGTCCTCTCCATGTGTTGCCGCACATTGTCAGCGCCACGCTATCCTCCCATAGGCTAGACTGCCACGCATGACACAAACGCGACTTGGTCGGCTCCCGGCCGTCTTTCTTGTTCTCCTCGCCCTTCTCGGTTGTCCGCCTGTGTTCGCGCGAGAGCCGGGCGTCGCCGAAGGCGTCACCCATGAAGAGTTGTCCGTCGAGCCCCTTGCGGGCGATCCCAGCAAAGAGGTCGTGACGGACGTCTACAGCTTCCCGCCCGGGACCGTGCTCCCCTGGCACATCCACCCCGACGCCCATGAGATCAGCTATATCCTGTCGGGTGAGCTCACCCTCGAAATCGAGGGTGAAGGGACCAAGCATCTCAAGGCGGGGGAAAGCTTCTATCTCCACCCGAACAAGGTCCATCGCGGCCTCAATGAAGGCGCTTGCCCGGTGACGCTGTTCGTGGTCCGCATCAAGCCGGTCGACAAGCCTCTGACGGTCGAGGTCGAGCCCGGCAAATCCGACTAGTCAGACGCTGCGCTTGCCGAAAAGCCCCCAAAGTCCAGCCGCCCAGGCGAAAAGGACCACGACCCAGTAGAACACGATGGCAGGCAGGCCGAGCGCCATACCAAGTGCGGAGCCGGCAAAGGTGCCAAGACTGGCGACCAGCGTGTAGAACGCGGCGAAGGCCAGCACGAAGGCCGTGGCGAACTTCGGCCGGAAAAATCCGATCAGCGTACCCGTCAGCCCCCAGATGAAATCGACCCCGGCCTGGAGCGGGTCGAGGCGGAAGCCGGGCGGGAAGCTGTGCGGGTCGGTGTCGAAGCCATAATAGAGGTACGACAGGAGCATGAGGCCGCCGAGCGCCAGGAAATAGGCGCTACACCGCGCGGCCCAAACCACCAGGGGCAGCGGCGGGGTCTTGTCCAGCTCCTCGTCCGTCGGCTCCGGCCTCTCGGACTCCTTTGCTCGCCGCATCTCCCCCATACGATCCCTCGCATCAAAGCGCCAAAGACGACCCTAGCCGATCCCGCCAGTGCTGGTCCATGCCGGCCCGGGCCAAGACCAAATCCGAGCCGTTTCCTGCAAATCCCGACCTTGCGCGAACGCCCGATTGCATTTAACCAACCCCCAAGTTCATGCGGCGCCGCTGGCGCCATGCGGCTTGTTCTTGGAGGGGATTTTCATGGCGCGGAGTAAGATTGCATTGATCGGCGCTGGCCAGATCGGCGGCACCATCGCCCATCTTGCCGGCATCAAGGAGCTCGGCGACATCATCCTGTTCGACGTGGTCGATGGGGTCCCGCAAGGCAAGGCCCTCGACCTGTCCCATTCCGCCCCCGTCCATGGCTTTGTCCCCAAAGTCACGGGCGCCAACGAATATGCCGAGATCAAGGACGCCGATGTGGTGATCGTCACCGCCGGCGTGCCGCGCAAGCCCGGCATGAGCCGCGACGACCTGCTCGAGATCAACCTCAAGGTCATGGAGCAGGTAGGCGCCGGCCTCCGCAAATACGCGCCGGAGGCCTTCGTGATCTGCGTCACCAATCCCCTCGACGCGATGGTCTGGGCGCTCCAGAAAACCTCCGGCCTGCCCCGCAACAAAGTGGTCGGCATGGCCGGCGTGCTGGACAGCGCCCGCTTCCGCTATTTCCTCTCAGAGGAGTTCGACGTCAGCCCGCAAGACATTCACACCATGGTGCTCGGCGGCCACGGCGACACCATGGTCCCGCTCATCCGCTACTCCTCGGTGGCCGGCATCCCGCTTGCCGACCTCGTCAAGATGCGCTGGATCACCCAGAAGCGCCTCGACGAGATCGTCCAGCGCACCCGCGACGGCGGCGCCGAGATCGTCGGCCTGCTCAAGACCGGCTCCG
>CAZHCN010000150.1:0-5701 GCA_964530895.1 uncultured Methyloceanibacter sp. | reverse complement strand
CACCATGGGCGGCGACATCGCCGCCTGGTGCGTCGTCTCCGGCATGCAGGCGAGCCTGCAGGACCTCGATCAGGATCAGATCGAGAAGGCGCTTCGCCGTGCCAAGAGTCTTTTCAAGAAGCGCTTGCGCGGCAAGACGGCGGTGGATGCGGCTGTCGCGCGCCTCATCGCCGATCCCGAAGGCAAGCAGATCAAGCATGCCGACGTCGTCATCGAGGCCATCGTCGAGAAGCTCGACGTGAAGCAGAAGCTGTTCGCGGACCTCGAGAAGAAGACGAAGCCCGGCGCGGTGCTCGCGACGAACACTTCGTCGCTGAAGCTCGAGGACATCGCCAAGCCGCTCAGCGATCCCGGCCGTCTCGTCGGCCTCCATTTCTTCAATCCGGTGGCACAGCTGCCCTTGGTCGAGGTCGTTCGGGGCGAGGGGACGCGCGAGGAGGAGATCGGCAAGGCTTGCGCCTTCGTCACCGCCATCAACAAGCTGCCGCTGATCGTGAAGAGCTGCCCCGGCTTCCTCGTCAACCGCGTGCTTGCGCCGTACATGATGGAGGCTGTCCGTCTTTATCAAGAAGGCCAGCCGCGTGAGAAGATCGACCAGGCGGCGCTCAAATTCGGCATGCCCATGGGGCCGATGGAGCTTATGGACATGGTCGGCCTCGACATTTGCAACAAGGTCGGCGAGGAGCTCGACCTTGCGCCCAAGGGCGACGGCGGCAACACCGACAACGTGCTTGCGACGCTCGTGAAGCAAGGCAAGCTCGGCAAGAAGACCGGCGAGGGCTTTTACGTTTGGGTCGACGGCAAGCCGAAACGCGACGAAGCGCAATACGACGACGCCGAGCTCGGGCGTCTCGGCCGCGAGCTCATCAAGCCGCTGCTCGATGAAGCCGAACGCGCGCTCGCGGATCATGTCGTGGAGGACGCCGATCATGTCGACGCGGGCGTCATCTTCGGCACGGGCTTTGCGCCATTCCGCGGCGGGCCGCTGCATCACAGGAAGAGCGAACGCGGCGCTGAGGCCGACAAAGCCGCGGCATAAAAAATGGGGCCGGAAGGAATATTATGAAGCAAGCGGGGATGCGGCGCGTTGCGGTGCTTGGCGGGGTGAGAATTCCCTTTTGCCGATCGCACACCGCCTATGCGGAGCTCCCGAACCTCGACATGCTGACCGCGGCGCTTCACGGTCTCGCCGACCGGTTCGGGCTGCATGGCGCTCATATCGACGAGGTGGTGGGCGGCGCGGTGGTGACCCACGCCAAGGATTGGAACCTCGCGCGCGAGGCGGTGATCGGCAGCCCTTTGGCCCCGACCACGCCGGGCATCACCATGATGCAGGCCTGCGGCACGAGCCTCCAGGGCGCGCTTGGGCTCGCCGCCAAGATCGCCGTCGGCCAGCTCGAGAGCGGCATCGCCATGGGCTCCGACACGACCAGCGATGCGCCCATCGTGTTCCAGAAGAGATTCGCCAAGCGCCTGGTCCAGGCGTCGCGTGCCAAGACCATGGGCGGCCGCCTCGGCGCCTTCAAAGGCTTCCTCCCCGGCGAGCTCGCGCCCATGCCGCCCTCGACCTCCGAGCCGCGCACGGGCTTGAGCATGGGCGAACACTGCGAGCTGATGGCCAAGCAATGGGGCATCAGCCGCGAGGACCAGGACGAGCTGGCCTTCGAGAGCCATCTCAAGGCGGCTGCGGCCTATGACGAGGGCTTCATGGACGACCTCGTCACCCCTTGCGCCGGCGTCTTCCGGGACAACAACCTCCGCGAGGACACGACCCTCGAGAAATTGGCGGCGCTCAAGCCGGCTTTCGACAAGCTTGGCGGCACCATCACCGCCGGAAATTCGAGCCCGTTAACCGATGGGGCCGCGACAGCCCTGCTTGCGAGCGAAGAATGGGCGGAAAAGCGCGGAATTCCGATTCAGGCATATTTAACATTGGGTCGCACTTCTGCCGTAGACTATGTGCAGGGTGAGGGACTTCTGATGGCGCCGACCGTGGCTGTCAGCGAGTTGCTCGATCAGGCCGGTCTTGCGCTTCAAGAGTTTGATTATTATGAGATTCATGAAGCGTTCGCTGCGCAGGTGTTGGCTACGCTGAGGGCATGGGAATCAGAGACTTATTGCCGCGAGCGGCTAGGACGAAGCGAGCCTTTGGGCTCGATCGACCGGGCGAGGCTCAACGTCAAGGGCTCCTCCATTGCCATCGGACATCCTTTTGCCGCCACGGGCGCGAGGATATTGGCAGTTTTGGCCAAACTCCTGCATAGTGGGGGCGGTCAAAGAGGGTTAATTTCGGTGTGTACGGCCGGCGGCATGGGTGTCGCGGCGATCCTGGAAGGGGTCAAAGCGCAAACCGCGCCGAGGCCGATCGAAGCAAGCAACGAGGCAACGGGCGCAGCATAAGTGCTCTACCGCCGCAATAAGAATCGGGTCCAACGAGGCCCGTCGGGGACAGGGGGCAAGCGAAATCGTGCCGCGTCGCTCTATGCGTACGCGGCGAGACCCTTGACGGAGGTGCTTATGAGGCATCATGCGTTCACTGCGGCGATGGGGCTCCTGCTCGCCGCTGCCCTAGTTCCCGCGAGCGCGGCCCAAGCGGCCTCGGCCGATCCGACCGGTATTTGGCGTAAGGCCGAGCAGGGCGAGCGCCCGGGCAAGTTCGAAATCTTTCGCTGCGGCACGAGCAAGCGATATCTCTGCGCCAAGATCGTCTGGCTGCAAGATCCGAACGACTCGAATGGTCGCCCCCTTCACGACATCCGCAACGAGAACCCCGCGATGCGCGGGCGCCCGATCCTTGGCTTGCCGATCATGACCGGCTTGGTGCCGGCTGCCACCAACCAGTGGAAGGGCAGCATCTACAACCCCGAGGATGGCAATACCTATTCCGTCACGCTGACGATGGTGTCGCGCAACCAGATCAACGTCAGAGGCTGCAAGGGATGGATTCTCTGCGGCGAGAGGACATGGCTGCGCTCGTCGCTGCCGCAGCCCGAGCCTGCGCCCACGACCCAGGTCGAGGCCTCGGCCGAGCCTGACGCCAAGGACCAGCCGGCAACCGCAACGGCCTCCGCCGAGCCGGCCAAGCCGGCGGCGCAAGAGCAAGCCAAGGAAGACGTGTTTGCCGAGGCCGTAATGCTGACGCCCGCCGTCGAGACCGACACGCACCAAGGCTACCGCTTCTTGAACGCTTCGGCGACGTCCAAGCCGGCGACCGGACTCTCTGGCGAGAACGTGCCGAGCATGTTCGTCATGAATACGCCGCTCGACCAGGACGAGATCGGGGCTGCCGACGAAACGCCGACCGAGACCGCCGCGGTGCATCCGGCACCGAAGCCCCCTGCACCGGCGCCGAAGCCCCAGGCACAGACCATCCAGGCCTCTGTCGCGCCTGCGCCGAAGCCCCAGGCGCAGACCATCCAGGCCTCTGTTGCGCCTGCGCCGAAGCCGCAAGCTGCCCCTGCCGCGCCGGCGGAGAGGTCCGCCACGCTGCCGGCCGAGGACGGCGCCCCTGCCGAAGCCACAGACGAGACCCCGAAGGCCGAGACGGTGGCCATCGACGAGTCTCAGCTGACCCGGCGTGAAAGACGGCTTCTCCGGCGCCAGCAGAAGCACATGATGCAGGAGAACCAGGGCCTGCTGCCCTGGTTGCGGTAAGCGCGGGAACGGATTTCGGAGCGATTGAGAGCCCGGCCGCGTGGCCTCACGTCTTCGCTTGTGCGCGCAAGTCCTTCTTGGACAGCTTGCCGATCATCGTCTTCGGCAATTCCTCGCGGAACTCGATGGCCACCGGCAGTTCGAGCTTTGACAGCTTCGGCCGCAGGAAGGCGATGAGCTCGAGAGCTGTCGCCTCCCGCCCTTCTTTCAGCCGCACGAAAGCCTTGGGCGCTTCGCCGCGATAGTCGTCGGGCACCCCGACCACGCACACCTCGGCGACCGCCGAGTGCTGGTAGAGCGCGTCCTCGATCCGTCGCGGATAGACCTTGAAGCCCGCCGCGTTGATCATGTCCTTGATGCGGTCGACGATGAAGATGTAGCCGTCCTCGTCCATGTAGCCGACATCGCCCGTACGGAAGAACCGTCCGACGAACGAGGACTCGGTCTCTTCCGGCTTCTTCCAATAGCCGGTCATGACCTGGGGGCCGGCAATACAGATCTCGCCCGGTTGTCCGCATTCCATCTCCTCGGCGGGATTGTCGAGAGAGCGGATACTCATCTCCGTGCCGGGAAGCGGCAAGCCGATTGAGCCTTCCTTCGATTTATCGAGCGGATTGCAGGTGGCGACCGGCGAGGTCTCGCTGAGGCCGTAGCCTTCGACCAAAGTGCCGCCGGTGAGCGTCTCGAAGCCGCGCTTCACCTCGACCGGGAGCGCCGCGCCCCCAGAGATGCAGAACTCGAGCGATGAGAGATCGAACCGCTTGATTCGCGGGTGACGCAACATGGCGTTGAACAGGGTCGGCACGCCCGGCATCACCGTGGGCCTCAGCCTGCCGATAAGCTTCAACGTCGGGATCAGTTCGAACTTCGGCAGCAGGATCATTTCCATGCCGCTCGCGATGCCAAAATTCATCACGGTGGTCATGGCGAACACATGGAACAGCGGGAGCACGCCGAGCACGCGGTCGGCCTCCGTCGGCTGCTGGTTCCGCCACAGCTTCACCTGAGCGACGTTGGTGGAGATGTTGGCGTGGGTGAGCATCGCGCCTTTGGGGGTGCCGGTGGTGCCGCCGGTATACTGCAGGACGGCGATAGCGTCGGGCGTGATGACCGGGCGGGGATAACGGCCGTCGTTGTTGAGAAGATCGCGGGCGCGCACGATATTGCGCTTCATCCGCGAGGCGCCGACCCTCGCAAGCTTCTTGCGCTGCGTGAGCTCGAAGCCCACCGCTTTGAGCGTGGGGAGCAGCGAGGCAAAGTCCGCCACCACGGCCTTCTCCAGGGCGCCGCGTGCGAGCAGGGCCTCGATCTTCTCGAACAGGAGGGCAAGGTCGAGCGTCACCATGATCTTGGTGTCGCTGTCGCGGATCTGGAACGCGATCTCGTCGAGGCTGTAGAGCGGGT
This sequence comes from uncultured Methyloceanibacter sp., assembly GCA_964530895.1. Classification (GTDB taxonomy): domain Bacteria; phylum Pseudomonadota; class Alphaproteobacteria; order Rhizobiales; family Methyloligellaceae; genus Methyloceanibacter. Next base: position 643 of record CAZHCN010000150.1, on the reverse strand, counting down.
TGAAGTTGACGACCGTGCCGCCAGCCTTGAGCACGCCGAAATAGAAGATGACGAAGGTCGGCGAGTTCGGCAGCAAGAGCCCGACCTTGACCCCTTCGCCCACGCCGAGCGCCCGCAAGCCCTTGGCCGCCCGGTCCGCGAGGGCCCCGATCTCGGCGAAGCTGAGGCGTTTGCCCATGAAATAGGTGCATGGGCGCGCGCCGAAGGTCGCCACCGCATCGTCCAGAAGCTTATGGACCAGGGTCGGGGTAAAGGTCTGGTCCCAGGCCATGCCGGCCGGATAGTGCCTGAGCCAGGGGTGATTCCCACCGCCCGGTGTGGCGTCCAGAACCGGATTCACCTTGCTCACCATCGATTTTTCGGTTTTGTTTTGCTTTACCGTCACTTAAGGGGCAGGTGAGGGCCATCTGGCGGAGGCAATTGGCCGCAAGCCCCTCCGTCTACTATTATTGTAGCACGGTGTTGATAAAGAGTGCTGCGAGGGGCATTTCCGCTTCAGGGAATATGCTGAAACCAAGGCGTGGGCAGGCGCAAAAACGCCAATTTTGTTAGCGATTAGAGCTTATAGTATGGGCATTCGAGCGGGCTGGGCACGGGTAGACTCGACCAGTTTTTAAGTCTATTCCAATGCCTGACTTGCCCT
>CAZHCN010000149.1:0-5730 GCA_964530895.1 uncultured Methyloceanibacter sp. | reverse complement strand
CGGCGAGATCCACGGTGCGCGGATGGGCGAGCCGATAGTGATCGCCCGGCTTGTCCTCCACCGTGAGGCTGTGCCCCTGCGCGAGCAGCTTGCCGTCGCACAGCGAAAGGTCCTGGGGCGTGTAGTAGAACACGTCATGGCCGCGCCATTGCGCCTCCAGCAGGAGCGCGAAGGTGGAATCGCCCCTGATATCGATGCGCTCGATGGGGTCCATCTGAAAGGCGACTTTGAGAGACATGGTATTCGGTGCCGTTCCTCGTTTTCCGCCGGGCAAGCTCGCGCTAAAGGGCATCCTTCGTCAAACGGGAAATGCGTTGACGATATGCTGCGGAAAGCGCCACGGCGCCGTCAGCACCACGTCGAAGGCGATCGTGTACCCCACGAAGTCAGGGTGGCTCGCGAGCCAGTATTGCGCGGCGCGCACGATGCGCCGCCGTTGCTTGGCCGGCAGCGTCCAGGCCGCGTCTTCTCGCGTCTTCCGCCGTTTCACCTCGACGAAGGCGAGCCGTTTGCCTTTGAGCGCTACGAGGTCGATCTCGCCCACCGGCGACCGATAGCGGCGTGCCACGATGGCGTAGCCCTTGAGGCGGTAGAGAAGCGCGGCGAGCGTCTCGGCGAAGACGCCGCTGCGATACGCCTTGACCCGCGCCCGGCCCATCTCAGTGGCGCTTGCGCGTGAGATCGAGCCCGAGCGCGTAGACGCGGGCGCGTTTGACGTTCAGCGCCTCGGTGACGCCGCGCACCGCGTCGCGAAAGCTCTGCGTCTCTAGTGCGGCTTCGAGGTCCGCCACGATCCGCGCGTCGGTGACCTCGGTCTCTTGTGCGGTCGGAGGCGCGACGACCACCACGACCTCGCCTTTCGGCGGCTCGGCCTTGGCCACAGTGTCGGCGAGCACATTGAGCGTGCCGCGCGTCACCGTCTCGTGCAGCTTGGTCAGCTCGCGCGCGATTGCCGCCTCGCGGGGCCCCAAGACCTCCGCCATGTCGGCGAGGCTCTTGGCGAGCCGCGGCGCGGTCTCGAACAGGATCAGTGTCGCCGGCGCGTCCTTCAGCGCGGCAAGCCGCGTGTGACGCGGGCCCGACTTCGGCGGCAGGAAGCCCGCGAACAGGAACGTGTCGGTGGGAAGCCCGGAAGTCGTCAGCGCGGCGAGCGCGGCGGACGGTCCCGGAAGGCTCGTCACCATCAGCCCCTCATCGAGTGCCTGGCGCACGAGCTTGTAGCCGGGGTCGGAGACGAGCGGCGTGCCGGCGTCGGAAATGAGCGCGATCGCCTGGCCCGCGCGGATGCGCGACAGGAGCCGCGGCCGCTCGCGCTCGGCATTGTGTTCGTGATACGGCGTGAGCTCGCCGCGAATGCCGAAATGCGAAAGGAGCTTCTTCGAGTGGCGCGTGTCCTCCGCTGCGATCACCTGCGCGCCTGCCAGCACGGCGAGCGCGCGGAGCGAGATGTCCCCGAGATTGCCGATCGGCGTCGCCACGAGATAGAGCCCGGCGGCAAGCGGCCGCGCCATGAGCTCGGCAAGCGCCTCGCCCGTGCGGGCCACCGTCCGCGCGGCGGCATCTTGTTGATCGTCGCGATGGTCTTGCACGCGCGAAGCCCGCTTCTGCCGTCCGCTCCAAGTGGTCTGCGTCAAGGAGCAGCGCGCCTTGCCCTGGTCGCCGAAACGTTACGTGATATAGTCCGGCCGCGTCCATCACGATTGGGCCATGTTTGCGGTCAAGGCTTTGTCCAACGAGGCTTTGCGGGGACTAAAGCCATTCCGAGCATGCTTCGCCATCATTTGAGCGCCATCAAGCTCGTCCTTGCCACGATGCTCGTTGCGGTGCTGCTTGCCGCATGCGGCGCGCCTGGCGGCGGCAGCGTCAACATGCCGTCAGGCGGCATCACCGGGTCGACGGGCTCCGTGAAGGTCGCGCTGTTGCTCCCAATCGGCGCGGGCGGATCCACGGCCTCTGTTGCCAAGGCGATCAAGCAAGCGGCCGAGCTCGCGCTGTTCGATTTCGACAATCCCAACGTCGCGCTCGTGCCCAAGGACACCAAGGGCACGCCCGAGGGTGCGCGGCTTGCGGCGCAGAGCGCGGTCCAAGAAGGCGCCGAGCTGATCATCGGTCCGCTCTTTGCCCAGGAGGTGCGTGCCGCGTCTCAAGTCGCCCGCGGCGCCGGCATTCCCATGATCGCCTTCTCGAGCGACGAGAAGGTCGCCGGCAGCGGCGTCTATCTCTTGAGTTTCCTCGCCGGGCGCGACGTGCCGCGCATCGTGTCGTTCGCCATGTCCCGCGGCAAACGGAACTTCGCGGTGCTCGTGCCGCAGACTGCCTATGGCCGTATCGCCGAGGAAGCCTTCGCCAAGGCGGTCGCTTCGGGCGGCGGCGCTGCGCCCGTCCGCGCCAGCTTCAGCGCCGGCAACATGTCGGGCGCCGTTCAGCAGATCGCCAGCGCCGTCAAGTCGGGTCAGCATGTCGACGCGCTGTTCCTGCCCGCCGGCCGCGATGAGCTTCCGACGCTGGCGCCGCTACTCGCCAATGCCGGCCTTACCAGCGCGAGCGTGCAGTTCATCGGCACCGGCCAATGGGATTATCCGAACGTGGGCAACGCGCGTGCGCTCGATGGCGGCTGGTATCCGGCCCCGGACCCGAGCGGGTGGAGCAAGTTCGCCGCAAATTACGCGAAGACCTTTGGCGGCACGCCGCCGCGTATCGCGAGCCTCGGCTACGACGCGGTGAGCCTCGCCGTGTCCCTGTCGCAGAATCCGCAGGGCGAGCGCTATTCGTACACGCAGCTCACGCGCCCGAGCGGCTTCGCCGGTGTCGACGGCCTGTTTCGCTTGCTGCCTGACGGCACCTCCGAGCGCGGGCTCGCCATTCTCGAAGTCGCCCCGGGCGGCCCGCGCGTCATCGACGCCGCGCCGCGCTCCTTCACCACCGCATCCAGCTACTAGGGCCGCGAGCGACTAGGCGGCGAGTTCGAGGATCAGCCGTTCCAGCACGAGCCGTCCCGACCGCGTGGCCGCGAGCCGGCCGCCGCTCCGGGCGATGAGGCCGTCCCCTTCCAGCTCATTGAGTTGCGTCTCCACGATCGGGTGGCCCCCGAGCGCCGCGAAGCGCGCAAGGTCGATGCCCTCGGACAGACGCAACGCCATCAGGAGATATTCTTCCGCCGCCTCTTGCGCGCTCAACGCCTCGTCGCTCGTGATGCCATGCCCCGCCGCTTCGATCTGGGCGAGCCAGGCCTCGGGCGATTTTATGGTTGCGAGCGCGCATTTGGTGCCGTCTTCGGTGATGCGGCTATGCGCGCCCGCGCCGATGCCGGCATAGTCGTGGCCCCGCCAATAAAGGAGGTTATGCCGCGACTCCGATCCCGGACGCGCATGGTTCGAGATCTCGTAAGCCGGCAGCCCTGCTGCTTCGGTGAGCTCCTGCGTGAGGAGATACATCGCGCTCGCTCTGTCGCCGTCCGGTATGCGCAAGGAGCCCGCCGCGTGGCGCGCGGCAAACGGCGTGCCGTCCTCGATGGTGAGCTGGTAGAGCGACAGATGATCGGCGGCATGCGCCAGCGCGCGTTTCAACTCTTGTTCCCAGTCGCGGAGGCTCTGGCCTTCCCGAGCATAGATCAGGTCGAACGAGACGCGGCCGAAACTCCGTTTGGCGAGGTCGAGCGCGGCAAGCGCTTCCTCGACCGTGTGCTGACGCCCGAGCGCCTTGAGGCTTTGCTCGTCGAGCGCCTGCACCCCAAGCGACAGCCGGTTGACCCCGGCTTCGGCGTAGCCTGAGAAGTTCGCAGCCTCGACGCTCGTCGGGTTCGCCTCCAGCGTGATCTCGGCATCCCCATCGACACCCCAGTGCCCGGCGATCGCGTCGAGGATCGCCGCGACGGTGTCGGGCCGCATGAGGGAGGGCGTGCCGCCGCCGAAGAAAACGCTTGAGACCGTACGGCCCGACGCGCGCGCCGCGAAGTGTCTCAGCTCCGTCAGGTAAGCATCCAGGAAGCGCGCCTCGTCGATGCCGCCATGCCGCACATGGGAGTTGAAGTCGCAATAGGGGCATTTGGCCTTGCAGAACGGCCAATGCACGTAGACGCCGAATGGCTCCGGCGAGGGGCTAGGGAAGGACGACATCGAGTTCGGTTCCGTCGGGCTCATAGGTGACGCGCCCACCGCGATAGCCGGCCTCGACGCGAATCTCGACGAGGACCTTGCCGTGTGGCGATGCGACGAACACGTTACCGCGCTCGAACGTCAGGCGGGAAATCTTGCCGCCTTGAAGATTGAGCCGTTCGAGCGTGCGCTGCTTCAGGGTGTCGAGCGTTGCTGCGTCGTATCCTGCCATATCGTCTGCCGTGAACATGCGCTCAGGTCCCGAATCCATGCCGAACACCTCGGGCGGGAACGGCCTGCCGAACGGCGTGATCTTTTGGCTGTCGACGATGAAGCTCGCCATCTCGCCGGGCTTCACCGGGTCCTCGGCGTCGACATGGGCCTGATCGTCATTGATCAAGATGCTGGTGAACTTTTCGCCCTTGGGAAACTTGGCGAAGATGCGATCGAGTGTGGCGCGGACAGTGGCGCCGGCCAGCCATTCGGCCTTGGGGCGGCGGCTCTCCGGCTCGACAGCTTCGAGGATCGCGCCGCGCGTATTGGCGATCACTTGTCCCTTCTCGCCTTTCGCGTTCTCGACATAGACGACCCACACGAGGTCCGGCGTGCGTAAGCCGGTGACCCGCTTCTCGGCGGTCAGACCCGTGATGGCGCCCCCGTCCAAGTCGAGCTTTTGAAGCGCCGCCTTCTCCAATCCGGGCAGCACGGAGAAGTCGAGATCGGAGAAGGTGAACGCCACATTCTCTTCGTCGCCGACCATCCGATCCACGTCCGGAGTGTCGATCAGATCGCGCCGGACGCCGTTCAGGTTCCAGGAATAAGAGACGAGGGTGTTCTCCTTGGAGGGATGCTCGGCGCGGACGTAAATACCGGTCTTGCTGAAATCGATCTCGCGCACCCGGACATTCGCATCCAGCACGGCGGCGAGATCGGTCTGGGCCTCCGCGAGATGGGCGTCGCCTCCCAGCATGTCGAACATGCGCGCACGCTGCGTACCCGAGACGTCGGCGCCGACGATCGTGCCGTCGAGCGCCGCATAGACGGTCGCCTGCTCGCGGCCGCTCGTGACCGCCAAGCTCCAGCGCGGTTCCCCATAGACCGGCTCGGGCAGGATCGTCGTCGGCCGCTCGATGCGGATGCTGACGACGGCTGCCTCGTCTTCCAGCGCCGCACGCTTGACGGCTGCCGTCACGACCTCCGGCAGCCGGTCGAGGGCGACCTCGGAAAGCGGGAAGAAGGAAGCCGAAATGTCCTTCACCAGGGCGGAGGGCTCCACGGGCTGGGGCCCGGAAAGGACGGATCTCTCGAACAGCCATAGATCGAGAACTGACCAGTGCCACTCATTCACATGGAACGGCTTCTCGCCCTGCACGTCCAGGGTGACGGTGTCCGGCGTGATCTCGATGAGCGAGACGGCCGGGGCGTGGCTGATCTTGGCGACGATTTCGTCCACGGCTCGTGCCGCGGCGCCCGGCGTCGTCAGAAGGTTGTCGCCGGCCCGCGCCGGTCCAGCGGCGACGAGAAACAATGTGACGGCGACAATTCGGAGCGCCGCGCTAGTCATCTTCGTAGGTCGCGTCCATCAGCTGCTCGAAGGCGCGCATGCGGTGCGAGAGCGCGTTCTTCAGTTCGGGGT
>CAZHCN010000148.1:0-5760 GCA_964530895.1 uncultured Methyloceanibacter sp. | reverse complement strand
GCCCGCTGTGGCAGGTGGAGAACAGCCGCGGCAAGGCCTTCGTCGATTTCCAGAACGACGTCACCGCCTCCGATGTGAAGCTCGCCGCGCGCGAGGGCTTCCGCATCCCCGAGCACGTGAAACGCTACACCACGCTCGGCATGGCAACCGATCAGGGCAAGACCTCGAACCTGAACGGCGCGGCCGTCCTTGCCGGGCAAACGGGGCGCTATGTGGGCGCCATGGGCATGACCACCTTCCGGCCGCCCTACACACCGGTCGCCATCGCCGTGCTCGCCGGCCACCATCGCGGTCCCGATTTCCGCCCTGTGCGGCTCGCCCCCTCCCATGCCTGGGCCAAGGAGCAGGGCGCGGTCTTCGTCGAGACCGGCGCCTGGATGCGTGCGCTCTATTACCCGAAGGCAGGCGAGACGCCGCAGGAGACTGTCAACCGCGAAGTCGAGACCGTGCGCACCAAGGTCGGCGTGTGCGATGTCTCCACCCTCGGCAAGATCGACGTGCAGGGCACCGATGCCGGGATCTTCCTCGATCGTGTCTATGCCAACACCTTCTCCACGCTCGCGATAGGCAAGGCGCGTTACGGCATCATGCTGCGCGAGGACGGCTTTGCCATGGACGACGGCACCACGGCCCGTCTCGCCGAGGATCATTACTTCATGACCACCACCACGGCGAACGCCGTCAAGGTGAGCCAGCATTTGGAATTCTGCCAGCAGGTGCTGTGGCCCGAGCTCGACGTGCAGACCGTGTCGGTCACCGAGCAATGGGCGCAATATGCCGTCGCCGGCCCGAACGCGCGGAAGGTCATCGAGGCGCTGCTCGATCCCGGACAGGACATCTCCAACGAAGCCTTCCCCTATATGGCGTGCGGGGAATTCACCGTGTGCGGCGGCGTTGGCGCACGCCTCTACCGTCTCTCCTTCTCCGGCGAGCTTGCTTTCGAGATCGGGGTGCCGGCGCAGTACGGCGACGCCATGATCCGCAAGATTCTGGAGGTGGGCGCGCCCTTCGGCATCGCACCTTACGGCACCGAGCCGCTCGGCGTGTTGCGTATCGAGAAGGGCCACCCCGCCGGGCCCGAGCTGAACGGCCAGACCACGGCGCACGATCTCGGCATGGGCCGGATGGTGTCGAAGAAGAAGGACTTCATCGGACGCTTCATGGGCGAGCGCCCGGCGCTTACCGAGACCGAGCGGGCCTCGCTCGTCGGCCTCAGGCCCGCGGACAAGACGGAGCGCATTCGCGCCGGCGCCCATCTCGTACCGAAGGACGCCGACGCCACGGCCGCCAACGACCAGGGCTACGTCACCTCGATGGCCTATTCGCCGGAGCTCGGCACCTGGATTGCACTCGCCATGCTCTCGAACGGGCCTGCGCGCCACGGCGAGGTGGTCAAAGTGTGCGATCCTTTGCGTGACACCGAGCTTCTCGCCGAGGTCTGCGCCCCCCACTTCGTCGATCCGGAAGGAGCGCGCCTCCGTGTCTAGCCAGCTTACGCGCATGTCGGCCCTGCACGGGCTCGCGCTTCCCGGCCGCTACGGCAAGTCGGACGGCGCCCCTGGCGTGGTCATCGCCGAGCGCGCCGATCTCGGCCTTGCAACGATCGCCTGCCGCAAGGGCCAGGACGACGGGCTGAAGGCGCGCGTGCGCGACGCCTATGGCGTCGACCTGCCGTCAGGCTCGTCGGTGGCACGCGGCAAGGCGGTGAGTTTCGTCGGCACAGGCCCGGGCCAATGGCTGGCGATGTCCGAGAGCCTCGAGAACGAGGCGCTGGCCGCCGATCTTCTCGCCAAGCTCAAGGGCCTCGCCTCGATCGCCGACCAGAGCGGCGGCCGCGCCGTCATCCGCTTGAGCGGCCCGCGCGCCCGCGACGTGCTCGCCAAGGGCCTTGCCGTCGACCTCGACCCGCGCGTCTTTCCGGGTGATGGCGCGGTGACGAGCACCATCTCGCATATGGGCGTGCAGATCTGGCAGGAAGACCCGCAGACCTACGACATCGCGCTGTTCCGCAGCGTGGCGGAAAGCTTCTGGCGCTGGCTTACCGCGTCGGCCGCCGAGTTCGGTTACGAGGTGGTCACGGTATCGTGACCGGGAAAAGCACCGATTTCGGCTTCGGCGTCGCCGTCGGGCCGGCCGGAGCGTGATTGCCGGGTTTGGGTTCCGCACGGAGACCCGCTAAGATGCACGAAACGGGGCAGGAGCCCCATGCGGCGTCGGCCAGTCGCAAGCGATACAAAGATTAAGAGCTTGGCCGTCAGCTCTTGGAAAAGAGACGCCGCAATGATTCGTCATCTCGTTGCCGCAACCGCCCTCCTGGCTCTGGCCTGCGGGCCGGTGGCGGCCGCCGACATGAAAAAGCCGTCCGATCAGCCCACCCGCATGGGTGAGCCAAAGGACAAGCCGGTTTTCGTTCAGTTGATCGTGAAGGCCTGCCATGCGGCCGAGGCGCCGCTTCAGCCCATCAACCAAGGCAAAAGTTACGACGACGAGAAGCCTTTGACGCTCGCCGAGCGCAAGGCCGCCCTGACTCGCCTGGGCTGCATCGATGTGCCGGTGCCGATGGACTTTCTCCGTGAGGGCATGTCGGCCACCGCGTGCATGGGTCACGGCGGTTATATGGCCGCCATGCAGTTTCTCCAGCAGCGGCACGATCTCGCCGAGTTCCCGGCGGTCGGCGCCTGGGAATGTGTGATCACGGATCACGAGGTCGTCGGCGCTACCACCATGTAGTCGCCGCGGTCGTACCTGATAATTGAAACAGGGCAGGGATGTTTCCCTGCCCTTTTTCGTTCCAAGCCTGATGAGCGTTTGTCTAGGTAATCTGGACGTGCGCGATCGATGCGCGCGTCACCTCGATGACCACCGTGTCGCCGACCTGGAGACCGTCGAAGCCCGTCACGGTCGGCGGCACGTAGATCGTGCGCGTCTTGCCGTCGGTTCCGGCGAAGGTGACGGTGCGCATCTTCTTGTCGATGGCGGCGATGGTGTCGGTGACCTCGACGGTCGTGAGGTCGCTCTCGGCGCCCGACGGTGTCGTCTCGACCCAGTCCTGCTCTGCGACGGTCGGCGCGTTCATGTCCATGCCGGCCGTCTCTTCCGATTCCATGCCGTCTTGCGCGGCGGCCGGGGGCCCTTCGGGTTGCCTCAGCGCCACGGCGATCTCTTGGCTGTAGTCGATGGTGACCTTGTCTTTCAGCTTGATCTTTTTGATGTCCTTCACGTCGGGGCTGATGATCCCCACGACCGTGGTGCCGTCGGGCCCGACCACCGTGAGCAAGCGCTCCGGCACCTCGATGTCCTCGACCGTGCCCGTCATGGTGATCACGCCGGAGCCTTCCTCGACGGGAACCTGCGCTCTCGCGTCGTCGATAAAGAGCACCGCAATACTTAACGCCAACACGCCCCTTGCGGCGGCGAAGAGAACCTGCATGGACTTTCCTCCCAGACCGAATTGCCTTGAAACGGCGACCGAAGACCGCAATTCGTGCGGCCGAGCCACACTATAATGGACGCCGCAGGCGAGGGAACCGGCCTCGGCGCTCTTCGTGAGAGGTAAATTCTGGGAACCGGCGCGGGAAAATCGCAGGTGGCGCGCGGCGTCTGCCTAAGGGGAGACCTTGGCCTTGCGCACGCGAGCGACCGACTTGATGGGCGGGCGGCGACTTCCGGACATTTCGGCGATCTTCTGGTCCTGGCTCTCGATGATGGTGCGTGCCGGCGCGTCTCCATCCAGGCCGCCGAGCTCCGACGCCGGCACTTTCCGGTTCGAGGTCTGCGTGCCGTCTTCGTAGAAGACGTCGAACAAGACGAAGCCGCTTGGGCGCGCCTGCTGTTTCTTAGCCATGATGCTTCTACCTTAGGCTAGGCCTCGTCTGCACTCGTGTCGGCACTCGTCTCGCCATCGGCGGCCGGAGCGTCGGCATCGGGCTCGCCGCCTTGCGCCGCCTTGCGCTTCTCCGTCTCCTCTTGAAGACGCTTCAGCTTCTCTTGCTTCTTCTGCGCCTTGGCCCGGCTCCGTTCGGCCTTCTGGAAGTTGTAGTTGGGTTTGAACGCCATGATCCGGCTCTCCTTGTCTGGCTCGTCGCTATGTCTGCTTTGAACGCCGCACCTTGCGTGCCTTGGGCGCGGACGTCGAGGAGGCGGCGGCTTCCTTGTCCGCGGCCTCCTTGGCAAGGCGAAGCTCGCGCAGCCGCGTCGTCTTCTCCGCCATGGCGTCCTGGGCAACCTTCTGCTCGAGCTTGAAGCTTTCTTGCCGCTTCCGGCTCTGGCTCAAGATCGTCTCGGCGTTGCGCCTGGCTGCTGACATACGGGAGGGGGAGGATTTGCTCATATTAGGGCCTCCGATCGGCGATGGACTTCTCGAGATTTGGCCGCGGCGGCCGCGCCGCCTGGCCGCCGGTTGCCCGACCGCTTCCGGCGCCTGTTGGCCGGGCGCGGGGCGGGGCGGGGCGACACGTCCCTGGTAACGGCGGCATTCCGCGTCACCGCGAGAGGATGTTCGACGACGTCGACATTCGCCCGCATCAAGCGCTCGATGGCCTTGAGATAGGGGCGCTCGCTTTGGTCGCACAGCGAGAGCGCGATGCCTTGCGCGCCGGCCCGGGCGGTGCGTCCGATACGGTGCACGTAGCTTTCGGGCTCGTTCGGCAGCTCGAAGTTGATGACGTGCGAGATTCCGGGAACGTCGATCCCGCGCGCCGCGATATCCGTGGCGACCAGGACGCGGACCTTGCCGCTGCGAAACCCGTCGAGCGCCCGCACGCGCGCGTTCTGAGCCTTGTTGCCGTGGAGTGCAACCGCAACGAGCCCCGCCTGAACGAGATGGCGGCAAACCCGGTCGGCGCCGCGCTTCGTCCGCGTGAAGACGATCGCCTGGCCCATGGCGGGCGCTTTGAGCAGGTCGGTCAGCAATGCCCGCTTGTCGTTCGCGCCCACGAAGTAGACGCGTTGCTCGATCCGCTCGACGGTCACCTTAACCGGCGAGATGTCGACGCGGACCGGGTTGCGCAAGATATCGTGCGCCAGCTTGGCGATCGACGGCGGCATGGTGGCCGAGAACAGCAGCGTTTGCCGCTCCTTGCGGCAGAAGCCCACGATTTTGCGCACGTCGTGGATAAAGCCCATGTCCAACATCCGGTCGGCTTCGTCGAGCACCAGGATTGAGACCTTGTCCAGGCGCACATGGCGCTGGGCGCAAAGATCGAGCAGGCGGCCCGGCGTTGCGATCAGGATGTCGACTCCGCTCCGCAGCGCACTGACCTGCTGCCCTTGGCCGACGCCGCCGAAGATCACGGCCGCGCGCAAGTTGAGGTGGCGTCCATAGGCGTTGATGCGCTCGCCGATCTGGCCGGCGAGCTCGCGGGTCGGCGCCAGAATGAGCGCCCGCGGCGCGCCTGGCGTCCGCGGCTCGGACTTGTTGAGGAAAAGGTTGTTCAAGAGCGGTAGGGCAAAGGCGGCCGTCTTGCCGGTGCCCGTCTCGGCGACGCCGAGCAGGTCCTTGCCCTTGAGGAGAATGGGGATCGCCTGCACCTGAATGGGGGTCGGCGTCAGATACTTCTCGGCTTTGAGGGCAAGCCGCAGCGGCTCGGCGAGGCCGAGCGAATCGAAAGAAGGTGTCACGTATTAATGTTCCTTGGCGCCTGAGCGCGGCACGCAAAACGCGCGGCCGTGTGGGCGCTTGCCTCACCCCACGCGCTTTCTGGGGACAGACGAAAATCGGGAAATTGTCTCGGGATGAGGCGCCGCAAGGGTTGCGGCAGC
>CAZHCN010000147.1:0-5834 GCA_964530895.1 uncultured Methyloceanibacter sp. | reverse complement strand
CGCGCACCATTCCCGACTTCCAGACCCGCGCGGAGTTCATCCGCATCTCGACGGCAAGCTTCCGCGAGAGCCACGTGCACGACGTGACCATCACCCGGGAATCGCCCAACTATCCGCGCGAAGGGTAGGATTAGCTCGAGAAGCGCCGCAATAGGCTCCCGCTCTCCCCTTGCGGGAGAGCACGCGGCGCACAGCGAGCGGCGAAGCCGCGTCGAAAATGGGAAGGAATAGCCCCTCACCCTTTCCGCCATGCGACTTGCAAGCGCGGCGCGCGCAAGATCGCGGCGGAAAGCCCGCTCCCACAAGGGGAGAGCGGATATAGGCCAGGCCCGTTGAACCTCTCGTCTATTTCACGCCGAGAGCGCGGATCTGGTCGAAGATGCCGGGCTCGAGCTTCTGGGCCATCTTGAGGTCGGCGCTGCCGTCGGTGGGTTGCCCCGTGCGGCTCTTGACCACGCCACGGCCGACCAGCGCGGAGGCATTGGTCTGCTGCAGCTTCAACGCTTTGTCGAAGTCGGCGCCGGCATGGTCGAGATCGTCGCTCAGCACGTAGATCCAGCCGCGGTCGACATAGCCCTTGGCCTGGTCCGGCTCGAGTGTGATGACTTCCGTGTAGTCGGCAATCGAAAGGTCGTATTCTTTTCTCTTCCGATGGAGCTCGCCACGGCTCGAATAGCCATTAATCGCCTTGGGATCGAGCTCGACCTTCTTGTTCATGTCGACGAGCGCCTTGTCGTAGTCATTCATGTGGCTGTAGACGAGCCCACGCAGCAGATAGAAATCGGCGTCATCGTCCTTGATCCCGATCGCCGTGTTGAGATCGGAGAGCGCCTTGTCGTACTTCTTGGTGGCATCGTATCCGGCGGCGCGCATGAAGTAGCTGTTGGCGCGTTTAGGATCGATCTCGACCGCGGCGTCCATCTCAACCAGCGCCTTTTCGGGGCTGCCGGTGGCCGAGAAGCCCATGGCGCGGATGCTGTGCGCGCGGATAAGCAGCTTCTTGTCTGCGTTGCCCTTGTCGATGAAGGCCTGGCAGGCGTCGAGCACCTCTTTCACGGTGAGCTTGGAATCGAAGCAGGCTTCGGCCGGTTCTTCCGCGGCGCGCGCCGGGACAGCCGCAAGAACAAGCGCGGCGGCGACCGTGCCGGCCGAAATGAGATGGGAAGCGCGAAAGCGCATGAATACCTCCTTGGGAATACTGGGACTTTTTGTTTGGGCTAGGTTTAGAAGGCCCGCAGGGGCTTCGTCAATTGAACTTCCATCCATGTTTACTGGGTAATTTGGCAATCACATGGACCGCTCGACGCGATACCTGATCTCGTAGGCATCCCCCTGATTTCCCTTGCGAAGGGCGCCATCGGCCCCGTCGGCGATCTCATCGACATGCTGCCAGGGGCCGAAATCCGAGGTAGCATTAGGGTTTGCGGCGAGCCGGAGGATGAACAGCCGGTCGGGCTCGTCAGGGACGCGCAGGACGAGAAGGCGGCTCGAGGTCCGATAGTAAAGGCCCACGCTGCCCGAGAGGACCGGCCTGCCGTCGTCGCCATGAGCCCTGGCGATCTCGGCGGGCTGGGAGTTCTTGTCGGTGTTGAGATCGACTTCCACGCCGTCCTCCGGAAGCACCGTGCCGGCCGGAAGGCTGATTTCAAAGTTGAGTTGCGGCGGCAGGCCGTTATGGACCAGCACGTCGTCGGTGAGGCTGTAGAGCCAAACACCAAGGGCGGCTGCCGCAAGTATGGCAACAACGACCAGTCCCCCTCCGCCGGCGAGCTTGGCGAAGCCCCGGTAGCCGCCGAAATAGCGCAGCACAAGCCAGATGCCGAGGAGGAGCCCGGCGAGGCCGCCGAACGGGGCGATGCCGAAAAACGCCATCATGGCGCGGCCACCCTCCATGTCCGATACGCCGGCAAGCCCGGTGAAATAGACGGCGACAAATCCGGTGAGGAGCCAGCCGAGAACGGCGCCGGCTGCGCCCGCCAGGAAGGCGAGCAGGAAGGTCAGGAGCGGCCTCCGCGGTGATGTGGACATATGTCTCTCTTGCCCGGCTCTACAGGCGGCCGCTCACGGAGTATAAGGGTGCGCGCCGGGTTGTCGCTCGGCCGCAATATCCTGAAAAAAGCGAGAGGGGGGCAGTCATGTCGGTCGAAGCCATCCTGATGCCGATGTTCGTTCAGGTCGCGCTGACCTTCGTGCTCTTGTTCTGGATGCTCGCCTTGAGACTGCGGGCGATCCGGCGGGGGCAGGTGAGACCTGACCAGGTCGCGCTGCGCGAGCCCCACTGGCCACCGCACGTGCAGCAGGTGGGCAACGCATTCCACAATTCTGTGGAGCTGCCGGTGCTGTTCTACGTAGTGGTGCTGCTCGCGCTCATGACGAAGACGCTCGACGTCACCATCTATGTCCTGATGTGGATGTTCGTGCTGTCGCGCATCCTGCACGCCGGCGTCCATGTCACGTCCAACCGGCTCGCGCACCGCACGCCGATGTTCCTCATCGGCGCCATCGCGCTGGCGCTGATCTGGGTGATCGTCATCGCCCGTGTCATCGTGTTCCAGGCGGCTTCATGACGCCAGCGGCGCGGGCGAGTGCGGCCATCGAGGTGCTCGCCGATATGGATCAGCGCAAGCGGCCGGCTTCCGAGGCGCTGAAGGATTGGGGGCTTGGCCACCGCTTCGCCGGCTCGGGCGATCGCGCGGCGATCGGCAATCTCGTGTTCGACTGTTTGCGGAAGCGCGCCTCGGCGGCTTACGCCATGGGCGAGGACAGCCCCCGCGCGCTCGTGCTGCGCACGCTTGTCACAAGCTGGGGCATGACGCCGGACCAAGTGGCGGGCTTTAGCGACGGGAGCCGGTTCGCGCCGGCGCCGCTCAGCCCAAGCGAGCGCGAAGGGCTGGCCCGTGCGCTCCCCGGCAATGCGCCGGCGCATGTGCGGGGCGACTATCCGCAATGGCTCGCGCCCGCCTTCGCCGACGCCTTCGGCGACCGCGCGGCGGAAGAAGGGGCGGCGCTGGCAGCGCGCGCGCCGGTCGATCTTCGTGTGAACACGCTGAAGGCGACGCGCGACAAGGTGCTGAAGGCGCTCCACCGTTTCGCGCCCGAGCCGACGCCCTATTCGCCGCTGGGCGTGCGCGTCGCGCATCATCCGGGCCCGTCGCGAAGCCCGCATGTGGAGGCAGAGGCCGGGCACGGCAAAGGCTGGTTCGAGGTCCAGGACGAGGCCTCGCAAGTGACGAGCCTGCTCACGGGGGCGGCTCCCCGCCAGCAGGTCATCGATCTGTGTGCCGGAGCGGGCGGCAAGACTTTGGCGCTCGCGGCGCAAATGGAGAACACCGGCCAGCTCTATGCCTATGATGCCGACCGCTTGAGGTTGCGGCCGATCTTCGAGAGACTGAAGCGGGCCGGGGCGCGCAACGTCCAAGTGCTTCCCGGCGGGGAGCCGGAGGCTTTGCGTCCGCTGGAGGCCAAAATGGATCTCGTCGTCATCGACGCGCCGTGCACGGGCTCGGGCGTCTGGCGCCGTCGTCCCGACGCGAAATGGCGGCTCTCGCCGGAGATGCTTGCGGCGCGAGTGGACGAACAGCGGACGGTGCTTGATCGGGGCGCGGCGCTGGTGAAGCCGGGGGGACGGCTCGTCTACATCACCTGCTCCGTGCTTCGGGACGAGAACCGCGCGCAGGTCGCGGCCTTCCTGGCCCGGCATCCGGACTTTGCGCTGGTGCCGTGGCGGGATCTCTGGGAGCAGGCCGTAAAAGGTGCGCCCCCACCGTCCGCCGATGGCTCGGACGAGACGCTTCTGATGACGCCCTTGAGCCACGGCACAGACGGGTTCTTCGTGGCGGTCGTGGCACGCGCCGCCTGAAGCCCGAAAACGCGAGTCACTGCCGGTTCTTAAAAGCCTCGGCTTCCATGGCGTCGCAGACGGACGGCGATGCCTTGGCGAGCTTGAACACCTTGTCGTCTACGCCGCCTTCGAGATCGACGTCGGGCCCGTCGGCGCAGCCGAGGCTCATGCGAATGCGCTCGAGCGTGACGAGGATGGTGCCGTCCTTGCCGGCGATAGGATCGATGCCGATGCCCCCGCCGTCGCACTCCACGTCGCAGCCGATCGCCTCGCCGGAGGCGCAGTCGCCGCTCGCGTAGAGCGTCTCGCCATGGTCCCGGGTCTTGGCGGCGAGGGTGAAGTCGTACTGGAAGTCCTGCTTGACCGTTCCGCCGTCGTCGGTCGCGACGAGGATCGCATCTTCGTCGCTCAGATGCACATAGCGCAGCGAGAGGATCATCTCGGTGACCCTCTGATGTGGATGGCGCTTCAGATGGGCTTTGTCGTAGGTGCGGGTGAAGCAGAGCGCCGCGCCGGGCGCGGGCGGGAGGAGGGCTTTGAGCAGTTTGTAGTCCGGAGCGTCATAGGCGTAGAGCGTGGCGCAAGCGAGCATGCTGCAGCCCAAGGTCACAGCCGCTACCCAGCCGCGCATCGTCTTCCCGTCCTCGCTAAGAAGCGCGCCAAGATAGGGCTTTGCCGGGCGCGCGGCCATCGGGAATGGGGGTACGAACGCCTCCGGTTTGGCGAATCGTTTGAATCGTTTAGCGCTCTTGGCTGAGGTGCCGGCTCAGTCATGCGGTCGCGGTGATGAGCGCGAGACCCGAGCCGGTGGTGGCGACGTTCGAGACCTCCAGTCCCGCGTGCTCCAGCAACGCTTCGATCTCCGCTCTCGTGCGGGCCCTTCCGCCCGAAATGACCATCATATGCAGGTCGGCCATCACCGCCGCCGGATCGTCTGCAGGCTCCTCGGGCATGAGCCGCTCGATGACGATGAGCTTGGCGCGGTCCGGCATGGCGCGCCGCACGGTCTCCAGGATCGTTTGCGCGTGGGCGTCATCCTGCTGCTGCAGCACGGACTTCAGGAGATAGAGATCGGCCTCCACGGGGATCTCGGTGGGAAAGTCGCCGGCGACGAAGGACACGCGGTCGGCGAGCCCAAGCGTCGCGAGATAGGTCTTTGCGGCGTCGATCGTATGCGGCTGGTCGAACAGCATCCCGTGAAGACCGGGATTGGCCTCTAGGATCGCGGCGAGGAGGCCGCCCCAGCCGCCGCCGAGATCGGCGACGGTGCGCACCCCGCCAAGATCGAGCGCATCGAGGATCGCGCCGCTTTGCGCATAGGTCTCGCGGGCGAGATAGGAATCGAAGGCGTCGCCGTGCTCGGCGTGGGCCCGGCGCCAGTCTGCGACCGGTTTGCCGAACACGCGGTCGAACGCGGGTGCGCCGGCTTTCACGGAGGCCGCCACATTGGCCCAAGGCTGCCAATATTGCTCGACGACGATGAGCAGCTTCTCGCGCAAGGTCGAGGCGCCGGGCGCGAGGGACGCGCCGGCGGCGGTCAGCACGAAAGTACCGTCGGGCTGCGCCGCGACCAGGCCGAGTGTCGCCAGCCCGTGCAGCATGCGGGAGAGATGCGGCGCCGAGACATTAAGCCGTGCGGCCAAGCGCTCGGCCGTCCAGGTCCCCACGCCCATGGTCTCGGGCAGGCCGAGCTTGACCGCCGCGTAGGCGAGTCCGGCCGCGTGATAGGCCTCGATCTGCGCGCGCAGGCGCGCCTCGATCGCGTCGTGTTCGGGCGGGCTCATGGGTTTTCCGCTTCGCATGGCCCCGGTCGCCGCACAAGCAGCCATTGCCGAGCAGTCAAGCCTGCTATAACCACCGGCCATGACGGAAACCGACGAAATTCCCGCGGCAGACCCGGTCGACGGCGCCCATGATGCCGCCCATGACCGGGTGCTGATCGTCGATTTCGGCAGCCAGGTGACCCAGCTCATCGCGCGGCGCGTGCGCGAGG
>CAZHCN010000146.1:0-5855 GCA_964530895.1 uncultured Methyloceanibacter sp. | reverse complement strand
TTGCGGGGTTTCTCGATCCCAAACGGCGCTCCGGCGACAATGAGCTCAAGGCGCTCGCCGCAAGCATGGCCGGCGCGTTGCGCCACCGGGGCCCTGACGCCCAAGGGGTCTGGACGGACGAGGCGGCCGGCGTCGCGCTCGGCCACGCGCGGCTTTCCATCATCGATCTGAGCCCGGCCGGTGCCCAGCCCATGTCGTCGGCCTCCGGCCGCTTCGCGCTCGTCTATAACGGCGAGGTCTACAACGCCGGCGAGCTCCGCGCCGAGCTGGAACAGGCCGGTCATAGGTTCCGCGGACATTCCGACACCGAGGTGATGGTGGAGGGTTTCGACGAATGGGGTGTACGCGCCACCGTCGAACGCCTGATCGGCATGTTCGCCTTCGCCGCGTTCGATCACGCCACTGGCACCTTGACCCTGGGCCGCGATCGGCTCGGCATAAAGCCGCTCTATTGGGGCCGGGTCGGCGGGCGGATCGCATTCGCCTCCGAGCTCAAGGCGCTCGCCACGCTCCCCGACTTCGCGCCCGGGATCGACCGGGAGGCGCTCGCGGCCTATCTCTGCACCGGATACGTCCCGGCGCCGGCGAGCATCTATCGAGGCATCGCCAAGCTCGAGCCCGGCATGCTGCTTGCGGTCGGGTCGGACGGCGAGACGCGTGGCGAGCGCTATTGGTCGCTGCTCGACGTGGCGACGCACGGGCAGGCGGCGCAGCTCGATCTGAGTGAAGAGGAAGCACGCGACCGGCTCGATGCGCTTCTGACAGACGCCGTGACGCGGCGCATGGTGGCGGACGTGCCGCTCGGCGTATTCCTCTCAGGCGGCATCGATTCCTCGACGGTGACGGCTTTGATGCAGGCCAACAGCGCGAAGCCGGTGAAGAGCTTTTCCATCGGCTTTCACGAGGCGGCCTACAACGAGGCGGCGCAGGCGAAGGCGGTCGCCGCGCATCTCGGCACCGACCATACGGAGCTCTATGTCACGGCGCGCGAAGCGCAAGCCGTCGTGCCGAAGCTTCCTGAGATCTACGACGAACCGTTCGCCGACGCCTCGCAAATTCCGACGTTCCTCGTGTCGGAGATGACGCGGAGGCACGTCACCGTGGCGCTTTCCGGCGACGGCGGGGACGAGCTGTTCGCGGGCTATAACCGCTACGGCCAAGGCTTGCGCGTCGCCCGCGCGCTCAGGCTGCTGCCGCGGCCGGTTGCGATGTGCTTTTCGCAGATGATCGGTGCGGTACCGCCCGTCATGTGGGATCGCCTGTTCGGGGTGCTACCGGAGGGCATGCGACCGCGGCTCGCGTCCGAGAAGCTGCAAAAGCTTGCTGGGGTGCTCGGCGAGGATACCAGTGGCTACTACCGGTCCCTGATCGCATCGTGGGCGGACGCCTGGTCCTTAGTCAAAGGGGCTCCGCAGCCAGAGCACGAAGCGTTCAGCGATACCGTGCGGGCGCGGTTGGGCGATGAGCTGTCCTGGATGCAATATGCCGACAGCATCAGCTATCTCCCCGACGACATTCTGACCAAGGTAGACCGTGCCTCGATGGCCGTGTCGCTCGAGGCGCGGGTGCCGTTGCTCGATCATCGCGTCGTCGATCTCGCCTGGCGGCTGCCGGCGCATCTCAAGATGCGCGGCGGGCAGGGGAAGTGGCTGCTCCGTCAGGTGCTCCACAAATATGTGCCGAAAGAGCTCGTGGAGCGGCCGAAGATGGGGTTCGGGGTGCCGATCGACGCTTGGCTGCGCGGGCCGCTGAAGGGGTGGGCGGCGGACCTGCTCGATCCCGCCGCCATGTCGCAAGCCGGACTGCTCGATCCGGGACCGATCCAGGAGAAATGGGCGGAACACCAGTCAGGACGACGCAACTGGCAGCATTTCCTCTGGAACGTGCTGATGTTCGAGGCTTGGCGCCGCACCTGGCGCCCGGCTTAGTCTGGACGGGGGCCGCCCGGTCGGCTATTTCGGCGCTGGAATCCGGCCCTCGGGTTTACCTTCCATCAGGGTCGTCCCCGTCTCACAGGCAAATTGCTGGTAGGCCTCCGCAGGGAAGACCGTTATTTTTCAGCGATCTGGCGCGCGCGTCAGGGTGCCAGCCGGAGGAGTTGGGTTTGTCCGAAAAAGTGGCATTCATTACCGGCGTAACGGGCCAGGACGGGGCCTATCTGTCAGAGCTGCTCCTTTCCAAGGGCTACCGCGTGCATGGCATCAAGCGGCGGTCCTCGTCCTTCAACACCGAGCGCGTCGATCACCTTTACGAGGATCCACACGAGGGCGACCCGCGCTTTCGCATGCATTACGGCGATCTGACCGATGCCACCAATCTCATCAGGCTCGTGCAAGAGGTTCAGCCGGATGAGATTTACAATCTCGCCGCGCAGAGCCACGTGGCGGTGAGCTTCGAGACGCCGGAATACACGGCGAATGCCGACGCCATCGGGACGCTGCGTTTGCTGGAAGCGATCCGCATCCTCCGCATGGAAAACAAGGTGCGCTTTTACCAGGCCTCGACCTCCGAGCTCTACGGCAAGGTGCAAGAGATTCCGCAGCGGGAGACGACGCCGTTCTATCCCCGCTCGCCGTACGCCGCCGCCAAGCTCTACGCCTACTGGATCACGGTGAACTACCGCGAGGCCTACGGCATCCATGCCTCGAACGGAATCTTGTTCAATCACGAGAGCCCGGTTCGCGGCGAGACCTTCGTCACGCGCAAGATCACCCGCGCCGTCGCCGCCATCGATGCCGGCGCACAAGACTGCCTATGGCTCGGCAATCTCGACGCCAAGCGCGATTGGGGTCACGCGCGCGACTATGTCGACGGGATGTGGCGCATCGTCCAGCAGGAGACGCCGGACGACTACGTGCTGGCGACTGGCGAGATGCATTCGGTGCGCGAGTTCGTCGAGCTCGCCTTTGCCGAGCTCGACTGCCCCATCGAGTGGAAGGGATCGGGGACCGATGAAGTCGGCGTCGATGGGAGAGACGGCCGCATCCTTGTCCGCGTCGACCCGCGTTACTTCCGGCCCACCGAGGTCGACGAGCTGATGGGTGATCCAAGCAAGGCAAAGCAGATCCTCGATTGGGAACACAAGACGCCGTTTCGACAGATCGTTTCCGAGATGGTGGCCTCGGATATGCGCAGCTTCCGGGGCAGCAATGTGCTTCGGCGCGCCGTCGCTGAATGAGATGCAAAAGTTGATTTCCGACTTGGAGACATATCCGCGGAGGGTCGGAGCGAGCATGTTGCAGCTCCTCAAGTTCAAGCGGCGCCGCGCCGCATGGGACGCGAAGCCGACCTTTTATCTTCATATTCCCAAGTGCGCGGGATCAACCTTGTGGGAGGTGATCTGGGATATCTACGGGACGCGGAATGTCTTCCTGGCAAAGAGCAGAGGGCAACGTGCGCGGCTATCCGCGATGCCCATGGAGAAGCGCCTCAGCTACTCAGCCGTGGGCGGGCATGGCGGCCTCAAGTTTTTTCGCCAGACGCTCGGCGATTTGAGCCGCTACCACAAGATCGTCACCTTGCGCGATCCTATCGATCGCGTGATCTCGGAATACAACTACATCCGCACGCGTCCACAGCACCGATTGCACAAGGTGGTCGCGGCAGGGGACTTCGAGACCTACATGAAGGAGACGGCGGAGCCGAACCACCAGGTCAAGCTCCTGACCGGCTTCACGGACCAAAGCGACCGCGCCTTCGAAATCGTCACGGAGTTCTTCGATGACTGGTGTTTAAGTGCCGAAGTCGGCGGGATGGCGGAGCGGCTCTACGAGGCTACGGGAACCCCGCCTCGTCCGGTGGCCCATAAGAATAGAGCGAGATCGGCATTTAGCCGACGCGATCTCGCCCCGGCGACGCTAAACCTCCTCGAGGAGCAGAACCGTCATGACCTCGCGCTTTTTGAAGCCCTGCAGCGCACGCGGGCATAATGGCGGCTTCATGCCTCAGCAATCCACGCGGCGATGGCTCACGTGAGCGGCCACAGCGAAAACGATAGTTTTTCGTCTCAGGACCAGAGGATCACAGACGATCCGCTGACCCGACGCTGGCTTTTGTTTGTCGGGCCCGCCAAGACGGGAACCTCATGGATCGACCGGACTTTGCGGGTGTTCGACGGGGTCGCCTTGCCGCAAAAGGTCAAGGAGACGTTTTTCTTCGACAAGCATTTCGACAAAGGGGTGAAGTGGTATCTCGCGCAATTCCCCCAAGGCTCCCCCGGCGATCTGATGATGGAGGTTGCTCCCTCATATTTCGTCTCGGATGCTGCGCCCGAGCGGATCGCGGGAACAATCCCCGACGCGCAAATTGTCGTCACGCTGCGCGAGCCTGTGCGACGCGCCGTCTCGCACTACCTCAACCTTCGAAAGTACGGCTTCACGGATCTCGATATCGACAGCGCACTCGAGAGGTTCCCCAATATCACACGCCACAGCCTCTATGCGGCCCGTCTCGAAGGGTGGTTTCGGACGTTCGGCAGATCGAACGTCAAGGTCGTCTTCTACGAAGAGGTGGTTGGGGACATCCCGAGGCTCGTCGATGAGGTCTTGGCCCCGTACCAAGTTAAACCGAGAGACAAGGCGTCGGCCTCAAGTCGGGGCGCCCGCGTCAATGCCGCGGCAGTCCCGCGATCGAGGACCTTCGGGAGGCTCGGGCAGCGCGCGGCCAAACAGCTGAGGGAGGCCGATCTATATTTCGTGATCGAGTTCGGCAAGCGGCTCGGGCTGAAGCGCGCGCTTTTTGGGGGAGGCGCTCAGCCCAACCAGCGCGAGCTTGAGAAAGCCTTGTCCCCTTGGCAGGATGGCTTCGCCGAGGACCGTGAGGCACTCACGGGGCTGCTCGGCCGAACACCTCCTTGGTGACAGCTTAGGCCGCACCGACATTAGATTTGGCGCCACCGAACTCGACGCGATACCAATCATAGGTTTGAGCAAGCCCCGAGCGAAGGTCATATCGCGGTTTCCAGCCGAGGGCGGCAATGCGTGTGCTGTCGAGCGCCTTGCGCGGTGTTCCGTCGGGCTTCGACGTATCGAAGTCCAGCCTGCCCGTGTAGCCGACGATGTCGGCGACCAAGCTGGCCAGCTGAGAGATGGTGATTTCCTCGCCTGAGCCGACATTGATGTGCTCTTCGGCGTCGTAGGTCTTCAGCAGGAAGACGAGGGCGTCGGCGAGGTCGTCGACATGCATGAACTCGCGCAAGGGCCGTCCCGAGCCCCAAATCTCGACCGTTGGCCGTCCTTCGCGGGTTGCGGTGTCGATTTTCCTGATAAGGGCTGGGATGACGTGGCTGGCGTTCAGGTCGAAATTGTCGCCCGGTCCGTAAAGGTTCGTTGGCATGGCCGCGATGTAAGAGCGGCCATACTGTGCCCGATAGGCGCGGCACAGCATAATCCCCGCGATCTTGGCAATCGCGTACCATTGATTGGTCGGCTCAAGCGGTCCGGTCAGAAGAGCGTCCTCGCGCATAGGCTGAGGCGCTTCCCGGGGATAGATACAGGACGAGCCGAGGAATAGCAGACGATCGATGCCGCACTCGTGGGCACCGCTGATGAGGTTGCTCTCGATCAGGAGGTTATCGTTGAGGAAATCAACGGGGTATGTCGAGTTCGCCAGGATACCGCCAACGGTCGCGGCCGCGACGATGACGATGTCGGGCAACATCTCCTTGAGAAATGCCTTGGTGGCAGCCTGGTCCCGCAGATCGAGGTCTGACCGCGGCACCGTGACGATCTTGGCATCTTCGCGCGCTAAGCGGCGCATGAGCGCTTTCCCCACTAGCCCTTGATGGCCAGCAACGAAAATGCGCTTCCCAGAAACTTCGAACGAACGCGTCATAGAACTTAATGTGGCCTGAATTG
>CAZHCN010000145.1:0-5919 GCA_964530895.1 uncultured Methyloceanibacter sp. | reverse complement strand
GACTTTTAATCAGAGGGTCCTGGGTTCGAGTCCCAGCGCGCTCACCATATAACTCAACGTGTTACGCCAATTTTCGGAGGCCGCGGATGACCGGCGGCGCGGCCTCGTCCGGGCGGAAAAACAGCGAAAAACCTATTCAGCAGGACGCCGGCGGGACCGGCATCCTGTGCTTTTTTGGGTCAAAGCGTGGCCTAAACGTCACAGCATTTCTCGGGAAAGCCCGATATAGTCTTTGACAGAATCGACAGAAAGAAACGGGGGACCAACCATGCGTCTGTTCATTGCTTGCGCCATCATCATTTCGGCAACCATCGGTCTGGGCGGCTGCTTCGGCCACCACGAGAAGGCCGTCGTGACGGAGCCGTTGAAGCTCGGTTAGTTTGACGACGAGATAGCCCTTCAAGATCTATCTCTCCGGCAAATGCCAACCCCGGTCGGGTCTCCCCGGCCGGGGTTTTTTGTTCCGCACGCCAAGAGACCAAATGCGGCACAGCCGCCTTCAAATGGGATGGCGGCTGTGCGACAGAGTTCTGGTCTGGAGACTGACCGGTCGGGAGACGGCTATTTGTGGCAGGCCGTCATGCCCGCCATCGCCATGTGAGCGTTGGCTTCCGAGCCATAGACGCCCATCATGCTGAACTTCTCGGTGTCGCTCGGGGCCGAGCGCGCCATGACGCAGGTCTTCTTCGCCTTGTCGAAGAGGACGTAGTAGCTGTCCATGGCAAGAGCCGGGGCGGCGAACACACCAATGAGCGTCGCGGCGATCAAAATCTTCTTCATGGGGGGCACTCCTCGTTCTCGCGAGGCGGGATTGCCTCACGCGAGGAAAAGAGCACTCTCTCCGCTAACGTGGAACTCAACTCTCCGCCAAATTTTGTGAGGCTGCGCTAACCAATCCGTGAAGTGCGGCTCCACGAGAACAGCGGCGTAGGGCCGATTCTTTGAGGCGGGCAGGATTACTCGGCCGGGGTCCCGGCCCAGCGGCGGCGCACGCGGGTGTAGACGTTGCGCTTCAGGAAGTAATAAGCGGGCCGGCCCATCACGGCGACGGCGATGAACTTGGAGAGGAAGGGCGTGGCGCCGAGCAATCCCGAAATGCCGGCTTTGACGCCCGGCTCGAGATCGGCCGCCATGACCACCGGGATCAGCGGCCACGCGAGATAGGCGCCCACAAGAATGAGGGTGCCCAGCGCAAAGCGCCAGCCGATCTGCTCAGCGGTGAACTCTGGTTCGGCGGCAGCTATGGCCATCTCCTTACGAGCCGTCCACGCGGGGGCGATCCAATAGGTGGTTGAATTTGGGGTCCCCAGAGGCGAACCGGAAGGTGCCCCACCTCCAGTTCAACCAGAATGTTAGCCCTCACTGTTTCAAGGCGAAACATCTTTTCGCAGGTGCGGTAGACCCCAAATACGGCGATTTCGGGCTAGTTCGCGGGAAGTTTATCGGTGGAATATTGAGGATTCGGTGAAGGGCGGCTCAGCGCCCGCTCTCCGCGGCCACAAGCCAGGCGGGATCGAACCAGCGGTCGGCCTCCCCGTCGTAGGGCAGGCGGTTGATGTCCCAGTGGCGGATATAGGGCGCATAGACGTCCCACACCGGCGGCCCGCCGCCGACAAAGACCACCCGGTCGGGGAACCAGGCCAGCACCTCGTCGGGGTGATGGCTCGACCGGATCTCGCAGATGGTGCGATCCTCATAGGCGAAGGGCGGGATCGAGGCCACGGTCGTCGGCCCGGCGATGATCACGTGACCGCGTGTCACCTCGAAGAACCGCGCGACATCGGCGACATACTCCCGGCCCTTGTTCCCCTCCCAAGGGAGCTGGCCGTTCAGTCCGAGCTGCCCACTCAAGCCTATGGCGCAAATCGCGCGAACGTCAGCCACGCTGTCCTCCTCAGACCGTTGGTGATTCCTTTTATCGGCTGATGGCGATTAGGCAAAGATTGGTGCACATAGGCTCGGCCATGACCCCTCGTCCCACTCCCGCCGCGACCGCCGATCCGCGCCATACGCTGAAGGCCATCGGCTTGATGAGCCTGGCCACGATCTGCTTCGCGGCGCTCGATACGACGGCCAAATACCTCGTGACCAAGCACGGCATTCCCTCGAGCCAGGTGACGTGGATGCGCTTTGCCGGCCACGTCGTGTTCAGCGCGCTCGTGCTGTGGCCGTTTGCGCTCAGGCCATCGCTCCGGTCGGCGAAGCCGCTGATCCAGATTATCCGCTCGTGCTTCATGATCCTGACCACGGGGCTCAACTTCGTCGCGTTGAAATATCTGCAGCTCGACCAGACGGTGACGATCTTCTTCCTCACACCGCTTCTCGTCGCGGCGCTCGCCGGGCCTTTGCTCGGCGAATGGGTGGGTTGGCACCGTGTGCTCGCGATCGTCGCGGGTTTCGTCGGCGTGCTCATCGTCATGCATCCTGGGCTCGGCACCATGCATTGGGCCATGCTGCTCGTGCTCGGCGCCACCCTCGGCTATGCGCTTTACAATATCGCCACGCGCTATCTCGCCGCGTTCGACCCGGCCTCGGTGACTCAGACCTATACGCCGCTTGTCGGCGTCCTGGCGATGGCGCCGTTCGCGCTCTCCGGCTGGCACTGGCCGGATGCAGGGTGGCTGTGGATCCTGTTCGCCTCGTTGGGCTTCTGGGGTGGGCTCGGGCACTGGCTCCTGATCCTCGCCCACAGGATCGCGCCGGCGCCGGTGGTTGCCCCTTACATCTATCTCGGCCTGATCTGGATGTCGGTCGCGGGCTTCCTCGTGTTCGGCGATGTGCCGACCTTGTGGACGCTCGGGGGCGGCGCCGTCGTCATCCTCGCCGGCCTTTATCTGCTCGCCCGGGAACGGCGCGCAATGGCCAAAGGCGCCCCCGCTTCCGACGTCGGCACGCAAGAGCTGCCTTAGTCCTCGCCATTACCCGCTTCGCTTCCCTCGCGGTAGCGGCGGCGGACATCGTCGGCGAATTGGCCGAAACGGCCATCGGCGATCGCGTCGCGGGCACGGGCCATGAGCTCTTGGTAGAACTGCACGTTGGCATAGGTGAGCAGCATGGCGCCCAGCGCCTCTCCCGATTTCACCAGATGATGGAGGTAGGCGCGCTCATATTGCGCGGCGGGGCACGCACTCTCGGGATCGAGCGGGTTTGGGTCCTCGGCGTGACGCGTGTTGCGCAAGTTCAGCCTGCCTTGCCAGGTGAAGGCTTGGCAGTGGCGCCCCGAGCGGGTCGGCATCACGCAATCGAACATGTCGATGCCGCGGGCGATGGCGCCCAACATGTCCTCCGGCGTGCCGACGCCCATGAGATAGCGCGGCCTGTCTTCCGGCAGGATGGCGGCCGTGACCTCGACCATGTCGAACATGGCGTCCTGCCCCTCGCCCACGGCAAGCCCGCCGATTGCATAGCCGGGAAAGCCGATGTCGATCAGCGCCCGGACGCTCTCCGCGCGGAGATCGGGATAGACGCTGCCCTGCACGATGCCGAACAGGGCCTGCCCAGGGGCGCTCATTGCGGCGAACGCCGCCTTCGACCGCTCAGCCCAGCGCATGGACAGATCGAGCGAGGCTTTCGCCTCCTCGCGGGTGGCGGGGAATGGTGTGCATTCGTCGAGCACCATCTGGATGTCGGCGCCGAGCAGGCATTGCACACGAATAGCGCGCTCCGGCGTGAGCGCGATGGTGGCGCCGTCGAGATGGGACTGGAAGGTGACGCCCTCTTCGGTGATACGCCGGAGCTTGGCGAGCGACATCACCTGATAGCCGCCGCTATCGGTGAGGATCGGCTTCTCCCAATGCATGAATTTGTGCAAGCCGCCGAGCCTGGCGATGCGCTCGGCGCCGGGGCGCAGCATCAAATGGTAGGTGTTGCCGAGGATGATGTCGGCGCCGGTCGCTGCGACATCCTCGGGGAACATGGCCTTCACCGTGGCGCCGGTGCCGACCGGCATGAAGGCGGGCGTGCGGATCACGCCGCGCGGCGTGCTGATGGCGCCGGTCCGCGCGGCACCGTCCCGCGCCTTCACCGCGAACGAGAAGAGATCGGTCATCCGCGCATCACTTTCATGGCTGCGCCGCCGGGCTCAACAGGCACGCGTCGCCATAGGAATAGAAGCGGTAGCGCTCCTCCACGGCGTGGGCGTAGGCGCGCTTCATCGTCTCCAATCCGGCAAATGCCGCGACAAGCATGAACAAGGTAGAGCGCGGCAGGTGGAAATTGGTCAACAGGCGATCGACGGCGCGGAAGCGATAGCCCGGCGTGATGAAGATGTCCGTCTCGCCTGAGAATGCCTGCAAGCGCCCCTCCGCGTCCGCCGCGCTCTCGAGCAAACGCAACGACGTGGTGCCGACGGCGATGATCTTGCCGCCTTTCGCCCTCACGGCGTTCAGGGCGGCGGCCACTTCGGGACCGATGACGCCATGCTCGGCGTGCATCTTATGGCCCGCCGTGTCCAGGCTCCGCACCGGAAGAAATGTGCCGGGACCCACATGAAGCGTGACGAAATGGCGCGAGATGCCCCGCGCATCGAGCGACGTCATCATGGCGTCGGTGAAGTGCAGACCCGCGGTGGGCGCGGCGACGGCCCCCTCCTCACGCGCGAACGTGGTCTGGTAGTCGCTGCGATCCTGGTCGTCCGCAGCACGCCGCGCCGCGATATAAGGCGGGAGCGGCATAGCGCCTTGGGCCTCGATGGCGTCATGGAGCGCAGGTCCGCTTAGGTCGAAGGCCAAGGTGACTTCGCCGTCCGTTCCCTTCGCCTCGACCGTGGCATCGAGAGCGCCGAGCGCGCACGCATTGCCGCCCTCCCCGAATTGGATGCGGTCGCCGGGCTCGAGCCGCTTGGCCGGCCGCGCCAAGGCCTGCCAGTGCGACTCATCGAGATGCTCGATCAGGGTGACGGCGACGTGCGCCGTGGCCTCGCCCCGCGTGCGGACACCTTTCAACGCCGCCGGGATGACGCGCGTGTCGTTGAACACGAGCGCATCGCCCGGCGACAACAATGCCGGCAGATCGGTCATGACCCGATCGGCCAGCGGTTCGGGCGCGCTTGGGCTCACCACGAGGAGCCGCGCAGCGTCGCGGGGATGCACCGGACGCAGCGCGATCAGCTCTTCCGGCAGATGAAAATCGAAGAGATCGGTACGCAACGGAGAGGCGGCTAGAGCAGCCGCACCATCAGCGCACCCACCAGCACCAGCAAAACGCCGCCGACCCGGCCCGTGGTCAGTCCGCGCTCGGCGAGATCGAACATGCCAAACCGGTCGAGCAGCAATCCGGCGACGAGCTGGCCGGCGATGCCGAGCGCCATCAATGCCGCCACGCCGATCTTCGGCGCCAGAAACAGCGTGATAGTGACATACATCGCGCCAAGCAGACCGCCCCCAAGCAGCATGTAGAGCGGCATGCCGCCAAGCGCGGCGAGATTGGTGCTGTTTCGCGCAAACAGCAGGGTCACCGCGATCAGCAGGATCGTGCCCACGCAGAACGACATGGTGGCGGCGGACAGGGGATGGCCGAGACGAGTCGCGACCTCGGCGTTGATCGGCGCTTGCAGCGCGATCAGACCGCCGCCGACCAGCGCGACGAGCGTAAACAGAAGACCCGTCCACGCCATGGTCGTCCCTCCCTGTTGCATGGTCAGCCTTGCACGTCAGAGGCGATCTTGGCCGACACGATCTTGTCGGGGCTCGCCGGCGGCTCGCCGCGATTGATCTTGTCGACATTCTCCATGCCCTCGATCACGCGGCCCCAGACCGTGTATTTGCGGTCGAGAAAGCTCGCGTCGTCGAACACGATGAAAAATTGGCTGTCCGCGGAATCGGGGGATTGCGCGCGGGCCATGGACACGGCGCCCCGGGTATGCGGCTCGGCGTTGAACTCGGCGCCCAGTTTCTTGCCCGAGCCGCCGGTGCCGGTGCC
>CAZHCN010000144.1:0-5995 GCA_964530895.1 uncultured Methyloceanibacter sp. | reverse complement strand
TCGTTGATCAGCCAATCCATCGTCAGCCCCTCCTCTCGATAGATTCGCGAGATTTTCGAATCCTCGGCGAAGTGGGCTTCGATCACAACCCTTGTTCGGCCGATCCTTCCGGTAACGGTACGCCGGCTTTAACAAAAGCGTCGTGTTGGCGCCGGGTTACGTCGGCCAGATCGGCGCCGGCGATGGCCTCGTTGAACAGGCGGTGATAGTTGAGCTCGGCGTCGAGATGCAGGAATACGCCGCCGAGCCCGATCGCGGCCCGATCCATGAACACGAACTCGCGCGGCACCGTCACCGGCCCCTTGTCGCGCAAGCCCTCATGCACCTTGAAGGCCTCCTGGCGTCCATAGGCGCCCGGCCGCGTATGCTCGGCGATGGTGCGCACGCGGTCTTCGAGCATGGGGCCATAGATGAAGTTCGCCCAGATATTGAGGATGTCGATCAGCTCGTTGGAGAGCCCGCCGAAGCCCCAGGTCTCATAGGCATGCACGACGAGCGCCCGGTCGTTGTTCAGAAGCCCGTGATAGAGATCGATCACGCCCTGGATGAATTTCGGCGCGAAGGTGCGCATGCAGCCATAGTCGAGCAGGTTGATGCCCGCCGCCTGGCCGTCCGCGTCCTCGAACACGGTGTAATTGCCGAGATGGGGATCGCCGTGGATCACCCCGTACTGGCTGAACGGATACCACCAGGCGCGGAACATGGCGCGGGCGATTTGATTGCGCTCTTCGAGCGGGCGCTCCGTGTAGTCGAGCAGACGTCGCCCCTCGAGCCAGGTCATGGTGAGGAGACGCCGCGTCGAGAGCTCTGGCAGAACCTCCGGCACGCGGATCATGGGATCGGTCTCGAAGATCATGCCGTAGAGGCGCATATGCGCGGCCTCGAGTGCGTAGTCGAGTTCCTCACGCAGGCGCGCCGAGATCTCTTTCAGCATCTCCGAAGTCTCGACCGCAGGACGCATGCGGCGATGGATGGAGAACAGAGCGCCGAGCTGGACGAGGTCGGCTTCGACCGCCGACTGCATGTCCGGATATTGCAGCTTGACCGCCAGGTTGCGCCCATCACGGGAGGTCGCGCGATGCACTTGGCCGAGAGAGGCGGACGCCGCAGCCTCGTGATCGAACGTGCCGAACTTCGCTTCCCAATCGGGACCAAGCTCCGCCGCCATGCGCCGGCGCACGAACGACCGGCCCATGGGGGGCGCCTGGCTTTGCAGCTGACCGAGCTCGGCGGCGTATTCGGCCGGCAGCGCCTCGGGGATGGTGGCGAGAAGCTGCGCCACCTTCATGATCGGGCCTTTCAGCCCGCCAAGCGCGGCGGCAAGCGCCGCGGCATCTTTGTCGCGTTCGGGATCGAGGCCGAACAGGCGCCGCCCCGCCATGCGTGCCGCGACACCGCCGACATTGACGCCGACCCGGCCATAGCGCATGGCACGGGCGCTAAACCTGTTCTTCTCGCTGTCTGACGCGCCGTCGTTCATGGGTGACGCAGGGCTTTCACGCAGGGGTAAGTCCTTCACCATATAGGGAGGGTACGCCGCTCCCGCCCATCCTTTGCCGTATTTGCTGTCAAAGACCCGCCTATTCCATGTCGAAAGCCCTGAGAGTCATTGTCGCAGCGGGTCTGATTTTCGGCGCCGCGCTGGCCGCGCTCGGCGTGCTCGCCAACTGGTATCCCCCCTTCGACATCGTCAACGACGGCGTACCGTTCCTTACCGCTGGAGCGCTGATTCTGCTGGCGCTCGCCTTCGCCACCCGCGTCCCGAGCCTCATCCTCCCTGCCGCCATCCTCCTCGCGGTCTGCTCGGCTCTGTTCATCACCGGGGTGACCGGACGCGCCCCCGCGGCGCCGGCGGGCACCGCACGCTTCCTGCGTGTCGCCACCTTCAATCTCTGGGGCGGGAACGAGCATACCCAAGCCATCACCAAATTCTTGTTCGAGACGGACGCCGACGCCGTCGTGCTCCAAGAGGTGCGGGACATTCACGAAGGCCTGCTCGCCGCGCTCGGAAAGCATTACCCGTATCGCGTCGGCGAGAACGGCCTCGTCATCCTGTCCAAATATCCGATCCTCGCCGACGGCCGCATCGACCGCGCCGGCCAGCCGCAGTGGATGTCGCTGATCATTCGCTGGGTCAAACTCGACGTAAATGGCAAGGAGTTCGAGCTTGCCGGTGTGCATCTCGCGCGGCCGTTCTACCCGGACCTCCAACAGGGCGACATCAGAGCGCTCGCCCAGTTCGTGCGCGAACGGAAGGGACCGCTCATCCTTGCCGGCGATTTCAACATGACGCCGTGGACGGTCAAGCTGAAGACCTTCAGCGCGGTGACGGCGCTTCACCGCTTCAACTCGTTCTGTCCCACCTGGCCCATGCGGATGCGGGACATGCGCCTTCTTCCATTCGTGCCCATCGACAACGTGTTCGCCTCGCGCCACTTCGCCTCGCTCGGCCTCACCATCGGCCCTTATCTCGGGTCCGATCACCGGCCGGTGGTCGCCGACATCGCCAGGATCGAATAGACTCCTGCCGACTATTCAAAACCTGGAGATCCGCATGGTTTTGCGAACCGTTCTCGCGTTCTGTCTCGCACTTCTGACGACCTTGCCCGCCTTCGCCGCGACCGGCGATCAACCGTCCATCGAAGTGTGGCGATCGCCCACCTGCGGCTGCTGCGGGAAATGGGTGAAGCATCTGGAGGCGAACGGCTTCGCCGTGACGGTCAACGATGCGGCACCCTCGACGCTCGAGGAAATCAAGCGCCAGGCCGGCATCGGCGAAAACCTCGCGTCCTGCCATACCGCCAAGATCGACGGCTATGTCATCGAAGGCCACGTGCCGGCGAGCGACATCAAGCGGCTGGTGGCGGAGCATCCCGACGCAGTCGGCCTCACCGTGCCCAACATGCCGATCGGCTCCCCGGGCATGGAGCAGCCAGGCGGTGAGAAAGAGCCTTACGACGTGCTGCTCGTGAAGAAAGACGGCGCGGTCGAGGTGTTCGCCCGCCACTGAGGGCTGAAGCTCACTCTTTGACGAACTTGCCGAGCGCATCCTTGTAGGAGCGCATGGCGCGGCGCGCGACCTCGAGCTCGGCTTCGAGCGCGAGCGTGTCGGGCGATTTCGGCCGCGGCCGCCGCGCCGCCACGAGGAGCAGCGCCAGCACCGCCATGGGCGTGAGGAAGTCGGTGACCAGAATCGGGCCGGCATTGCCCGCCGTCAGGTTGCCGTAGGCCACGATGTCATGCACATGCCCGATGCCGGCGCCCACGAGAAAGCACGACGCGGCGATGGCCACGGCAACGCGCGCATAGAAGGTCGTGAAGGCCGCGTAGAGGCTGGCGAGCCCGAGCCCGAGGCTGGCGTAGCCCACTTCGAACTGGAACGGGCTCGGCTCCCAGCCGATCGCCTCTGCCGCCTGCTCGGGAAAGAACACATGGCCGGCGAAGGCCCACAGGCCCTGAATCCCGAGCGGGAAGATGAACAGGTAGCGCAGCAGCCGGTCGAGCACATAGGCCTGCATGATCGGGCGCGGCGCCCGCCACACGGAGAGGCCCCAACATACAAGAGCCGCGACCCAGACGAGAATCGGGACCAGCGACACTTGCTCCATGGCTCAGGCCTTGGCTGATTTGCTCTCGTCCATGGCCTCCAGCTCGTCGATCAAGCCTTCGATCACCTTGAGACCCATGGACCAGAAATGCGGCTCCGATGCATCAAGCCCGAACGGCTTCAGAAGTTCCTTGTGGTGCTTGGTGCCGCCGGCCGCGAGCATGTCGAGATAGCGCTCGGCGAAGCCCTGCTCCGCCTTCTCGTAGACGGCATAGAGCGAGTTCACCAAGCAATCGCCGAACGCATACGCATAGACGTAGAACGGCGCGTGGATGAAGTGCGGGATGTAGCTCCAAAACGTCTCGTATTCGGGCCTCAGCTCGATCGCGGGACCCAAGCTCTCGCGCTGCACGTCGAGCCAGATCTCGCCGAGCCGATCGCTCGTGAGCTCGCCCTGGCGCCGTTCGAGATGCACGTTGCGCTCGAACGTGTAGAACGCGATCTGGCGCACCACGGTGTTGAGCATGTCCTCCACCTTGGCGGCGAGCAGAGCTTTCCGCTCCCGCTTGGACGGCGCCTGGTCGAGCAATTTGCGGAAGGTCAGCATCTCGCCGAACACGCTCGCCGTCTCGGCAAGCGTCAGCGGCGTCGGCGCCATCAGCGGGCCCTGCTTGTTGGCGAGCACCTGATGCACACCGTGCCCGAGCTCATGCGCGAGCGTCATCACGTCTCGCGGCTTGCCCTGATAGTTGAGCAGGATATAGGGGTGCGCGCTCGGCACCGTGGGATGGGAGAAGGCGCCTTGACTCTTCCCTTCCCGGACCGGCGCATCGATCCAGCCCTCGGCGAAGAAGCGTCCGGCGATGTCCGCCATGCGCGGTGAGAAATTGCCGTAGGCCGTCAGGACGGTATCGCGCGCATCGTCCCAGCCGATCACCTGCTTCGGCTCTTCCGGTAACGGCGCATTGCGGTCCCAGTACATGAGCTTCTTCTTGCCGAGCCACTTGGCCTTCATGGCGTAGTAGCGGTGCGACAGCCGCGGATAGGCGTCGCGCACCGCCGCCACCAGCGCGTCGACCACGTCCCGCTCGACCCGGTTGGCGAGATGCCGCGAGTCGGCGACATCCTCGAAGCCGCGCCAGCGGTCGGAGATCTCCTTGTCCTTGGCAAGCGTGTTGGTGATGAGCGTGAAGAGCCGCACGTTCTCCTTGAACACCTTGGCCAAGGCTTCCGCGGCGGCTCTGCGCTTCTTCTCGTCCGGATCGAGCAACCGGTTAAGCGTCGGCTCGAGGCTGAGCTTCTCGTCCCCGATCTTGAAGCGGAGCGACGTCATGGTCTCGTTGAACAGGCGGTCCCAGGCGCCCCGTGCCGTCACCGCCTTCTCGTGGAACAGCTGCTCCAGCCTGTCCTCGAGCTGATAGGGCTTCTCTTTGCGTAAGTCCTCGAGCCACGGCCGGTAGTGGCCGAGTTCCGTGCTGGCCATCGCCTTTTCGAGCGCGGCGTCATCGAGCCGGTTGAGCTCGAGCGGAAAGAACAGAAGCTTCGACGAGATGGCAGTGATCTTCTCCTGGATGTCGCCGTAGAACTTCTGACGCCTGGGATCGGCCGTGTCGGCCGAATAGAGCAGGCTCGCATAGGAGACGATGCGGCCGAGCACGTCGTTCAGCGCCTCGAACTCACGGAGCGCCTGCGCCAGCGCAGGCCCGCCCTCCCCACCCGCGAGCAGACCGGCGAGCTTGCCGGCATAGCGCTCGTGCATCGCCTCGGCCGCCTGTTCGGCCGTCGTCAGATCCTTCTTGAGCGCCGGTGATTCGGGAGCGTCGTAAAGGTCTCCGAGATTCCACTCCGGCAGCGGGCCGAGTGCTGGGCCGGCGTGCTTGGCCTTGCTCTTGGCCGCGTGAGTCGCGGCGTTAAGGGGTTTCGGAAGCCAAAAGTTCAGGGAGGGCAACATCAAATGAAAGATCCTCGTTAGCGGTGACCGACGCCTAGTGTGGGAAGGCCGGCTTCCGCCTGCAAGGCCCAAACTAACGCTTCTCCGGCCATTTCACGAAAGGCGCCGGTAATAACTTCACCAAAATCGAACTTCGATAAAGAAGATGTTTACCGTTCCACTGCACAGTTTTGGCACAACAGGGGTTCGCTGAGGCCCAGTATTCGCCGCAAGCGGCGCCTCTGTTTCGTTAGTATTTGCGTAACGAGTGAGTCCAGCGTCATGCCCAAGCGCGTTCTGGTCGTCGATGACGACCCTACACAACGTCGTATTCTCGAAGAGACCATCAAGCGGTTCGGCTACCACGTCGAGACCGCCGACAGTGGCGATAGCGCCCTTGCCACGCTGAAGGCTGATAGTGCCGGCGACATCTGTCTCATCCTGCTCGACCTCGTCATGCCCAGCACGGACGGCATGGCGGTGCTGTCGGCCATGCGGTCCTTGCCGCGCAAGCCGCC
>CAZHCN010000143.1:0-6048 GCA_964530895.1 uncultured Methyloceanibacter sp. | reverse complement strand
GCGCAAGCACATAGGCGGCGAGATTGAAGGGCGCCGGGCAGGCCGCCGGCGGGCCTTGGTCGAAGATCGCGTGCATGCTGCGCGAGCTACCCCGTCAATCCTCGTCGACGACGACGATGGAGACCCGCGCCGCGGCGAACACGCTGGAGTCGTAGTTGATCAAGCGCCCTTCCGGATCGGCATTCGCGCTGCCCCAGACAAGAACCGGCGCCGTGCGCGGCTGACCCAAAT
The DNA here is from genome assembly GCA_964530895.1 of uncultured Methyloceanibacter sp. GTDB lineage: Bacteria > Pseudomonadota > Alphaproteobacteria > Rhizobiales > Methyloligellaceae > Methyloceanibacter. The sequence goes on along the minus strand of CAZHCN010000143.1, from coordinate 5,817 downwards.
CCGCAGCTTCCTGCGGCGAGGGCTGCCGCGCGGCAAGCCGCGTCACCCGGCGGCGATAGCCGACCACGCCGTAGCTTGCGAAGGTCTGGGTAATCGATTGAATCTCGCCGAACCGCTCGGCGAAGTCCGGAAACCGGTCGGCTGGCATGGAGTGCCGTGCGATGAGAAGCGGCACGCCGTCGCCCATACGTAGCAACTCGAGGGTGGCGACCGGATCGCCAGGCATAAGCGCCAGATTGTCGGCGACGTCTTCCGTCGCCGGCATGAGACCCGAGCGAAGCACCCGCGCCGAGGGCGCCAATCCGGCGGCCTCCATATTGTCGGTGAAGCGCGAGCGGCCGCCGACCCGATAAGCGATAGGGCCGGGCGCCACAAAAGTGCCCCGGCCGCGCCTGATCTCGAGGAGCCCCCGTCCTCCAAGCGACTCGATGGCGCGCCGCACCGTGTGGCGGTGAATGCCGAGATCTTCTGCGAGCTGATGCTCGCCGGGCAGTTGCTCGCCGGGCTTGAACTTGCCAGCGCGGATCGCGTGCAGGATCGCATGTTCGACCTGTCGCCACAGCGGCCAGTGCCGCGCGGCGGAATCCTCCGGGAGGCTGAAGACCGGCATTGTCATGGCCTCACCGTCCACGTTCCGGCCGGCCCAAGGTCATCAGGCTGACATCGCTTGCGGTGTATAAAGGGTCTGGCTACTTGTATAGACATCTGTGGAAGTATAGCATGTGGCTTGGCTTTCAACGACCCAAAGCAGGATCATGACCAATCACAGCACCGTATCTCAAGGACTCCGCAGGCCGCAAAGAACGGTCGTCGTCATGTTCGATGGGCTTGGCCTCGACTATTACCGCGAGAGCAGCCTGCCGACCCTGAAGTCCTGGGCCGAGAAGGGGGTCTTCGCCGAGGTCGAGGCCGTGCTGCCCACGGTCACCAACGCCAACAATGCTTCGATCTGCTGCGGCGCCTGGCCGAGCGCGCATGGCGTCGTCGGCAATTCCTATCTCGACGAGCATACCGGCCAGGAAGAATACCTCGAGGACTCCTCTCTGGTGTGCGCGCCGACCCTGTTCGAGCGCGCGGCCCGCGCCGGCGTGCGCTCGGCCCTTCTCACCAGCAAGAAGAAGACGACGGCGCTGCTTGGCCGCGGCGCCGAGATCCTGCTGGCGGCGGAGGCGCCTGACGGCGATTGGGAGAAGATTCTCGGGCCGGCGCCTGAGATCTATTCGCGCGAGATCAACTACTGGCTCATGCGCGCGGCCATTCACATTCTGCGGACGCAGCCCGAGATCGGCTGTCTTTACGTGCACACCACCGACTATCCGATGCATGAGTGGCCGCCTGAGGCGCCCGAGTCGCAAGAGCATCTCGCCAAGATGGATGCGCTTCTCGCAGAGGCAGCCGAAGCGGCGCCCGACGCAGCCTTCCTCGTCAGCGCCGATCACGGCATGAACCACAAGGCCCGTTGCTGGGATCTCGACAGAGCGTGCGCCGCGCGCGGAAATCCAATCCGCATCTCCATTTCTGCCGAGCGCGACAAATATCTCCGCCACCATCGTGGTTTTGGCGGCATGGCCTGGGTCTATACGTTGACGCCGCAAGACGCGCCCGAGGTTAAGTCGCTACTTCTTCAGCTCGAAGGCGTCGAGCTTGTCTACGAGCGCTCCGAGGCGGCTGAGAAGCTGCATCTGATGCCCGAGCGCATCGGCGATCTCGTGGTCGTCGGCGACAAGAACACCGTGTTCGGTCATCTCGACAAGGTGGAGATGGAAATCCTGCCGCTCGGCTATCGCAGCCATGGCTCCCATCACGAGCTCGACGTGCCCCTCGTCCTGCACAACGCCGAGGACGTGCCCGACGCATCCTATTTCCACAACAATCTGGATCTCGCGCGCTGGCTGTACGCGGGTCAGCCAAAGAGCGAAGTCAAAGCAAAGGACGCCATTCCAGCGGAATAAACGGGCGGTCAAAGCGGCCGCGTGTGATAAAGTATTAGAAATGCTGCATCGTCGGCTCTCTAGCTAAGATGGCCATAAATAGTAGTGCGCACTTATAAGCCGTTGGCTGAGTAATAGTGCAAAGGCGTACTTCGGTTTTTGGGCAGACAACATCCTTCGTCATTAAACCGCAATCTCACCTCGCTAGAGTTTTCTTGGAAGCAAGCTCGAAGAGACGCCGTGCCCCGCGGCTGCTGCGACGAGCCGCTCTTTCGAGGGAGATGCAGTCATGACAGTCCTTTCAAGCCCTATGAGGATGAGCGCCGCCGCGGCGGCCGTCCTTTGTTCCCTGCTCGGCTTCGCCCCTGCCGCGCTCGCGCAATCCAACAACGATGCGCTGCGGGTCGGCGGCTCGACCACGCTGGTGCCGGCCGTGGTCAACGCGGCCAGCACGTTCATGGAAACCTATGAGACCTGGAACAAGGCCGGCGGGTCTCTACCGGACGAGGCCACGATCATCTACGTGACCGGAGGCGGCTCGGGCTTCGGCGTGAAGTCCGCGACCAACGGCACCGTCGATATCGGCATGGCTTCGCGCGACCTGAAGGATAAGGAGAAGACCGCGCTCGGAAACTTCGAGGCGGTGCTGGTCGGGAAAGACGCGGTCGCTATCGCTGCCAATCTGGACAATCCCCTGGTCAAAGCCCGGAAGAGCCTCACCACCGAGGAGGTGCGCAAGCTGTTTAGCGGCGCTTACAAGACCTACAAGGACTTCGACGCCTCGCTGCCCGATCAGGAGATCGTGCTGTTCGTGCGTGACGCCAGCGCCGGCTCGGCCGAGATCTTCCAGAAGAAGATCATGGAAGACACCCCGGTTTCGGCCGATGCGCTGCAGATGCCGAGCCAAGGCGCCTTGATGAAGAAGCTGGAAACGAATCCCAATGCGCTCGCCTACATGTCCTCGGGTCTCGCCAACGAGAACGAGAGCATCAAGACCTTTGCGCTCGATGGGGTCGAGCCCACCAACGCCAATGTGGTGAAGGGCGACTATCCGCTGGCGCGGCCGCTGCTGATGATCGTCAAGGGTGAGCCGACGCCGATGGCCAAGCGCTTTCTCGACTACATGCTCGCGGAAGGTCAGCACGACGTGGCTGGCCAAGGCTACGTGCCGGTGAACGGGGTCCAGTGATCCCGCCTCGTTCCGCTGGCTGTGATGTTGGCGCGGTTGCCGCTCCCGCTCGCGGCGGCCGCGCCGACGGCCTTTTACGGCTTGGCTGCTGGACGGCGCTCGCGACCGTGGCCCTCACGCTCGGCGCGTTGGTCCTCCTGATCTGCCATGAGGCGTGGCCCGCCGTTTCCAGTCCCGAGAAGCTTTGGACGCTCCTGGTCGGACAGGACTGGGCCCCTCTCTTGGAGCCGCCGCGGCTCGGCATCCGCCACGCCATCGTATCGACCGTGATGGTGACCGCGTTGAGCCTGGCGCTCGCGGTGCCGCTCGGCTTCGGCATTGGCCTCTTCGTCGCCGAGCTCGCGCCGCGCTGGATTCGCAGCCTGCTCCAGCCCTGCTTCGAGCTCCTCGCCGGCATTCCTTCCGTGGTCTACGGGTTTTTTGGCTATGTCACCCTGGTGGCGTGGTTCGAGCGCTATGGCCACATGGCCACGGGCGAATCGCTGCTCGTCGCCTCCATCGTGCTCGCGATCATGGTATTGCCCTTCATCGCCAGCGTCTCGGGCGAAGCCTTCGCCGCGGTGCCGGAGGGCTTGCGGCAAGCGGCTTACTCCGTCGGCGTCACGCGCTGGCATGTCGCCCGCCGCATCCTGTTCCGCGCCGCAATGCCCGGCCTGTTTGCTGCCGTGGCCCTCGGCCTTGCGCGCGCCGTCGGCGAGACCTTGGCGGTGCTGCTGCTTGCCGGCAATTCGACCGCGCTCCCGACCTCGCTTCTTGATCGCGGCCAGCCGCTCACCGCGCTGATCGCGACGGAGTTGCCGGAAGCGGGCGTGGACACGGCCAAGTACCACGCACTCTACGCCGCAGGGCTGGTCCTTCTGGTCCTGACGGGGATCATCAATTTGATCGTCTGGCGGCTGAAGGGCCGGATCGTCGTAGGCCATGGAGGCGGGGGATGAGTTCGCTGGTCGCGCCACTGCGTCCCGCCGTGATCAATGCCGATCGGCTTTATGTCGGGCTGGGCTGGCTGGCGGGCGCCATCGGCTTCGCTCTTCCGCTCAGCATCGTCGGCTATTTGCTGATCGAGGGCGTCGGCCGCTTGTCCTGGGACTTTCTGCTTCTGCCGCCCATGGGCTATCCGCTCGGCACGGCGGGCGGCATCGCGCCTGCGATCCTCGGCTCGCTGGCCTTGGTAGGTCTGGGGCTGGTGATCGCCCTGCCGCTCGCCGTGGCGAGCGCCGTCGGACTTTCCGAATATGCCGATCCCGCAGGGATGGCAGCCAAGACCATGCGCTTCGCCACCGAGAGTCTCGCGGCAGTGCCGGCCGTGCTCTATGGCCTGTTCGGCTACACGGTATTCGTCGTCTTCTGCCGCTTCCAGATCTCGCTTTTGTCAGGCGCCCTGACGCTCGGTCTCGTCATGCTGCCGATCATTCTCATCGGTACCCATGCGGCACTGCAGGCTGTCGAGTTCGAGCTGCGCGAGAGCGTGCTGGCGCTCGGCGTGAGCCGGGCCCATGCGGTGCGCCGCCTGTTCCTGCCGCGCGTCCTGCCGAGTATCGTCGCCGTCACGGTCCTGGCCGCAGGCCATGCCTTCGGCTCGGCGGCGCCGGTGATGTTCACCGCGAGCGTCGCCTATGCGCGCGGCGTGCCGGCACTCGATGCGCCGGTCATGACGCTCCCGACGCATCTCTACTACATTGTCAGCGAAGCCATCGATCTGGAGCAGGCCTACGGCACGGCGTTGGTCCTGGTGCTCGGTCTGTTGTGCACGAACGTGCTGGCGCTCCTGTTGCGACGCTGGTTGGAGCGTTAAGGCCGATGACCGCGCCGAGCCTTTCCGTTTGCCCTGCGCCCGAGGCGCCGCCCCAAGAGCATAAGGCGCCGCGCGCCGCGCCTCTTCCCACGGCTTTCGAGCTGAATGCGCTCACCATCGCCTACGGGACCATCCCGGTTTTACGCGGGGTCACCTGCCGCATTCCCGAAGGGGCGGTGACGGCGATCATGGGACCCTCTGGTTGCGGCAAGTCCACCCTGGTCAAGGCGCTCAATCGGACGCTCGAGTTGACCGGGGGCGCGCGCGTCACCGGCGGCAAGGTGATGTTCCACGGCCAGGATCTCTATGCGTCGTCCGTCGATCCGCGGGCCGTCCGCAAGGCAGTGGGCATCATCCATCAGCGGCCCGTTCCGTTTCCCATGTCTGTCTTGGAGAATGTGCTGTTCGGCGCCGCGTTCCACGGCGAGATCGACGGCGGGGACCGCACCGCCTATGCGCGCCGCTATCTCGACAGGGTCGGGTTGTGGGACGAGGTCAAAGACCGTCTGGGCGATCGGGCCGAACAACTCTCGGGCGGTCAGCAGCAGCGTTTGTGTCTCGCGCGGACGCTGGCGACGAAGCCGAAGGCGCTCCTGCTCGACGAGCCCTGCTCGGCACTCGATCCCGCCGCCACGCGCCATATCGAGGATCACGTCAGGGATCTGAAACGTGACTTCCCCGTGGTCATCGTCACCCATAACGTGGCCCAGGCCCGTAGGGTCAGCGACTACGTGCTGTTCCTCTACGAGGGGGCGTTGATCGAGGCGGGGCCGGCCGAGCAAATCTTTACGGCGCCTGCGAGCGATCTGGCCCGCGCCTTCATTGCCGGACAGTTCGGCTAGGCCGACGCGGAGGCTAAGCGGGGCGCTTGATCTTGCCGATATCGAGGAGCTTCAGCACCG
>CAZHCN010000142.1:0-6073 GCA_964530895.1 uncultured Methyloceanibacter sp. | reverse complement strand
CATAGAAGACGCGCAAGCTGCTGTCCTCGCCGTCGATCAGCTCGACGCCGGCGGCCGGACTTGGCATCCTCAATAGGGCGTTTCCGCTTCGAACTCAGCCACTTGTGCTGTCATGAACCCCGCGCTTGAGCAAAGGCGCGAATCCGGATCGAATGGCACATGGCCACGACGACGCCGGTTCCCCAGCACCGCCGCTTCCGGGATACGAAGGTGTCGCGCTTCCTTCAGGCGCGCTGGCGGCTGTTGTTCGGGACGCTCCTGTGCGTCGTGCTCGTTCTGCTCCTGCCGCAAGAAAGATATTGGTTCGCGTCGCGGCTGTTGATCGGCTGGGACGCCGGCGTGGCGCTCTATCTCGTGCTGGTGTTGGTCATGATCATCCGGTCCGCGCCCGATCGCGTGCGGCTCGAGTCCCCGCTCCAGGACGAAGGCCGCATCGCCATCCCCATCCTCACCGTGACCGCAGGGCTGGCGAGCCTTGGCGCCATCATCTTCTGGCTGCGCATCGCTTCTCAGAGCGAGACCATCCGGCCGGGCATCCTCGGGCTCCTGTTCCTGACCATCGTGCTGTCGTGGCTATTCATCCACATGATGTTCGCGCTGCACTACGCCCACGAATATTACGCGACGCATCGCGGACAGGGCGGCGGCTTGCGTTTTCCCGGCGGCGGCAAGCCAGGCTATTGGGACTTCATGTATTTCGCCTTCGCCATCGGCACGGCGACGCAGGTCTCCGACGTAGCGGTGACCTCGACCATCATTCGCAGGACGGTGACGGCGCACGGCATGGTGGCCTTCGTGTTCAACGTCACGATGATCGCGCTGACGGTGTCGATCGCCGGCGACGCCATATCCATGAAATAGCCTCCGCCGCGGCCGGAACAAACGCCCCCATTGCCGAATTTTCCTAGTCTCCGTTCAATCAACCGGAGTGACGAGATGACACGGAAAGCTGGGCAAATCTGTCCGTCACGGCGAAAACTGTTGCTGTCCGCAGCCGGGGCAGCGGTCTTGGCCGGTGGCGGATTCCTTTTTGGCGGTCGCGAGACGGCGCGGGCGCAACAGAAGATCAGCAAGGAGCTGGCCAAATATCAGGACACCCCGAAGGACGGCAACAAATGCTCCGAATGCACGTTCTTCGAGAAGCCCAACGCCTGCAAGGCCGTCGAAGGCGATATCAGCCCAGATGGCTGGTGCCAGCTTTGGACGAAGGCTGCATAGCGTAGCGTCGAAGTCCTTGGTTGCTTGATGCGCGTGGCTATTCGGCCGCGGTACGCCCGATCGCGCCCTGGCCGAAGCGCCGCTCGATGTAGTCGAGCACCATCTGCTTGAACTCTGCGGCGGCACCGGGCCCGCGCAGCGTCGTCACCTTCTTGCCCTCGATGAACACGGGCGCAGCCGGCGTCTCTCCCGTGCCCGGCAGCGAGATGCCGATATCGGCGTGCTTCGACTCGCCCGGGCCGTTCACGATGCAGCCCATCACCGCGACGTTCAGCGTCTCCACGCCCGGATAGCGGCGCTTCCATTCCGGCATTTGATCGCGAATGAAATCCTGGATGTCGCGCGCGAGCTCCTGGAACGTCGTCGATGTGGTGCGGCCGCAGCCGGGACACGCGGCGACCAGCGGCACGAAGGCGCGGAAGCCCATGCTCTGAAGCAGCTCTTGCGCCACTTTCACCTCGAGCGTGCGGTCGCCGCCGGGCTCGGGCGTGAGCGAGATGCGGATCGTGTCGCCGATGCCGTGCTGGAGCAGCACCGACAGCGCCGCCGACGAGGCAACGATGCCTTTCGACCCCATGCCGGCTTCGGTGAGCCCCAAATGCAGCGCAAGGTCGGAGCGCGCGGCGAGCATGGCATAGACGGCGATGAGGTCCTGCACGGCGGAGACCTTGGCCGACAGCACGATCTTGTCCGGCCCCATGCCAAGCTCTTGTGCCCGCTCGGCGCTGAGCAACGCCGACTGCACGATGGCCTCGTGCATCACCTGTCGCGCGTCCTTCGGCTCAAGCGCCGCGGCGTTCTCGTCCATGAGGCGCGTGAGTAGCTCCTGGTCGAGGCTTCCCCAATTGACGCCGATGCGCACGGGCTTGTCGTTCTGGAGCGCGATCTCGATGATCTGCGAGAACTGCCTGTCGCGCTTGTCCTTGAAGCCGACATTGCCGGGATTGATGCGGTACTTGGCGAGCGCCTCGGCGCAAGCAGGATGCGCGGCGAGCAGCGTGTGGCCGTTGTAGTGGAAGTCGCCGATCAGCGGCACGTCGACGCCGAGCCGATCGAGTTTCTCGCGGATATGCGGTACGGCGACAGCCGCCTCGTCGCGGTCCACGGTGACGCGCACGAGCTCGGAGCCGGCCCGTGCGAGCGCCGCAACTTGAGCGACCGTCGCCTCGACGTCCGCCGTGTCGGTATTGGTCATGGACTGGACGACGATGGGGGCGCCGCCGCCCATCACCACGCCGCCGATCCTGACCGGGACCGTCTGCTTGCGCGCTTTGATCTCCATGAGGCCAGGATACATCACATTTGCTACGGCCGCGCCAGGGCCCGGGATCTACGGTTTCCGCCATTTTCCCCGCAAAGCGAGGACGAGATCGGCCAGCAGCGCGGCGACCGCCACCCCGGTCGCGGCGGCAAGCGCCGTGGCGGGGTCCGGCGTCCGGTCGGGGGTCAGGCCTTGCGCGACTTCGAGCGCCACCGCGACAGGCAGGAGCACCGCCGCCACGCGCATCGGCCGCGGCCAGGCAAGGCAAGCGACAATGGTCAGCGTGAAATAGGCCAGGAAGTGCTCGACGAGGTAATGGAGGCCAAGCCGGATCTGCCACGCCTCCGGCCCGAGCGTGGCAAATGTGATGCCGGCCAGCAGGATCGCGAGCACGAGCCATAGCCATTTTCTGTTGGCGCGCACATCGCTCCCCTTATGGTCAGGGGCGGACTTTCATCCGACCATCCACGTATGGGCGTTGAGCCAATCAGTCTGAAATCTAAAGCATCGTGTAACGAAAGAAGGGACTTCGGCGATCGGTCTGCAACCCGATCTCGCGTTGCGGTTTGTCCAATTCCGCTCAGCTGTTTGCGCAAGGCGTGCAAGACTCGACGGTCAACTTCGGGCATGGCTCGGAACTGTCAGACCCTTGCTGTTTGCAGAGAGGTTCGTAAAACGAAAACAGATGGTCGGAGCCGCCGAAGCCGTTGCTGATCGTGAGCGAGGTCGGTTCTCCTTGAATGTCATAAATGACATTCACGCATGACTTCGTATCGACGTGAAAGATGGCGTGACCCTTCTGCACCTCTCCAGTCGCCGTACATTCGGCCCCCAGGGCTGGCGTTGCGGACAATAGAACCAACAGGCTGAGCATCGTTTTCATCACACTCCTCCTTCGATCAATTGATCCTCCATTACTTCGGGATGGACGATTTGGCTGGGACAATGCCGATCGGGGCGCGCCGCGGCACCCATCGCTCCCAGGGCAGGATCGCCAGGAAATAGCCTGCCGCGCTCAAAGCCGCGATCCAGAAACTCGTCGGCCAGTCGGTGTAGAAGGCGAGCGTGATCCCGAGCCACGCCTCCGCGAGCGCAAGCACGATCGCCAAGCCAACGCCGCTCGCGATGTTCTTGGTGAGGCGTTGCGCCGTCGCCGCCGGACCCACCATCAGCGCGAACACAAGCAGGACACCGACGATTTGCGCGCACTCGGCGGTCGCAAGTGCGACGATCGCCAGGAAAATGACGGACAGCGTCCGCACGGGCACACCCTTCGCCACGGCGAGCTCCGGCTGCACGCTGGCAAACAGCAGTGGTCGCGAGATGACGGCGAGCATGACGAGGCTCACCACGCCGAGGACCAGCAAGGTCCAAACGGTGTCGATGTCCACGGCCAGGACGTTGCCGAACAGCAGCGCCGTCGCCTGCGTCGCGAAGGCCGTGAAGTAATGCAGGAACAGAAGCCCGAGGCCGAGGGCGAGCGCGAGCACAATGCCGATGGCGACGTCGCGTTGCGCGAGGCGCTCGCCGAGAAATCCCATGCCGATGCCGGCGGCAACCGTGAGAAGGACGAGCCCAGCCAGTGGAGAGAGACCGAAGAGGATGGCGCCGGTCGCGCCGGTGAACCCGACATGCGCCAGAGCGTGACCCGCAAAGGTCTGTCCCCTGAGAACCAGAAAATAACCGATCGGGCCGGCAACCATCGCCACAATGCCGGCGGCCGCGAAGGCAGTTCGCATGAAATCATAGTGGAGCATGGTGACCGTGCTCCGCGTGGTTGTGGCGATGATGGTCCCGTTCGACATCGTGTTCGCCGGACATGACGAAGATGCGGCTGCCGATATGCACCACGTCGATCGGCGATCCATACAGCCGCGACAAGACGGGACCGGTGATGACCTTGTCGACGGTGCCGAGCGCCGCCTGGCCGTGACCGAGATAAAGCACGCGATCGAGCGCGCCGAGCAACGGATTGAGCTCGTGGGAGCTGAACAGCACCGAGATGCGGAGCTCCGTCTGCAGCCTCTTCGTGAGTTGCACCACCGCGCGCTGATGGTTTGGATCGAGGCTGATGAGCGGCTCGTCGAGGAGCAGCAATTTCGGATGTCCGACGAGCGCTTGCGCCAGCAGCAGCCGCTGACGCTCCCCGCCCGAGGTCTCGGCCAAAGGACGCTTCGCGAGATCGCGCGCCCCGACCAAGTCCAAGGCCCAGTCGACCTCCTTGCGCCCGTCCTTGCCGAGATAAGGCAGGCCGAAGCGGTGGCCGTTCACCACCACCGCCACGAAGTCCCACCCGCTCAAGCGCAGCGTGTCGATCTTGCTGCGCACCTGCGGCATGTAGCCGATCGAAGGATTGCCGGGGACGGCGGGCGTGCCCAGAACCGTGATGGCGCCGTGGCTGACAGGCACGATCCCGAGCGCGGCTCGGAGCAGTGTCGTCTTGCCCGACCCATTGGGTCCCAGCACGCCCACAAATTCGTGGTCCCCGATCGTGAAGCTGACATCGGACAGCACCGCGCGTCCGCCGAGATCCACCGAGACCTTGTTGAACTCGAGTGCGTTCACTGCGTCAGCGGCGGAAGCGCTTTGCCGACGGCGTCGAGTTCCTCCGTCATCCATTCCTGATAGGTGGAACCCGGAGGCTGGGTCTCGTTCGCCCCGACGACGGGAACGTTCGATTCCTTCGCCAGCTTGAGCATCCGCTCGGCCAAGGGATCGGTCGCCTGGCTGTTGTAGATGAGCATTTTGACCTTGTGGTTCTTCAGGTCGTCCTCGAAGGCCGCGATTTGCGAGGCGGACGGCTCCGTGTCGTTCATCACCGCCATCTGGAACGGTGCGTTCCGGACCTTCATGCCGAGCGCCTCGAACATATAGCCGAACACCGGCTCGGTCGCGGTGGCGGGGACGCCCTCGGAGCGCTTCCTCAGCTTGGCGATCTTGTCCTGGATCGGCTTGAGCGAGTCCTGGAACGCCGTGAGGTTCTTTTCGTACTGAGCCTTGTTAGCCGGGTCGGCGGCGGCGAGCGCGTCTTTGATCGCTTGGGCGGCCGCGGCCATGGTCGCGGGGTCGTACCAGATATGCGGGTTGTCGCCGGGCTTCTTGCCGACGAGGTCGGCGACCACGATCGCCTTGCGGTCCGGCGCCTTGGACGCTGAAAGCAAGTCCGCCATCCAAGGGTCGTAGTCGATGCCGTTATAGATGACGATCTGCGCATCCGACAGGTTCCGGGCGACCGACGGGCTCGCCTCGAACAGATGCGGGTCCTGATCGGGATTGGATAGGATGCTGGTCACCTTGACCGACGATCCTCCGATTTGTTTGGCGAGCTCGCCGTAGAAGTTCTCGGCGGCGACGACATGGATGGGCTCGGCCGCCATGGCCGGCACATTGGCCAAGACGGCCAACACGACTGCAACTCCGAACGCTTTCATAGGTCCCTCCATTGCAATGCTATAACATAACTCCAGCGATGGCGGCTTTTCCTTCTCATTCGTTTGGACGCCTCGCTTTTAGCTCACCGCGTCGGGGCGGCAGTCCTCGCAGAGACCGGCAATCTCGAGCGTCACTTGCTCAGGCGTGATCTCGTCGGGCGCG
>CAZHCN010000141.1:0-6089 GCA_964530895.1 uncultured Methyloceanibacter sp. | reverse complement strand
CCTGCGTCTCGGCCTCTTCCGGCATGTTCGCGTTGTCGATCGCCTCGCGCAGCTCTTGGATCTCGGCCTGGCCGTCCTCGCCTTCGCCGAGCTCCTTCTGGATCTGGCGCAGCTGCTCGCGCAGGATGTGCTCGCGCTGGCGGCCGGCAAGCGTCTCCTGGGTCTGCTCGCCGATCTGCTTCGACAGGCGCAACACCTCGATCTGCTGGGCGAGCTCGCGCAACAGCTTGTCGATGCGCTCCGACACGTCGAAGGTCTCGAGCAGGGCCTGCTTCTCGGGCGGGCTGATGTCGACGACATTGGCGATGAAATCGGCGAGCGCCGAGGGCGACTGCAGCTGCTCGATGGCGCCGGCGATCTCCGGCGGCACGTTCGGCAGAAGCGAGACAGCCTCGCGGGCCCGCTCGCGGAGCTGATGCGTGCGCGCGGCAAGCTCGGTCGAATAGACTTCCGCCTCGCCGATCTCCTCAACCTTAGCGGCGAGGAAAGGATAGCCGTCCAGGAACTCGATAACCTTGAAGCGCCGCGTGCCGCGCACCACGACGTGATGGCTGCCGTCCGGCGCCGTCACGTAACGCAAGATGTCGGCGACGGTGCCGACACGGTTAAGGTCGCTGGGCGTGGGCGAATCCACCGCGGCGTCGGCCTGCAACAGAATGCCGATGGGCTTGTCGCCTTGCGCGGCGGCTTGCGCGCCCGCGATCGAAGGCGGACGGCCGAGCGTGAGCGGCGCCACGATGCCCGGAAACAGCACGGCGTTCCGCGTGGGCACCAGGATCAGCGCGCCCTCGGGCAACGCGGCTTGCGGCGTCGCCTCGGCCGCCGTCTTCGCCGATGGCGCGGACGGGCTTGCGGGAGCGACGGCCTCCTCGGTCTTCAGATTTTGTTCTCGGTCGTTCATGGTCTGGACCACGGTCTTAAGGTTAGCCGTTTTTGTCGAACGTCAGGACGAGGCAGCCGTTCTGAAGCTCGCGTGCCGAAAGGCGAAGCCGGTTCGACAAAACGATGCGCCGCTCGAAGCGGCCGTAAGGAATCTCCAACCGCACGATGTGCCGTCCGGCGGCGGGCAGGGGCCTCATGCCGGAGATGATCAGCGTCGCGTCCTCCATCTCGGCGCGGACCGCCTCCGGCGCGACACCCGGAAGCGCGGCGATGATCGTGATCTCGGCTTCCGTCTCGAAGACGTCGACGGGCGGCTCCCAGCGGGCGGCGCGCGCGGAGGGCTCGAAGAACTGGCGGTGAAGCTGCTCGGCCTGCTTCAGCAGCGCGCAAGCCTCCGCAAACATCTGATTCTTGGGGTCACGCATCACGCCTCGCTCGTTCGTCCGTACTGCCCGCTTTGCCCGAGCGATCTTATCGTCCGGCAAAAGCCTTGAGGATCAGACACGTCAAACCGGCTGATCCGAGCGCAAGCCCTTGCCTTTCACGCGGACGGTGGCCCCCATATCTGGGTTTTCCGGTCCCGTCTTGCAAGGCCGACCTGGCGCAAGGCGCGCGACCGAAGTCTTAGGGCCTGTGGGTGAGCGGGAAGCCCGGGAGGTTCGTTATGGGCGGCGGCGTGTATACGGGCGGCGGTGGCGTGTATACGGGCGGCGGTGGCGTCACATGCATATCGTGGTGCTGCGGCACCTGGTACAGGATGATCGGGTTGGCGTTGTTGTAATAGAGCTCCTTGACGAAGGGCTGGTCGGGATAAGAGCCCGTCGGCTGAATGCCGTAGTAGAACGGCCAGGGGTTGCCCTTGATCTTGTAGAGCCTGGTGCCGAAGCTCTGGCCCGACACGGCGGCGAGGATGAGATTGGTGTCGGCCGCCGTGGTCCGCCGCATGATCGGTGCGCCCGGCCTGCCAATGGCGAACAGATTGCCGGTCTGGCTGAGCGTGTAGCGGTGTCCGCCGCGCACGAGCGACAGATGGTGGCCGAACACGAAGGCGAACACGGCCTGATTGGCGTTGCGCACGATGCCCTGGAAGATGCCGCCGCGTATGGTGAGCGAGCCGGCCGGCGTCGTCACCTTCACGCCGGGCTCGCTCTTCGAGAGCTTGCCGCCGACGAAGCGGAGCGCGCCCTTGGAGAAGCTGGCGGCGAGCTCGCCGGTGCCGGTCTTCGGGTTATAGACGAACTTGTCGATAACGAGGCTCGACTTCGGGCCGACCGTGAAGGTGGAGCCGTCGACCAGAAGCACCTGCACCACGCCAGAGTCTGAGGTCTCGATCCGCTCGTTGTAGACGACGGACTCGCCGATCTTGAGCGTCTTCATGGCGCCGCCCGGCGGCTTCCGCGTGGCTTGAGGGGTCACCGCGGCGGCGACGCCGACGCGATCGGCGGCCTCCGCCGGCAGTGCCGCAAAGCCCGAAAGGAGCAGCGCGGCGATGGCAAAAGATACGCCCGATAGGATCGCTGATGTTTGCATGGTCCCCGTCAGATCAACAGTGGGTATATGGGGGCGGCCGGCGGCCACGGCAACCCCGGTCACCATCTTCCAAGTCATTGATTGTATGTCTATTTATCGCCGACGATGAAGGTCGTCCGGTCGACGCCGGTATTGCCGTTCGCCGGGTTATGGGCATAGACGGTGACGTCGTAGAGCCCGGCGCCGAACACCGGCACGCTGCCGGCGAACTGGCTCGTCTCGCCGGCGAACTTAAGATCGACAGGGGCCAAGTGCTCGCCGTTCCGCGTGACGAGCGCCTTCACCTCCAGCTTGTCGGCGTCCCAGAGCCCGCCCGGCGTGATGGGGCAGCCGCACATCAGCACCACGTTGGCGCGCACATCGACCTTGGTCGTGTCGGGCGGCAACTTCACATGGGCGGGCGGCGCGAGCACGTCGACCACATAGCCCGGCAGCTCGAGTACCCAGCCGTCGCCGCCCGAGACATTGCGGCCCGGCACCACCCATTGGGTCGAGGTCACACGGTGGGCGGCTTGCGGCTGGGCGAGCGGCCCATAGGCCTCCACCTCGATCAGGCGCGGCGCATCGAGATCGAGGGTGGCCACGAACTTGGCGGCATCGTCGGTCGCGCGCACAGCGCGGGGCCCGCCCTCGGGCTGCATGATGCGCTTGGTGTCGCCGGTCGAGCCTTGGGTGACGCCTTGCGCCAGGATCTCGCCGGTCTGCGCATCGCGCAGGATGATGCGGGCGCCGCCCATGCTGGAGCCGACGAATTTGGAGTCCTTGCCGATGACGCGGACGGTGATCTCGGTGGGCTCGGCAAAGGCGAGGGACGGGACGAGAAGGGCGAGCCCGGCGGCGAGCGCAAGAGAGGAAACGAGGAAGGGGCGCATGAGGAATCTCCCGCAAGATGATGATGGCTTCGGCGCCCTAGGGTAAGGGAGCACGATGTCATCTGCTAAACATGGAGAGTTACGGGAGAGGCGCCTTGAGGCCGCTCAAATGAGCGCGGCAACACTGCTATCTGGGTATTTGTGTGCCGCCGAAGATGCCGTTGGCTTTCCAGGTGTTCTGGATGTTGCCCACACCGAAATTGCCGATGACGCCTGCTGGGGTAAGACCGTGACCGGGTGAGCCCACGAAAGACCCGCTCGCCGAGCCGATAATGCCGGTGTTGAGGTTGCCGAGCGGGCCACTAAAATTAGCGCGGCCCGGTGCGAACATCGGTCCAGAGAAACTCTTGCCGTCGAAATGGCTAATGCTAAGCGTTCCACCGCGGGCTGCGAAGTTCCAGTCCATGTTCATGTCACCGGTCGCCACGTATTGATTCCAGCTACCATTTTGCTTGCTTGCAACGGTGCCGATGGCATCGCCCGCATAACTGGCCGTGCCTGTCAACGGCATGTCCGATCCCGAGACCACGTCGCCGGCGATCCACCAGCCGAGGTGCGTGTCTGCGTTGACTTGCTGCTCGTTGTAATTCGTATAGCTCGTGCGCGTGCCCCAGGCGCCCCATTTGATGAAGCTGCAATTCTGGCAGAAAGCACGTTTCTGCTCTAAACCGTTCGGTCCTTCCACAGTCTGACCGGGAAAGAGCACGGCGTTCGCGTTAATCGCATCCGCGCTGACGAAGTACGACTGAATATCGTCAGGGTGATAGGTCTGTGTCTCGGGCGTCTGATAGGTATGTGTCTCGGTAGTCCAGGTGGTCTGCAGCTCGAGTGCCCGGTAAGTGTATGTGTGCCCCCAACTAGTCTTTGTGTGAGTCACCCAAACGAACTCACTATGAGGCACCTGTACGGTTTCTGTGTGAGTTACCTGCACCGTTTCGTCGATGGTCGAGGCGCCCGGCTTCTCGAACGCAGCGAAAATTGCGTTGTCGATGAAAGCCGAGTTGTCTGCGCTGCCGCCGAACTCCAAGTTTTCGCGGAGCGTTGGCTGCGCACCAAGGAGGTGGAACAGGGCATTTGATGCTTCTGGCGGCAAGTTCAGGAGCGTGCTGAGCCTGTCCGCATGCTCTCCATAGCTGTCGACGTTGCCGACATTTATTGAGGCCGTCATCGTGTTGGTTGTTGCATCCAGGGACAGCTTGACGTCACCGGGAGAGGTGCTCATCAGCGTCGCGGGAGCGCCTTCGGCACCTGCCTGCTGCATAAAGCCTGCGGCGTATCCTTTGAACGTACCGGAGGTCTGCTGCCTCGGCTCGATCGTCCCGGTTCCGACACCGACATGATACGTCGAACCCGACTGCTGTTCGACGGAGGTGCCGTCGGGATTCAGCGGGGTGTCTCGGCCAATATTGTGTGTTCCCGTCGAATCGAAGCCGACAACGACGTTGGGGTCACCCGAACCCAGGAAATGGCCGCCGTCGGGGCCTGCCAAGCTCGCGATGTCACCGCTGAAGCTATAATTGTTGGTGTTGAGGTCCGAGCCGCCGCGGCGCGCTCCAGTCATGCCGCTGTCAGGGCTCCACTCGCCGAGGGCGATGTTGACAAAGGATTCGCCGAAGGACGGCGAGTCCTTATCGCCCACGAGGAAGCTCGTCTGCAGCCAAACCGCGTGACTGGAATCTTCCTGACCGCCATTGTCTTGCTCCAATAACAGAAGAGGCGAGATCGCGCCGGTGCCGCCATTCGGCGTGGAGTCTGATGATGCAAACGGTCCGAATGCATCGGGCTGCGTAATGTCCTGCGTAAGCTGGAAGGTGAAGAGCTTCCCGCTCGGCGCATCGAATTGGTGTCTCGTGCCGCCAATGAGCAGAAGCGGGTCGGGATTCTCAGAATCGTCGGCGACGAGTCCGATGTTCGGAACGTAGTGCCCCGCTAGCACTTGATAGGCGAAGAAGTCCTGCTTCAAGACGGCGATGCCGGCGTAGTTCTGAGTCACGCCGTTCTGCGTGATCTTCCCATTCGTCACCGGGCAGATACCATTCAAACACGTGGCCGCCGGAAAAGACGCGGGAAAGTCGACCTTGGCGGGCGAAATCGTGTGGGTCTCTATGGTCGTGCAGTCTTTGTTAGTGCAATTGGCATCTAGCAGCCCAGAGACGGTACCGGTGAAGCGGCCGTTGACAATGCTGAACGTCCACGTGAAGTCGTCGGTAAATGGTCCTGGCCCGGGGTTGTCGCCATGGTTGCCGCCTCCAAGAACTCCCGCGTCATTGGTTGTGTATTCGGATGTTCCAGGAAAAGCCGTGTACGCGCCTGGCGAACCCAACACACGGAACGTGATTGGCACCGGCGTAGGCGCGGGGGTCGTCGGGGTGCCGGTGGGCGTCGTCGGGGTGCCGGTGGGCGTCGTCGGGGTTTCGTCCCTCTGAAGATTGTCTTGGACTTGCGTCTGATTGGCGTCAGAGATTAGGTCCTGCAGGCTGACAGTGTCGGTCAGAGGGATGTTATTGTTGACGGGCGGAGTGCTCGAGCCGCCGACCACAGTGGTGCCAGGACCGGACAATGCGCTCTGGACGAACTGGATATCTTCCGGAGTCGTCGGGCGGATGGTCGGAGTGCCGCTTGAGGTGTCGAGGGTATAGCCGGGCTCATAGACCGTTTGGGTCTGGCCATGGTTCGAGTAGGTCAACGACACGCCGTAAAGGAAAGAGAATGTGCCGTGCCCGCCACTCACATGGCCTTGGAACATGCCACCGCGGATGGCGAGCGCGCCGGCCGGCGTGTTCACTTTGACGCCGCCCTCGTTCT
>CAZHCN010000140.1:0-6126 GCA_964530895.1 uncultured Methyloceanibacter sp. | reverse complement strand
GCTAATTTCCTCTCAACCCTTCAATTTGATCTTGGCCGAGGTGCGCGAGGGGCACGGCGTATGCTTCGTTCAAGGTTTCTCACAGCCGTGAGCACGGTTGGCGCGGTGGTTTTTGCCGCCGCTGCGCTCGCTGGTTGTGGCGAGTTCGCGCCCCCCTATATGAAGCCGCTCTCTGCGCAGACCCGGGCTCTTCTCGCCCAGAAGGGCATGACCGAAGACGAGCCCATCCTGATCCGCATCTTCAAGGCCGAGTCCGAGCTCGAGGTGTGGAAGCAGAAGGCAGACGGGCACTTCTACCACTTCAAGACCTATCCAATTTGCGACTACTCGGGCGGGCTCGGACCGAAGGTGAAGCAAGGCGACCGGCAAGCGCCGGAAGGATTCTACCTGATCGACAGCGAGCAGATGAATCCGCTGAGCAAATATCACCTCTCCTTCAACGTCGGATTCCCCAACGCCTATGATCGCGCGCTCGGCCGGACGGGCTCCAATCTGATGGTGCATGGGGACTGCACGTCGGCGGGCTGCTACGCCATGACCGACGCGGTCATCGAGGAGATCTACATCCTGGCGCGCGACGCTTTGGCCGCGGGCCAGACGTCGTTTCAGCTTCATGCCTTTCCATTCCGCATGACGGCGGCAAACATGGCGGCGCACCGCGACGACGAGTGGTATGACTTCTGGGCCAACCTCAAGGAAGGCTACGACTACTTCGAGACCACGCGGCTCGCGCCGAACCTCGCGGTCTGCGGCAAGCGCTATATCGTCAACGCGACCTTCGACGGCGCACATCCCAATCCGGCGGCCGCATGCCCGGCTTACCGGAAACTTCCGGTCGTGGCCTTCAAGCCGCCCAAGGACGACGGCAAAAAGGCCGTCGCCGAGGCCACGCTGGCGAAGCCGCTCGGCATCTCGATGGGCTTGAGCTTCGGGTCGATCACGCCGACCTATCGCGCGATGACGCTCGGGCCGGCGACGCCGAGCCTGAAGCCGGACGAAAAGAAGAGCGCCAAGAAGTAGCCTCACACACCGGCGCGACACGGCGGTTCACGACGCTATACTCCATCCTCTGGCCTTATCGATCTGGCAGTTGATCGGCGATGTTGCGGCACCTGATTGTCTCCCTTGTCCTCCTGACGCTCGCTGGTGGCTTCTATTTCCTGCTGACCCCGCAGGGGCGACAGCTCATCGATCGCGTGCACATCAATATGATGCGGGCGGAGTACAAATCGCTCCATCGCGCCGGTAAGCCGTTGCCCGGCACGCCGGATCTCGCCCGCCTCGATGCGCGGCTTAATGCCGAAGGGGTCCATCTCGGCGCGCCGGTCTATATCCGCATCTTCAAGCTTGAGTCCGAGCTCGAGCTTTGGGTGGAGAAGGACGGCCGCTTCCAGCGCTTCGCCACCTATCCGATCTGCCTGTGGTCGGGGCGGTTGGGGCCGAAGCTCAAGGAAGGCGACCGGCAAGCGCCGGAAGGCTTCTACACGGTGGCCAAACAGCAACTCAACCCGAATAGCCGCATGCATCTCTCCTTCAATCTCGGCTTTCCCAATGCGTACGACCGCAGCAAGGGCCGCACCGGCTCCTTCCTCATGGTGCATGGCGGCTGCGCGTCCATCGGCTGCTATGCGGTCACCGACAAGGTGGTGGACGAGATCTGGGCTTTCGTTACGGCGGCGCTCGACAACGGTCAGGAGCGCATTCCGGTCCATGCCTTCCCGTTCCGCATGACCGAGCGCAATCTGAGACTGCGCAAGGGTGAGAGATGGAGCGGTTTCTGGACCGACCTCAAGAAGGGCTACGACCTGTTCGACGGCAGCCACCTGCCGCCGGTCGTCAGCGTATGCGAGGGCCGCTACGTGTTCGAGGCGGGAAGCTTGGCGACCGTGAACAGACCGGTCGAGGAGCACTGCCCGCCCGAGGTTGCCGGCAATTCATAGTCTGGAGACGGCCATGCCCAAGATCGATCTCGCCAAAGTGCCGGAACGCAAAGGCTCGTCCTATCCGCCGCCGTTCGACGCGCCTTGCGCTGAACGCGTACGGCAGAGGCTGGGCGATGCGGGCGGGCTCAGTGCGTTGGGGGTCAATCTCATGCACCTCCCGCCAGGCAACTGGTCGAGCCAGCGCCATTGGCATTCGCACGAAGACGAATTCGTCTACGTGCTCGAAGGCGAACTGACCCTCATCGAAGATGGCGGCGAGACAGTGCTGCGCGCCGGCGATTGTGCGGCCTTTCCAAAAGGCACCGGCAACGGCCATCACATGATTAACAGGTCGGACGCCATGGCGGTCTATCTCGAAGTCGGCACGCGCGCACCCGACGACATGACCACCTGCTCCGACGTCGACATGATGTCCTCCAACGCCGACGGGCGCTTCGTGCATAAGGACGGCACGCCCTATCCCGACGCCTAGATCGGCCAGAAATAGAGAATGAGCGGCGTGCCGGCCACGAGCACGATGATCGAGAGCGGCAGGCCCAACTTCCAATAGTCGCCGAAGCGGTAGCCGCCGGGGCCCATCACCAGCATGTTGCATTGATGGCCTATGGGGGTGACGAAGTCGCATGCCGCGCCGATTGCCACCGCCATCAGGAACGCGTCGGGCTTATATCCGAGATTGCTGGCGAAGCTCGCGGCGATGGGTGCCATGACCAGCACGGTCGCCGCATTGTTGAGGAACGGCGTCACGGCCATGGCGGCGGCGAGCAGTAGGGCGAGCGCGCCGTAGGGCGGCAGCGACATGGCCGTCTTGGAGAGCCATTCGGCGATGAGATCGGTGCCGCCGGTCGTTCGCAGCGCGTTGCTCACCGGGATCAGCGCGCCGAGCATGATGAGGATCGGCCAGTCGATGGCGTCATAGGCTTCCCGCAGCGTGAGCGAGCGGGCGAGCAGAAGGATCACCGCCGCGCCGAAAAAAGCGATGGCGACCGGCACGAGATTGAAGGCGACGAGCATCATGGCGGCGGCGAGGACGCCGACGGGCACGAGGCTCCCTTTGCGGCCGATGCGCAGATCCCGCTCAGCCAGGGGCAGGAGATGCAATTCGCCGAGCGTCTCGGGCATGGTGGAGAGATTGCCTTGGAGCACGACCACGTCGCCGGCCCTGAGCTTCACCGTGCGCAAGCGGTTGGCGATGCGCCGCCCGGTGCGGCTCACGGCGAGCAGGTTGATGCCGTGGCGATCGAATAGCTTGAGCTGGCCGACCGATGAGCCGATCAACTGCGAATCCGGCGTGATGACCGCTTCCATGATGCCGATCTCGTCGGTCGGCGTGTCCTTTTCCTTGGTGTCCTCGTCGCGGGTGAGCTTGAGCTTCTCCAGCGCGACGATGCGTTCGAGCGCCTGCGGCTCGCCGCGCAGGATGAGAATGTCGTCGGGCTTGATGACAACGTTGCCGGCGGGCTCATAGCGACGCTTGGCGCCGCGCAGCAGCGTGATGACCTCGATCTCGCTCTCGCCGAGATCTTCGAGCGCTTTCACCGTCAGACCAGCGGCGGGCGAGTCCTTCGGCACCGTGACCTCGGTGGTGTAGCCCTCGAGGTTGAAGGCCGCGTCCATGGAGACGGCGCCTTTGCGGTCCGTCGGCAGGAGACGCCAGCCGAAGATCAGAAACAGGAAGCCGAGGAGTGCGAGGCTCGCGCCGACCGGTGTGAAGTCGAACATATGGAACGGCTCCCCCAGAATCTGCTCGCGCACGCGCGACACGATGATGTTGGGCGAGGTGCCGATCAGGGTGACGATGCCGCCGAGCAGGGCGCCGAACGACATGGGCATGAGAAGGGAGGCTGGGGAGGTGCCGGTGCGCCGCGCGAATTGGAAGGCGATCGGCATCAGCATGGCGAGCGCGCCGATATTCTTGACAAAGGCGGCGAGCACGGTCACCGAGCCGACCAGGGCCGCGACCTGGCGGTAGACGTCGGTGAGGTAGGGACCGAGCTTGCGCACCACGCGCTCGATCACGCCTGAGCGGCTGACGGCGGCGCTGACGAGCAGCGCGCTCGCCACGATGACGACGATATCGTCGCTGAAGCCGGTGAATGCTTTGTCTGGCGGAACGATGCCGGCGGCGATGGCCGCGAGCAACGACAGCAGGGCGACAAGATCGTAGCGCAGGCGCCCCCAGACGAAGAGCGCCATCATGCCGAGGATAATGGCAAAGGCCAGCGCTTGGTCGAGAGTCATGTCTTGGCGAATTCCCTGCGTCGCGGACAAAAGAGCCCAAGGGCGCTTCCGGTTCCCGCGGTCGCGTGCGGGACCGGCAAGAGACGCTTGGGACGGTCCGAGTCTAAGTGCGGGGAAGGGCGTTAGCTATAGGCGCCGTGGCAGTGCTTGTATTTCTTGCCTGAGCCGCACGGACAGAGCGCATTGCGCTGAACCTTGCCCCAGGTCGCGGGATCGGCCGGGTTCACCGCCGTTGCGGCGACTTTGCGCGCACGCGCGGGCTTCGCCGCAGTCGCGGTTGCGCCCGCCGGGCCGGCATTGGCCACTTCGAGCGCGAACTCGTCCTCGCCGGTGGTGGGATCGATGTGATGCGCCTCCATCGGCGGCAGCTCGGCGCCCTCCAGCGGCGGTACCTCGTCCTGCTTGGCGAGCTCGACATGCATGAGCTGGCCGGTCACCGCCTCGCGCAAGCGCGCGAGCATCTGCTCGAACAGGGTGAAGCTCTCGGTCTTGTACTCGTTCAGCGGGTCGCGTTGGCCATAGCCGCGCAGGCCGATCACTTGGCGCAGATGTTCGAGCGTCACGATGTGCTCGCGCCACAGCCCATCGAGGGTCTGGAGCAGAACCGCGCGCTCGATCTGACGCATGACCTGCGGCCCAAACTGCGCCGCCTTCTTGGCCGCCGCTTCGTCGGTGGCCTTGATCAGCCGCTCGTGGATCTCGTCCTCGGCGATGCCCTCCTCCGCCGCCCACGCGTCGATCGGCAGGTCGAGACCGAAGATGCTTTGCACCGCCTCTTTCAGGCCCGCGATGTCCCACTGCTCGGCGTAGGACTTCTCGGGAATGTGCAGGGCAACCATGCCGTAGACCACGTCGCGGCGCATCTCGGCGATCGTCTCGTTGAGATCGGCGTCGCTCAGCAACTCGCGACGCTGGTCGAAAATCGCCTTGCGCTGGTCGTTCATCACGTTGTCGAACTTGAGCAGGTTCTTGCGGATGTCGAAGTTGCGCGCCTCGACCTTCGCTTGCGCCTTCTCCAGCGCCTTGTTGATCCAAGGATGGACGATGGCCTCGTTCTCTTTCAGACCCAGCGCCTGCAACATGCCGTCCATGCGCTCGGAACCGAAGATGCGCATGAGGTCGTCGTCGAGAGACAGGAAGAAGTGCGAGCGGCCAGGGTCGCCCTGACGGCCCGAGCGGCCGCGCAACTGGTTGTCGATGCGCCGGCTCTCGTGACGCTCGGTGCCGATCACGAACAGTCCGCCCGCATCCAGCGCCTGCCTCTTCTTCTTGGCCACGTCGGCTTCGATCTCGGTGCGCCGCTTCTTGACTTCCTCGGGGGTCGGTTCCTTGCCCTTCTGCCTCTGCTCGGCGAGCCAGTCCTCGATCAGCATTTCGGGATTGCCGCCAAGCTGAATGTCGGTGCCGCGGCCCGCCATGTTGGTGGCGATGGTCACCGCGCCGGGGACGCCCGCTTGGGCGATGATATGCGCCTCCTGCTCGTGGTAGCGCGCGTTCAATACCTTGTGAGGAACCTTCTCCTTCTTAAGCAGCTCCGCCAACACCTCCGACTTCTCGATGGAGGTGGTGCCGACCAGTATGGGCTGGCCCTTCTTTTGCGCCTCCCTGATGAGCTCGATGATCGCCCGGTACTTCTCAGCGGCGGTGCGATAGACCTCGTCGTCCTGGTCATTGCGGATCATGGGCATGTTGGTCGGCACCTCGATCACATCGAGGCCGTAAATGTCCATGAACTCATCGGCCTCGGTGGCGGCCGTGCCGGTCATGCCGGCGAGTTTCTCGTAGAGACGGAAGTAGTTTTGGAAGGTGATGGTGGCGAGCGTCTGGTTCTCGGGCTGGATGGAGACGTGCTCCTTGGCCTCGAGCGCCTGGTGCAGGCCTTCCGAGTAGCGGCGGCCGGACATCATGCGGCCGGTGAACTCGTCGATGATCACCACCTCGT
>CAZHCN010000139.1:0-6153 GCA_964530895.1 uncultured Methyloceanibacter sp. | reverse complement strand
TGCGCGCGCGCCACATCCCGTTCACCGCGCTCGACTCGAACGTCGCACAGGTCGACTTCGTCAGGCGCTTCGGCGCGGACATCTACTACGGCGATGCCGGCCGGCTCGATATCTTGCGCGCGGCAGGCGCGCACAAGGCGCGCGCCTTCGTGCTCGCCATCGACAGTGTCGATCACTCCTTGCGGGTCGCCGAGATGGTGCGCGAGCACTTCCCGGACTTGCCGATCTACGCGCGCGCGCGCGACCGCACCCATGTGCATAAGCTCATGGATCTCGGCGTCACCATCATCGAGCGCGAGACGTTCCTTGCGGCGCTGGAACTCACCAAGGATTTGCTGCGCGGCTTGGGCTTGAAGGAGGCGGAGGTCAGGCGCTTGACGGAGACGTTCAAGCGTCTCGACGAGAAACGCCTCTATGACGACTATCAGTACTACACGGATCTGGAGAAGGTCCGCGCCAACGCGCTCACGCAGGCGAAGGAGCTCGAGGGACTGTTCGCCCAGGATATCGAAGAGCTCCCGGGGGACGGTGTTGCTACCGGTGAGCGGCGAGATGATCGAGGATCATCCGATTGAGCTCGGCGGGATGCGTGAACGGGCTCATGTGTCCAGCCCCTTTCAAGGCCTCCACCTTTGCGTTCGGCATCGCCTTGCCGAGCAGGTCGATGACCGCGCGGGTCGGGGCCCTGGTCTTGGCGCCCACGATCAGCAGGGTCGGCGCCGTGATCTCCGCATAGTCCTTGAGCGTGGTCTGGGCGTCGATGGCGATGGAGAATTCGAGCGCGACCTTCGGAATGGTGGTGGCGATGGCGTTCTTGAAGCGCTCGGGCGCCAGCCACCAGCGCCAGCGGCCGAGCCAATAGCTCATGAACGCGGCGGCGGCCTTGCGGTCGTCGCCCTTCGCCACCGGCTCGAGCACGGAGAGTCCCAAGCGTTCGACATCGTTCCATTCGGGGCGGTTCTCGATGCGCAGCAGATGAAAGGAGACGGGCTCGACCAGCGTGAGGCTCTTAACGCGGTTGCCCAGCTTGCGCGCGGCCTCCAGCGCCAGCGCGGCCCCATAAGAGTGACCGATGAGGTGAAGCGCGCTCTTGGTCTTCTTGGCAAGAGCCAGCAAGACCTTCACGTCGGTTTCGGCCGAGAAGGGCTTGTCGATCGGCCAAGGGTCGGACTGGCCGTAGCCGATGAAGTCGGGCGCAAGCACGCGCCAATCGTCCTTCAGGGTCTCGATCAGCGGCAGCCATTCCTTGTACGAGGCGGATGAGCAATGGCCGAGCATGGCGCAGGGCCCCTTGCCCTCGTCGAGATACGCGATCTCCACGCCGCTGACGGTGAGATGTTTGATACCTCCCAGAGTGTCCCCCATGTGCCTGCGAATCGGCGCTCACTCTAGCCGCTTCGCGTGCGCTGTCCCACCCGCCTTGACGGCAGGCGGGACCCTACGCGGACATGAGAGGCCTGGAGGCTACTCGGCCGGTTCCGGCTCGGGCTCGGCTGCGGCGGCGGCCTTCTGCACGGCCTTCTGCACCTTCTCGAAGGCGCGCACCTCGATCTGGCGGATGCGCTCGCGGGAGACGCCGAACTCAGCGGAAAGCTGCTCGAGCGTGAGTGGGTCCTCGGCGAGGCGGCGCGCCTCGAATACGCGGCGCTCGCGCTCGTTCAGGCCTTCCAGCGCATCGTGCAGCATGGTGTGCCGCTGCTCTTTCTCCTCGGATTCGGCGAGCGCGGTCTCCTGATCGACGGCGCTGTCGTCCACCAGCCAGTCCATCCACTCGCCGCTCTCGGCGTCGTTGCGCACCGGTGCATTGAGCGACGAGTCGCCGCCGAGCCGCCGGTTCATCGACACGACGTCGTCCTCGCTCACTCCGAGACGCGTGGCGATCTGCTTCACCTGATCGGGACGGAGGTCGCCTTCATCGAGCGCCTTCAACTGACCCTTGATCTTGCGCAGATTGAAGAAGAGCTTCTTCTGCGCGGCGGTGGTGCCCATCTTCACGAGGCTCCACGAGCGCAGGATGTATTCCTGGATCGCGGCGCGGATCCACCACATCGCATAAGTGGCCAAGCGAAAGCCTTTGTCGGGATCGAAGCGCTTCACCGCCTGCATCAGGCCGACATTGCCTTCGGAGATCACTTCGCCCACGGGCAGGCCGTAGCCGCGATAGCCCATGGCAATGCGCGCCACGAGCCGTAGGTGCGAGGTGACGAGCTGGTGCGCGGCGTCGCGGTCGCCATGCTCGCGCCAACTCTTGGCAAGCATGTACTCCTGCTGCGGCTCCAGCATGGGGAACTGTCTGATTTCTTCGAGATAGCGTGTCAGCCCGCCGTGGGCGCTCACGCTCGGTAAACTTCTGGCGGCCATGGAACCCGTCTCCAGCGACCTCGAGCGGTCGCATTCTTCCCGTTTAAACCGCCCCCCGGTAGGTCTCCTCTATAGAACCTTTGACGAAAGTGCAAAAGGCAACAGTCATCACAGTTGCTTGAGTGTATCCGCAATCTCGGCGAGATCGGCAGGGAGGGGACTATTAAATTCCAGTAAGGTCTTGCTTGCCGGATGCTCGAAGACAAGCCGTTCCGCATGAAGGGCTTGGCGGTTGAGCGCGGCGATCCTGGCTTGCGCGGCCTGTGGAAGCTTTTTGAGCTTTGACTTGAAGCCGAGACCGTAGAGGGGATCCCCGATCAGCGGATGACCGATATGGGCCAGGTGCACGCGCACCTGGTGGGTGCGCCCGGTCTCCAGCCTGCATTCCAGCAGCGATGCGATGGGGCCGTCCTTGTCGTGTCCGTAGGTTTCCACCACGCGCCAATAGGTCGTCGCATGCCGTCCCTTCTCGGGCGGCAACACCGCCATCTTGGTGCGGCTCGTGGGATGACGCCCGAGGGGTGCATCGACGCGCCCTTGCGGTTTCGACGGCGCGCCCCACACGAGCGCGAGATAGCCGCGCTCCATGTCGCCGCTACGTCCGTGATCGGCGAATTGCGCGGCAAGCGCGCGGTGCGCCCGGTCCGTCTTGGCGACGACCATGAGTCCGCTCGTGTCCTTGTCGAGGCGGTGAACGATGCCGGGCCGCGCCACGCCGCCGATGCCGGACAGGCTTTTACCGCAATGGGCGACGAGCGCGTTGACGAGCGTTCCGGCGGGCTGGCCGGCGCCGGGATGCACGACGAGGCCCGCAGGCTTGTCGACGACGATCAGCGCATCGTCCTCATAGACCACGTCGAGGGGAATGGCCTCCGGGGCAAGCGCCGCTTCAGTCACGGGTGGCAGGGCGAGATCGAAGCGGTCGCCCGGTTTGACCCTATATTTGGTGTCCTCTATGGTCGCGCCGCGTGAGGCGACCTGACCTTCCTTGATGAGGGCCTGCACGCGGGTGCGACTCAGCTGCGGCAAGGCCGCGCTCAAGAAGCGGTCGAGCCTCATCCCGGCGTGGCTCTCGTCCACTTCGGCGGTGAGCAGTTCGGCAGGCGGCTTAAGTGATCTTGGCATCGAAGGTCTTTTAGACGATGGCGGCGGCAAACGAGCCAGACAATACGCCTTTGCCGGGGACGGTGTTCACCCCGCGACAGGTGCGGATACTGAAGATCGCCGTGATCGTCATGGGCATCCTGCTCGTCGTCGGCTTCGGCTTGGTGATGGCGGCGATCGTTTACCAGGCCTCGCAGCTCCCGGATAAGACGTCGCAAACGCCAAAACATGCCGCCGCGGTGTCGCCCGGACCCCAAACGGAGCTCGCCATCCCACAAGGCGCCAAGGTCACGTCGCT
The DNA here is from genome assembly GCA_964530895.1 of uncultured Methyloceanibacter sp. Lineage (GTDB taxonomy): Bacteria > Pseudomonadota > Alphaproteobacteria > Rhizobiales > Methyloligellaceae > Methyloceanibacter. Next base: position 2,390 of record CAZHCN010000139.1, on the reverse strand, counting down.
GGCTCTTGATGGCGACCGGCTCGCGCTCCATCTGGAGTCCAGCGCCGGGCCCGAGGTCGTGGTCGTCGACATCGGCACGGGCAAGGTGCTGTCCCGCATCAAGCTCAAGGCGGAATAGGCCTTGATCGTCTTCGTGGGCCCACGTTATAGCTTGCGGCCTGTTTGGCCACGCCCCGTTCGTCTAGTGGCCTAGGACGCTGGCCTCTCACGCCGGAAACAGGGGTTCGAAACCCCTACGGGGCGCCAATTATTACAAGGCTTTAGAATATCCCTCTTCGGACGGTTTCAACTTTCACGTCCGGTAAGTTTCAACTTTTCGTTCGCTGGCTGTTCCGCGCGTAATCTTTGCCGGCCTCGCTTCCTAGCTTCATCGGCTAGTCTTACCGTCGCTGTGCGCTTCGGCAAATAGGTGTCCTGTAGGCGCTTCGATTGATTGATCGAGTTAGCAAGCTTGGTAGCGAGCGCGAGAGAACTGACATCGCCAGCCTGGGCCTCTTGCGAGCCTGATCTTCGAAAGTCCATTAGCTTTCTGGTATCGCCGGGGAATTCAGCCTTAAGCACTTTGCGAAAGGATCGGCAAAGAGCATCCTTCGAATAGGCGGTGCCCTTTTGGTTGCGGAACATCGGTGCTTCGGGCAGCAGGTCAGTGCCTAGCCCTGCGAGATAGGCCTCGATAAGCCGTTCGGTGCGTCGGGACAAGGTACCGATGGCCTCGGCTGCATCTTCATCTGTGGATCCCGTCTTCTGGCGATACTTGACGAAAAACGAGCCCCCTTTATCGGTGAACCATTGCGACGGCGTGACCGTGCGACAATCAACCGGCGAAAATGCTGTGTCCCAAGCCGAAGCCATGATGCAAGCCAAGCCCCTATGATTCATACGCCAGCTGGATTTCACCAATCGAACGACTTGTCCCTCGGTGAAAACGGCGACGCGGCCCCTGGGTGATCGGTTGCGGATGGTCAGAGATGGATCTTGATGCTTTTCGCAAAGCCTGAAGGCAGCCATTACCTTCCAGAGCGCGCGCCAAATCTTGAGGGCTCGATGAGCTTCGGATAACCCCGCCCGCATGTAGATCGCCTCATACCACTCACCCATCATTTCTGGCGTTATGGTCGAAGGGTTCACATCGGCGAAGATGGGCTTGATTCTCTTCCACCCGCGCCACCAATCGTTGCGGGTTGCCGCCGCCTTGACTGCCCAAGCCCCGGGCATGCGCCGATAACGACGGAAGGCATAGCCGATGCTGCCTTCGGGATAGATCGCAAGCTCTTCGGCCTCGGCGGGGGACAGGTTGCGCCGCTCAGCTTCCGAGGGCGAAATAACGTTGCCTACTCGGACCTTCTGCCAGCGATCGTTCCACTCCTCAGCAATCGCCCAGGCTTGTGGTCCGTTGGCGCCGCAGCGAATATTGGCGAAGCCAAGCGCCTTCATTTTGGGGCTCGGCAGCCAATAGCCGCGCCCCTTCCTGACCACATAGTAGGGAATGCGCACCTTACCCAATCTTCATCCCTCCGAGGCGCGCTGAGACGACGGCCCTAGCGTCGCGCGCCCGAGGAAATTCCGTCAAGAAGAGGTGAGGGTGACGCGATCGACGCCAAGCATCGATCGCATCAAGGTCAAAATTGCCGGTGTCGGGATCTGGCTCGGGGAATCCACGTGCGATCAACTTCGGAAGAAGGATCTCAAATTCCGCCAGTCTCTTGCCGAGACGGCGCGCGGCTTGCGTGGGCGGCATATCTCGAGGCTCAACGCTGATGCGCATCGCTCTCTCCGAGAACGGCCAGCCGTGTGTCGCTATCCCGCCAACCCTTTAGTTCCGATGATGGTTCTCGAAAGTCGAAAAGCCTACTAGAAAGAGCCTGGCGGACAACCTTTGTGATTGGCCTCGACGGGGCGGATGTGGCAACCGCTATAGAGGTAGTTGTGGTATGAGGATTATCAGCCTGACACATGGGTCACTCCATGTTGAGGGTTAGAGCTAAGTGAGGAGTTACTGCTCCTTGCCAAGCTCTTTATTTGTACTACAGAAAATGGGGAATGGCAATATCCGTAATACGGAAAGGCGGACGAGGTAGGCCAGCCACGGGTCAAGACCCGGTAACCGCGCTTCGGCTTTCCAATGAGCTTCGGAGTGCAATAGATGCGTGGGCAAAAGCACAGCCGGGACCAAAGTTGTCGCGCTCAGAGGCAATCCGGCGCCTGGTCGAAATCGGCTTGGCGAAACGCTGTAAACGCGGCGTAGGCTCAAGTAGTTAATGATCGATATCTAATGGGTGGCATGGTCCGCGCGCGGCGCGAGTTCTGCTTCTGGCACTTAGCAGACGTCGATTCCTCGCCGGTCAATGTCTGCTTTGAGGGGTAAAGCGGACATCTCTGATCCGCCTGCC
>CAZHCN010000138.1:0-6154 GCA_964530895.1 uncultured Methyloceanibacter sp. | reverse complement strand
TGACCATCACGTAGCCGCGATGGGCGAGCTTCAGCGTGTGATAGGCGTTCTGCTCCACCAGAAACACGGTGAGGCCTTGGGCATTCAGCTCTTTGATCGCCTCGAAGATCTGCTTGACGATGAGCGGGGCCAGACCCAGCGACGGCTCGTCCAGAAGAAGCAGCTTGGGGCGTCCCATGAGCGCCCGGGCGATCGCGAGCATCTGTTGCTCGCCGCCCGACAGCGTGCCGCCGCGCTGATCGGCGCGCGCCTTGAGTACGGGGAACAACGTGCCCACCCGCTCGAGGTCGCGATCGAACGCGTCGGGATCGCGAGCGAGGATGGCGCCCATCTGCAAGTTCTCCATCACCGTCATGCGCGGGAAGATGCGGCGCCCCTCCGGCGATTGGGCGATGCGCAGCCGCACGATCTCGTGGGTGGGGAGCTGCGTGATATCCTTGCCGTCGAACACGATGCGGCCTTTGGAGGCGCGCGGGCGCCCGCAGATCGTCATCATCAGTGTCGTCTTGCCCGCGCCATTGGCGCCGATCAGGGCCGCGATCTCGCCGAGCTTGATGTCGAGGCTCACCCCGTGCAGCACCGGGAGCCGGCCGTAGCAGGCGGTGACATTGTCGATTTCGAGGAGCGCCGCAGTCATGGCCGCACCTCGGGCGCAGCCTCCGGTGGCAACTCCTCGTCCGGAACGCCCAGATAGGCGGCGATGACGCTCGGGTCGTTCCGCACCTCCTCCGGCGTCCCGTCGGAGATCTTCTTGCCGTAGTCGAGAACGATAATGTGGTCGGAGATGCGCATCACCACGCTCATGTCGTGCTCGATGAGGAAGATGGCGATCTGCTCCTTCTCGCGGATTGCATAGAGGAGCTCGTTGAGGCCGTCGCTCTCCCGCGCGTTCAAGCCGGCCGCAGGCTCGTCGAGGCAGAGGAGCACCGGCCGTGTGCACATGGCGCGCGCAATCTCGAGCCGGCGCTGATCGCCGTAAGGCAGATCGCCCGCCGCATCGTCGGCCCGAGCCAAGAGCCCGACACGATCGAGCCAATAGCGGGCGAGATCGACAGCCTCCTTCTCGGCCCGCGCGAACTGCCCGAGCCCGAGAATGGCGCCGATGGTGAAGCCCGAGGCGCGGGCCAGCACGTTGTGCTGAGCGACCATCAAGTTCTCCAACACGGTCATGCCGGGAAACAGGCGAATGTTCTGAAAGGTGCGGGCGACGCGGGCTTCCGCATTGATGTCGTGGTCGGTCAGTCGCTCGAGATAGAAGCGCGTTCCTCCGGGCACCGCGAGCGTCATCATCCCTTCGGTCGGCTTGTAGAATCCCGTAATGCAGTTGAACACCGTGGTCTTGCCGGCGCCGTTCGGACCGATCAGCGCCGTGATGTCGTGGCGCCCCACCGAGAAGGACACGTCGTCGATGGCGACCAGGCCGCCGAAGCGCATGGTCAGGTGCTCGACGGTGAGCACGGGATCTTCTTGCCAGGACCTCATGCGCGGCCTTGCTCGACGAGCTCGGGGGCAACGGCGCGCGTCTTGTCGAGCACGATGGAGGGCGAGCGCGAGGCGATGATCCCGCGCGGCCGCCACACCATGATGCCGACCATGGCGATGCCGAACAGGAGCATACGGTAGAGCGCGGGATCGAAGCCTGCCCCGAAGAAGCTTTGCAGGCCCTCCGTGTGACGCAGCGCCTCGAAGCCGCCCACCATGACGACCGCCGCGATGGCAACCCCGAGCTGGCTGCCCATCCCGCCGAGCACGACGATGGCGAGGATGATGGCGGACTCGATGAAGGTGAAGCTCTCCGGGCTGATGAAGCCTTGCCGTGTGGCGAAGAAGCTGCCTGCCAGCCCGCCGAACATCGCGCCGGTGGCGAACGCGGTGAGCTTGGTGATCGTGGTGTTGATGCCGAGCGAACGGCAAGCGATCTCGTCCTCCCGCATCGCCTCCCAGGCGCGACCGATGGGAAGGCGCCGCAAGCGCAGCGTGACGAGGTTGGTGAGAAAGGCAAGCGCCAGGATCACGTAATAGAGGAAGATGATGCCCTGGAGCGGATCGTATTTGATGCCGAAGAACTGGCTGAACGTCGTGCCGTCGGCGAAGGGCGCGAACGGGAGTCCGAAGAAGGTGGGCTTCGGGATGCTGGAGATGCCGTTCGGTCCGTTGGTCACCTCGGTCCAGTTGAGCAGGATGATGCGCACGATCTCGCCGAACGCCAAGGTGACGATGGCGAGATAGTCGCCGCGGAGCCGCAACACGGGAAAACCGAGAATGACGCCCCACAGCGCCGCGGCGAAGCCGGCGATCGGCAGGCACAGCCAGAACCCGAGACCGAAATGCGTGGCGAGCAGCGCGAACGTGTAAGCGCCGACCGCGTAGAAGGCGACATAGCCGAGGTCGAGCAGGCCGGCGAGCCCGACCACGATGTTGAGCCCCCAGCCGAGCATCACATAGGTGAGCACGAGGATGGCGAGGTCGAACCAGTAGCGAAGCGGCAAGCCGAGATGGAACGCCTTCTCGAGGCCGAACGTGGTGAGGGGAAAGAAGAGGGCGAATAGGATGCCGCCAACGACGAAGATCCGGCCCCAGGGGAGATTGGGGAACATATGGACGACGGCCCGGCGCAGGAGCCCGAGGCCGATGAACACCAGCACGGCGACGCCAATCAGCTCATAAGCCGGCGCATCAAGAAGGGCGGCAAGGATAAAGCCTGCCACCGCGAGGAGCGCCGTGGCGCCGAGCACGACGACGTCGCGTTTGTCGAACGGGTCGCGCCTGAACAGTTTGGCGAAGGGAGTGGTGAGCGGATGCTCCGCCTGCCAGACGAACAGGTTGAGCAGGAGCCGGCCGAAGAACACGATGCCGACGGCGACGAGGAGCAGCATGGGCCGCGGGCGAAGCGTAAGACCGGTGACGTTGTCCACGGTACGCAAGCCGAGCACGAGCGAGAACAGCGCGAAGGCGATGATGCCGGCGAGGAGAGAATCGGTCAGGGCCGATTTGAGCCCTTGGCCGAACGATGTGCCGGGCTCAGCCAAGGGCTAGACCTTCTCCACCTCGGGCCGCCCGAGCAGACCCGTCGGGAAGAAGATGAGCACGATGGCAAGCATCGAGAATGCCGCCACGTCCTTGTACTCGATGGTGAAGTAGGCCGACCAGAAGGTCTCGATCAGGCCGATGACGAGCCCGCCGAGCATGGCGCCGGGCAGGGACCCGATGCCGCCGAACACGGCGGCGGTGAAGGCCTTAATGCCGACGATGAAGCCGATGTAGAAGTCGATCACCCCGTAATAGAGGAGATAGAGCAGGCCGGCGACGGCGGCGAGCGCCGCGCCGATCACGAAGGTGAGCGAGATGGTTCGGTCGACATCGACGCCCGACAGCGAGGCCATGAGCCGGTCCTGCTCGCAAGCCCGCTGCGCGCGCCCCAATGCGGTACGGCTGATGATCAGCCAGAACACGCCCATCAGCACGAGCGTCGTCGCCACGATCAGGATCTGGATGTTGGAGATGATAACGGTGAAGTCGCCCTGCTTGAAGAACTCGAAGCCGCCGGTGATGACGGGCTGGAGCGGCTTGACGCGCGCGCCTTGCGACACCTGGATGAAGTTCTGCAGCACGATCGACATGCCGATGGCGGTGATCAGCGGCGCCAGCCGGAAGGATTCACGTAACGGCCGGTAAGCCACCCGCTCGACGGTCCAGCCCCACACGGCGGTCAGCAACATGGCGACGACGAGCACGATGAGCAGCGCGAGCGGGATCATGGTGATCCCGATGGAAAGGACGGCGAGAAACGCGATCAGCGCGATGAAGGCACCCACCATGAAGATGTCGCCGTGGGCGAAATTGATCATGCCGATGATGCCATAGACCATGGTGTAGCCGATGGCGATCAGCCCGTAGATCGAGCCTAGCGCGATGCCGTTGATCAGCTGCTGAAGGAAATACGCCATGAAAACGCCTGCCTCGCCTTCCCCCGGTTCGGGCATTGCAGACTTAAAGAAAGCGGGGCAGTGGCGCCCACTTCGGTATTTCTAGCAAGAAGGCGTTGCGGTGTGCATGCCCAAATTCAGAGCAGAAGATGGGAGCCGTCGCAGAACGGCGGATCGCCCGTGTCCTTGCAGCCGCACAGAAGCGCCATTTCCGTGCGTTCGGCGGTGAACATCATCGGCTCGATGCCGGTCCCCTCATGGGAGCCGTCGCAGAAAGGCTGTCTCTTGCTCCGCCCGCAGCGGCACCAGGCATAGCGTTTGCCGGCTTCCAGCTGGACCTGATAGGGGTTGAGTTGCGGGCGCTCCGGCTCGGACATGATGTTCCCCAGCGTTGTTTTGGCCAGACGTTTGCCCGGTCTGCTTAGCCAATTCGTCCCTGTCATACAAGAAAGTGACGGGATTTCCTGTTAAGTGGGTCGATAGGCTTTCCGCCTAGGATGGCGCTTTCCAGACGATTCGGGCCCTGGGCACGACCGGATGGTTGGTGCGGAAACCCTCGAGAAAAGAAGCTTGAGTCGATGTCCCATCAGGACCATAGAGGACCAAAAGCCGCGGTCGGCGCGATGTCGCCGGGGAGACGGCGCCGCTCCATGAGAGCTTCGGGTTGGGGACGCATCGGGGCCAAGGCGAGTGTGGAGGCCGCCCGTGGCTGAGCTGATCTTTGCTGCCGTATCGCTTGCCGCGTTCTTCGCTCTGGCGATGAATCGCGCGCCGCTTAGGGTGTGGGCGATTGCCGTCGCGATCTTCACGTTAAGCCTCCAGATCGGCCTCGGCTTCCCGCTTTGGACATTCATCGGCTGGCTCGTCGCCGGGCTCCTGTTCGCCGCCAGCATCCCCGACATCAAGCGCAAATACATCACGCTGCCGGCCTATCGCGCGCTCAAGGGCGCGATGCCGACCATTTCCGAGACCGAGCGCGAAGCACTCGAAGCGGGGACGAGCGGCTGGGACGCCGAGCTCTTCTCGGGCACGCCCGACTTCGCCAAGCTCCGCCGCGTTGCGCCGATCACGCTCACCGACGAGGAACGCGCCTTTCTCGACGGGCCGACGGTCGAGCTCTGCGAGCGGCTCAACGATTGGCACATCCGCCACGATCTGCACGACGTTCCCGACGACATCTGGCGCTTCGTCCGCGACAACGGCTTTCTCGGCATGCTCATCTCGAAGGAGCACGGCGGCTTGGGCTTCTCCGCCCAGGCGCAGTCGCTCATCCTCGGCAAGATCTCGTCCAAGAGCCCCGACGGCGTCACCATCGTCATGGTGCCGAACTCGCTCGGCCCCGGCGAGCTGATCGAGAAATACGGCACCGAGACCCAGAAGGCGCATTACCTGCCGAGACTTGCCCGCGGCGAGGAGATTCCCTGTTTCGCGCTCACCGGGCCGTTCTCCGGCTCCGACGCCGCCTCCATGCGCGACGTGGGCGTCGTGACGAAGGGCATGCACGACGGCAAGGAGACGCTCGGTATCAAGCTCACCTGGGACAAGCGCTATATCACCCTTGCCCCGAAAGCGACGCTGCTCGGTCTCGCCTTCCGCCTGTTCGATCCGGAGAATCTTCTCGGGAAGGGCGAGGATGTCGGCATCACGCTCGGGCTGATCCCCACCGACCATGACGGCGTGGAGATCGGCCGCCGACATCTCCCGGCGGGCGCTGCCTTCCCCAACGGCCCGACACGTGGCCGCGACGTGTTCGTGCCCATCGACTGGATCATCGGCGGACCGGAGCGGGCGGGCCAAGGCTGGCGCATGCTGATGAGCTGTCTCGCCGCAGGCCGCTCCATCTCATTGCCTGCGACGAGCGCCGCCGCCGCCAAGGCCATGCTCAAGCGCAGCACGGCCTATGCGCGCGTCCGCAAGCAGTTCGGGCTTCCCATCGGCTTCATGGAAGGCGTCGAGGAGCCGCTCGCACGCCTCGTGGAGAACGCCTATGGACTCGAAGCCGCGCGCGCCGTCACTGCATCCATGGTCTCCGAGGGCGAGAAGCCGGCGGTGATCTCCGCGCTCCTGAAATATGTCTCGACCGAGCGCATGCGCCAGAGCGTCAACGACGCGCTCGACATTCATGGCGGCCGCGGCATCTGCGACGGGCCGTCGAACTATATCCAAGGCGCCTATCAGATGGTGCCGGTCGGCATCACCGTGGAAGGCGCCAACATCCTCACCCGCAC
>CAZHCN010000137.1:0-6195 GCA_964530895.1 uncultured Methyloceanibacter sp. | reverse complement strand
ATAGACGCCCTGCCAGGTGCCGAGCGTCATCCTGCCATCGTGAACCGGGATCGAGAGGCTGACTGCGGTGAGCATCGCCTTGATGTGGCTCGGCATGTCGTCCGGCCCCTCCTCGGCATGCGCGTAATCGCGGTCCTCCGGCGCGAGGATCTCGAGCGCATCCAGAAGGTCGCGCCGCACATTCGGGTCGGCGTTCTCCTGAATGGTGAGCGAAGCGGAGGTGTGGGAGACGAACACGGTGAGGAGGCCGGCGTCGGCGCCGAAGGAGTCGAGCCAGCCGGCCAGCGCGCGCGTCAGCTCCACGAAGCCCTTGCCGCGCGTCGGAACGACCAGCGCATGGCTCGCTTGGACCAAGCCTCCCATGAGCCTCGTTCCCCTCTCCTCGCGGGCCGACGCGCCCACCCCTGTCCCACTCTAGGGCGCTGCTTAACAGAAAATTTACTCGGGCTTGCCACCGTCATTGAGACCGCTTCGCCGCGCGTCTAGCGGCCAGGTCGATGAGGCGCGCAATCGGCGGCCTCGACTCCATGGGGAACGGTATGGCTTCAGAAGCAAGTTGGCAAACCAGCAGCGCCGGCGCGGGTCGCGATTCCTTCTCCGACGATCAGCCCATGGACCAAAGAACCGTCGAAAGCCTGCTGCGCCGCCTGGTGGAGCGGGTCGAGGAGAGCGAGCGCCGATACGGCGAGGCTCTCGACGAGCTCCACGCCCGGCTCGATCAGCTGTCCCAGACCACAGAAGCCGCCGCGCGCGAAACGAGCCTGCCCGAGGACGCCGACACGTTCGACCGCCTGCACTCTCAGGTCAGCAAGCTCGCCCGCCGCCTCGATCAGGATACGTCGAATTCGCTCGAAGACTTCGAGCGTCTGGGCAAGGCCCTTTCCGGCGGCCTGCGCCACGATCTCGAGGAGACATCCGAGCCGTTCGGGCATGAGCCCGAGCCGAGCCCGTTCGCCCAGGCCGCCATGGGGGGGAAGACGCCTGAGCCGATGCCGGCTTCGGGCTATCCCGATTTCGGCTATGCCGCGCCCGAGGCCGAGAGCTTTCCGTCTTCCAGGCCCTTCGAGCCCGATTTTGCCGGCCTCGACAAGCGGCTCGTGGACATGGCGCAGCGGCTCGAGCAGTCGATCGGCGCCGCGATGCCGACCAGCGCCATCGACGCCCTCAACCAGCGGCTCGAGGAGATCGGGGGGCAGCTTGCCCAAGCCCTCGAAAAGGCCCCGACGCGCGCTGCGCTGGAGCACGTCGAGCGCCAGATTTCCGATATGGGTCAACAGCTTGGCCGCGCCGAAGAGCAGCTCGGCAAGGTCAGCGGGGTGGAAGCCCATCTGCTGTCCCTGATCGCGCGCCTCGACGAGAAGCCTGCCGCCACCCTCGCGCCGGCGCAAATGGACGAGATCGCGAGCAAGGCGGCAAACGAGGCCGCGCGGCTCGTCGCCGGCCAGGCCAAGCAGAACAGCGAGCGGCTCGACGCCATGCATCGGGACCTAAAGTCCATGAGCGACAAGAGCCGCGAGTCGGGCGACCGCCTCGTGAGCACGCTCGAGGCCGTGCACGACTCCCTGAAGCAGCTCGTGCAACAGGTGGAGCGGGGCGCGGCCTTCCCACCGCGGCCGCGGCCGTCGTTCAGCGAGCGGACCCGCCAGGCGGAAGCGAAGCAGCCCGCGCCGCAATTCAAGATGCCCACGCCGCAACAGCGGCCACCGCAGCCCGACGTAGCGCCTGCGGCGCCTGCGGCGAAGACGACTGAGGCTTCGCAAGATCCTGCCGCTTACCAGGGTGCTGCCAGGGAACGGCTGCGCGACCGGCTTGGCGCGGCCATTCCCGACTTCCAGGACGGAGAGACCCCGCCCCCATTCGGGCGGGCGAAGCGATCTCCTCGGGGGGAAAATGCGGTCGACCTCGATACAGGCCCGGGGCCGTCCGAAGGGCTTGACGCTGCACCCGACGACCTCGTGGCCGCGGCCCGGCGGGCCGCCCAGGCTGCGGCGGCACGGGCCGAGGAACGCGGTGGCCGGCGGCCTTCGAGCTATCTCCCCGGCAGCGCGCCAAGCGGCGAGCAGCCGGGGCGCCGCAAACGGTCCCTGCTCATCATCTCCGCCGCGGTGCTTCTCGCTCTGAGTGCGATCCTGCTCTATGGGCGCCTCAGCTCGAAACCGGCTGCAACCCCGGCCCCGGCCGAACAAACATCGCCGGCGCCGACCGGCGACACCGGCGGCACGACGACGCCTCAGGGCGGCGAGACCGCCCCCGCCGACACGCTCGAGAAGCAGGGCTCATGGCAGCCGCTGCCGGACACCGGCGCGGACCCGAGCGACAGCGCCGACAGCGCGCCGACGACCGGCTTCACCGATATGGCCAAATCCTCGCCCGCCGAGTCTTCGCCCGAAGAAGCCTCTCCGGCCCAGCCCTCGAGCCACGTCCCGGCCATGCCGGCGAGCGAGCTCAGCCCAGAGCCGCAGCTTGCCGCGCTCCATCCCAATGGCGAGGCCGCGCTGCCGCCGGGCGTGATCTTCTCCGTCGAGGAGCCGGGTGCAACTCCGGGCGACACGGCCACCGCGACGCAGGCGCCTTCACTGGCCATGCCGGTTAACCTGCCCCTGCCGCCCGCGGGGCTTGGCCCGCTTCCCTTGCGCCAAGCCGCCGCCAGAGGCGACGCGGCCGCGCAATACATCATCGGTGTCCACTATGCCGACGGCGTCGGCACCAAGGCCGACCTGAAGGCGGCCGCGAAATGGTTCGAGCGCGCGGCAAGCGCAGGGTTGGCGCCGGCGCAGTACCGCCTTGCCGCCATGTATGAGCGCGGGATTGGCGTCGAGCAGGACCTCGGCCAGGCGCGGACGTGGTATGCGGCGGCGGCAGAGAAGGGCAACATCAAGGCCATGCACAATCTGGCGGTCAGCGTGAGCGGCCGCGACGGCAGCGCGCCGGACTACGCGCTTGCCGCCAAATGGTATGCAGAGGCCGCCTCCTACGACCTGCCCGATAGCCAGTTCAATCTCGGCGTTCTCGCCGAGCATGGGCTCGGCATAAAAAAGAACCTGGCGGAAGCCTATAAGTGGTTCTCGCTCGCCGCCGCCCATGGGGACGCCGAGGCGACCAAGCGGCGCGAGGTGATCCGCGTGCAGCTCGCGCCCTCCACCCTGGCGAAGGCGGATGCCGAGCTGAAGGCCTGGAAGGCCAAGCCCGCCATTGCCGATGCCAACGAGGTCGCGGATAACCCGGCCTGGGTCGCCACGGCGCCGGCCACGAACGCCGTTCCCCTGGTCGCCCGGGCCCAGACCCTGCTCAACAAGCTCGGCTACGATGTCGGCGCGCCGGACGGCCTGGTCGGCAGCCGTACCCGGACCGCGGTTAAGCTGTTCCAGCAGCGGAATGGCCTGGCGGAGACCGGCGAGATCACGATCCCCCTCGTCACCCAGCTCGAGCACCTGAGCAGCTAAGGCCCTCGCCTCGCGGCGCTCAGCAGGGAGGGTTTGCCCGCCTTTGCCAGGGCTCTACGGCAAAAATTGATGACATTTCCGTAAGTCACCGGCCTAAGCATTGACAGGCCCGCGCGCGGCGAACAGGTTGCCAAAGCGCCCGCCATTCAACGCTCCGGCCAATGTTTCAAATTTATCTGCCCATTGCCGAGATCTCAGTGAACCTCGTGGTCATGCTGGGACTTGGCGCGGCGGTGGGCTTCCTGTCGGGCATGTTCGGGGTCGGCGGCGGCTTCCTGCTCACGCCGTTCCTCATGCTGTCGGGGATTCCCCCGGCCATCGCCGTGGCCACCGGCGCCAATCAGATCGTCGCCAGCTCGGTCTCCGGCACGCTCGCCCACTGGCGGCGCGGCAATGTCGACGTACGCATGGGAGCGGTGCTGATCGCCGGGGGCGTGGTCGGCGCCATCATCGGCGTGTTCCTCCTCAAAGTGCTGCGCGAGGTCGGCCAGGCCGGTCTGATCATCTCGCTCACCTATGTCTGCTTTCTCGGGGTAATCGGCGCGCTCATGCTGTGGGAGAGCGTTCGCGCGATGTTACGGGCACGCGCCGGCAAGACCGTGGCGGCACGCAAATCGGGCCAGCACAACTGGATCCACGGCTTGCCGCTCAAAATGCGTTTTCCGAGATCTCGCCTCTATATCAGCGCAATCCCGCCGCTCGTGATCGGCTGCGTGGTCGGCCTCCTCGCTTCGTTCCTCGGCGTCGGCGGCGGGTTCGTCATGGTGCCGGCCATGATCTATCTCCTACGCATGCAGACCAACATCGTCATCGGGACGGCGATCTTTCAGATCATCTTCGTCACGGCCCTCGTCACGCTGCTGCATGCGACGTTCAACTTTACGCTCGATCTCGTGCTTGCCTTCGTTCTCGTAATCGGCGGCGTGATCGGCGGACAATTCGGCGTGCGGGCGGGCCAGAAACTCCGGGCCGAACAACTGCGCGCGCTGCTCTCCCTGATGGTGCTCGGCGTCGCGATCCGCATCCTGCTCGATCTCGTGATCCGGCCGTCCGACCTCTTCAGCATCGTGCCTTTGGCGGGGTCGTGATGCGGGCCTCAGTCCTCCCTCTCACGCCCCTCCTCCTCGCACTTTTCGTGACGCCTGCGCTCGCGCAGAAGAAGGCACCGGTGGAGGAAGAGGAACCGCCAAGCCAGGAGACCGTGCAGTCGGACATCTCCACGCGCCAGATCTCCATCCAGTCGAATTTCACGGGCGTGGAGATCCTCATCTTCGGCAGTATCGACTTCAGCGACTCGCGGACCCCCGGCGAGGGCACGTATGACGTGATCGCCGTGGTGCGCGGGCCAAACGAGCCGATCGTGGTCAGGAAGAAGGAGCGGGTCGCCGGGATCTGGGTGAACGGTCCGGCCAAGACATACGGTCAGGTGCCGGGGTTCTACGCCGTGCTGTCGTCGCGGCCCATCCGGGCCATTGCCTCGGACAAGACGCTGAAGGGTCTCGGCATCGGCCTCGCCGATCTCGACTTCGGGCGGCACATCTCCGACGCCCCGGAAGAGCAAGCCTTCCGCTCCGCCATGATCCGTCTGAAGGAGAACAGGAACCTCTTCCAAGAAAACGATGACGGCGTGAAGTTCATCGGCCGGAGTCTCTTCCGTGCCAATGTCGCGCTGCCGGTCAACGTCTCGACGGGGCTCTACACGGTCGACGTCTATCTCTTCCGCGATGGCGCCGTCGTAAGCAAGAGCCAGGGGTCGCTCCAGGTCACGAAGGCCGGAATCGAAGCGCTGATCTACAAACTCGCGTTCAATCACCCGTTTATCTATGGCCTGCTCGGGGTCGCGCTCGCCGTGATGATGGGCCTCGCCGGCTGGTATGCGTTCCGTCGCGATTAGCGGCGAATGCCCGATCTAGTCGGGCAGCAGCAGGCTGCCCAGCACGGGATAGACGGCATGCCGGCCCATCATCCATGCCTCCAGGCGATGCCATCGGAAAAGCGGCTGGAACGCCTCATGGAGCACATTGAGGCCACCGGCATAGGCGCCGAAGGCCGGCATCACCAGCCGGCTGCCGTCGGTCGCGAAACAGCGGCGCCTGACCACCGCGCCGCGCCGCGCGATGCGCGCGACCGGATGCAAGTGCCCCACGATCTCGGGCGCTGAAGCGCCTTCAGACGGCTCGTGGCGCAGCGTCACGCCGGACATGGTGAGCGTGGCGCAGACCGTCCCGCCGATGCTCGCCGGCAGATGCGGATCGTGATTGCCGCAGATCCAATACCAATCACGGCCCGCCTGAAGCTTGGTGAGGAAAGCGAGGTCGTCGGCGAGCAGATTGTCGGCGCACTCGCTGCGGTGGAAGCTGTCGCCGAGGGCCACGACGCGCGCCGGGTCGAGGACGGCGATGATCTTGCCGAGACGCGCGAGCGTGGAGCGCGTGTCGTAAGGGGGCAGCAGCATGCCGAGCGCGGCAAAGGCAGCCCCTTTTTCCAAATGGAGATCGGCGACGAGAAGGGTGTCCTCCGCCTGCCAATAGACCGCGCCGGCGGTGAGCGGTTCCAGCGTGTGGCCGGCCAGCTCGATATGCGAGCGGAGCGTCGGCGCCGTTTCCGGCATGAGATCGGGCCTAGCGCGCAGCATGTTCCCCCAATGCCTCTGCGATCAGTTCTTCCGCGGTCTCACGCAACAGAGTGTCGCCGACGTCGCTGGGTACGCTTTCGCGGCCGATCTCGAGCATGACCGGCACGGCGAGCGGCG
>CAZHCN010000136.1:0-6225 GCA_964530895.1 uncultured Methyloceanibacter sp. | reverse complement strand
GCATGCCGGAGACCGGGCTTTTGGCGCCAGCGCGTACATTGGTCGCCGTCCGGGCAATGGTGCCGGTGACGGGCACACCGCCGAACAGCATCGCGCCGATATTGGCGAAGCCTTGGGCCACAAGTTCGCAATTGGAGCGGTGGCGGCGGCCGGAGATGCCGTCGGCGACCACGGCCGAGAGCAGAGACTCGATTGCGCCGAGAAGCGCGATGGCCGCAGCGTCCGGGATCACGGCGCGGAGCTTCGCGAGGCTGAACGGCGGCAGGCTGGGCGCCGGCAAGGTGCGCGGCAAGCCGCCAAAACGGGAAGCGATGGTGGGCACGTCGACCGCAAACAGCCATGCAAGCATGGCGGCGGCGGTGACCGCGATCAGAAAGGCCGGCCAGGCTGGCCGCCATTTGCGTGTGCCAAGAATGACGAGAAGGGTGACGGCGCCCATCGCGGCGGCATTGACGTTGAAGGTCGCGCGCGCGTCCCAAAGCGCTCCGAGCTTCGGCAGGAAGGCCGCAGGCTCGCTCGCGAGCGAAAGCCCAAACAGCTCCTTCAACTGGCTGGCGAAGATGATGACGGCGATGCCCGCGGTGAAGCCGACCGTCACTGGAAAGGGAATATATTTGACGTAAGTGCCGAGCCGTAGGAACCCGACTGCGACCAGGACCGCGCCGGCGAGCAGCGTCGCGAGCACGAGGCCGTCATAGCCTTGGCGCTCGACGATGGCCGCGATGAGCACGATGAAGGCGCCGGCGGGCCCGCCAATCTGAAACCGGCTGCCGCCGAGCGCCGAGACAAGGAAGCCACCGATAATCGCCGTGTAGAGGCCGCGCTCGGGGCCGACGCCGGAGGCGATGGCGATGGCCATGGAGAGCGGGAGCGCGACGATGGCAACCGTGAGCCCCGCGATCGCGTCAGCGCGAAAATCCTTGAGACCGTAGCCCTCGCGCAAGATGGTGACGAGCTTCGGCGTGAACAGCTCGGCAAAGGTCGGTTGCCGGCGCCTGACCGCCCCGAGAGAGCCTTCCATGTCAGCCGTCCTTCCCCGCGCAGGGGACGGGGACCGTCCCGCGCGGGCGGACGGAGGGCGAAGCGTAGGGATGAGACAAAGCGAGTTCCGGCGGGTCGTATGTGTCCAGGAGAGTGCCCCGGTAACCGGATAGCGGGCGCGTCGAGGTCCGGCAATGCGCCCTAGCAGCGCGGGGCCCCTCGTGCCGCGACGGCTCGGTTGCGGGCCGGGGAAGCCTTGTCTATATACGTCACGCTTTTCACCAGCCGGAGTGTAGCGCAGCCTGGTAGCGCACCTCGTTCGGGACGAGGGGGTCGCAGGTTCAAATCCTGCCACTCCGACCAGCCTTTCGATCGCAGAGGCTGGACTGTCGGCTTCGGAGTCATGCCGGCTCCTCGCGCCTTCCTGTCGGGTCTCGCCCAACAGGATCAGCCGCGTCAAATTCGGGCTGCGTGGCATATGGCACCCAAGCCGGAACATGCTTTAGGCGTCGAACCGCACTGCGCAGGGTTCGTAGAGCGCGCGCCCTGGTGGGGCGGGGACCTGCAGACCATCCGCAACCATCTCATCTGGCGCATGCAGCCGCTTGAAAGCCACGCTTCCGTTCTCGAGTTCTCGACTTCGGACGGCAGCGGCGACCGGCTCACAGGAACGCTGGAGCGGCCCATCAACCCGACCAAGAGCCCGCTGATCATGCTGATCCACGGGCTAACGGGGTGCGAGGACAGCTTCTATGTGCGGGACGCGGCGCGGTTCCATCTGGCGCGCGGGAGATCTGTGCTGCGGCTCAACCTCCGCGGCGCGGGAACGTCGCGGCGCATCGCGGGAGGTTATTATCACGCCGGCTGTGCATCGGACCTTCTGGATGTCGTGGGCGCCTTGGGATACGAGGAAACACGGCACGGCGTGTTCGCGATCGGCTATTCGCTCGGCGGGAACATCTTGCTCAATCTGCTGTCGCGGCTCCCACGCCCCCACCGGCTCGTCGGCGCGGCGACCGTTTCAGCTCCGATCGAGCCGCTCGAAGCCTGCAAACGGATCATGGCGCCGCGCAATCTCGTCTACCACACCTTGCTGCTCAGGCGGATGAAGCGCGATGTCCTGTCACCCCGGGCGCAACTTACGGATCGGGAGCGCCAGGTCGTCCAGGACGCGACGTCCGTTTTCGAGTTCGACGACAAATTTGTTGCTCCGCGCAACGGGTTCAGGACCGCTCTAAATTATTATGAGCGCACCGCCGGCGCTCGTCAGGTCAGAGCCATCACCGTGCCAACGCTCATGCTGCACGCATGCAACGACCCGTGGATCCCTGCATCGCCGTACCGCGCCCTGCAGAGACAAGGTCTGCCCAATGTGGAGATCGTCCTGACGCGGAGTGGCGGTCACGTCGGCTTTCACGAACGAGGGTTTGCCGACACGTGGCATGATCGAAGGATGGATGATTTTCTTCAGCGCATGGCCCCCGAGATTGGCGCGGGGATCGATCCGGCCCGCTCCGGTGTTTTTCCTGGATGACGAACATCCGCAACATTCTGGCGCTCTTGCGCGGGCAATTCTGGATCGTGCCGGCGCTGATCACGCTGCTCGCGGCGCTGCTTGCCTTCGTGGTGCTGCGCTACGGCTCCGGGCTACTCGGCACCGGTACCGTCAAATTCTGGTGGCTCTATAGCGGCGACGCCAGCACCGCGCGCGATCTCCTTTCGAGCCTCCTCTCCGGCCTGATCACCATGACCTCGCTCGTGGTGTCGTTGACCTTCGTTATCCTCACGCTCGCCGCGAACCAGCTCGGCCCGCGGCTGATCTCGATCTTCATGTCCGACCGCGAGATCCAGCTCGTGCTCGGGTTGTTCATCGGCACCATCCTCTACATCATCCTCGTGCTGCGCACCCTCAATGACACGCTGGGCACCGAGGGCGTGCCCCACGTGGCCGTGACCATCGCCAGCGCGCTGACGGTCGTCTGCCTGTTCTCGCTGCTTTTCTACATTCACAAGATCGGCCGCTCGATCATCGCCGACACCGTGGTCAATGAAGTCTCCCACGATGTGCGGCACGAACTCGCCAACCTGCTCCCTGAGCGTGACGCGCCCGATCGCCCTCCCCCGCAGCTGAACTTCCCCGAG
This sequence comes from uncultured Methyloceanibacter sp., assembly GCA_964530895.1. GTDB lineage: Bacteria > Pseudomonadota > Alphaproteobacteria > Rhizobiales > Methyloligellaceae > Methyloceanibacter. The sequence continues at coordinate 3,102 of CAZHCN010000136.1, read as the reverse complement.
CAGTGCCCGTTCAGCTTGGGCCGCAGCGGCTACGTTCAGGTGATCGACTATGATGCGCTCGTCCGTCTTGCCGCCGGGCTTGCCGGATTGATCGAAGTCAGGGTGCAGGCCGGGGATTACGTGCTGAGCCATGGCGACCACGTTGTGCTCCACACCCATCGGCCTCTCGACGACGATCACCAGGGCCCGATCCGGGAGGCCTTCACCATCGGCAGCCAGCGGACGCCGGCGCAGGATCCCCGTTACGGCCTCAGTCAGCTGGTCGAGATCGCCATGCGAGCCTTGTCGCCCGGCATCAACGATCCCCACACGGCGATCGCCGTGATCGATCATCTCGGCTCGGCGTTCGAGGTCATCTTTCGCCGTTCGTCACAACAGAAGCTGCTCACGGATGAAGAGGACGAGGTCCGCGTCATCGCCAAGCGGAGCGATGCGCCGCGTCTCGCCGCCGACGCCTTCGACCCGATCCGGCAAGCCGCCGCGCGCCATCCGTCCGTCCTGATCCGCATGGCCGACACGTTGCAGCATCTCGCGCCCGTCGCCACCTCCGACACCGCGCGGGACGCCGTGCTCTCCGAGCTCGATAAATTGGCGGAGACGGCACGGTTGACGGACCTCGCGCCGTCGGACCGCGACGAGGTGCTGCGGCACGTCGATCGCGCCACCGCCGCGATCAAGGAACACGGCCAGTCGCGTTCGGAACGCAACCGCGCCGCGAGCTGAGCAGTGTTGCCGCGGGCGTCGCGTTAGGCGCGGCGCACCTTCTTCACCACGGCGGGAAAGCTGAGCCCCTGAACCACGATGGTGAACAGCACGACGAGATAGGTGGCGGCGAGGATCATCGGCTTCTCGGTAACGGCCGGTATCGACAGCGCCAGCGCGATGGAGATGCCGCCGCGAATCCCGCCCCAGGTGAGGATGGGGATGGTGCCCTTGACGAACCGCGTCCGAAAGCTGAGGGCCGTTACGGCGAGAGATACCGCGACCAATCGCGCCACCAGCACGATCGGGACGGCCGCAAGCGCCATCGGCGCCAGCGACGGCTCAAACTGCACCACCAAGACTTCGAGCCCGATCGCCAGGAACAGCACCGAGTTCAAGATCTCGTCCACGAGATTCCAAAATCCGAACATGTGCTGCTGGGTCGTCTCGCTCATGGCGTAGACCGCACCGCGGTTGCCGATGAGAACGCCGGCGACGACCACGGCGATCGGCCCGCTGATGTGGAGATGCTGCGCCAAGGCGTAGGTGCCGGTGACGAGCGCGAGCGAGATCAGGACCTCGATCGGATAGTCGTCGATCGCACGCATCGCCCGATAAGCGAGGTAACCGGTGGCGAGGCCGAGCAGGCCACCCCCCAAAGCTTCCACGAAAAACAGCCGGCCGATCTCGACGAAATCGATGCCCTCCCCCGAAGCGCCCAAGGCGGCGGAGAGCAAAATCGTGAACAGCACGACGCCGACGCCGTCGTTGAAGAGCGACTCTCCCGCCATGTCCATCTCCAGCGTCTTGGCGACCTTGGCCTGTTTCAACATGCCAAGCACGGCGACCGGATCCGTCGGACTGATCAAGGCGCCGAAGACGAGAGCCCAGGCGAACGGCAGCTGCAACGACAGCAGTCGCGCCACCAACCAAAACAACACGGCGACTACCAGCGTGGAGATGACGACGCCGAAGGTGGCCATGGCGCCGACCGTCCAGGCCCGGTCGCGCAACACCGAAAGGTCGATCTGCAAGGCGCCGGCGAACAACAGAAAGGCGAGCATGCCGTTCAGTAGCGTGGCGGGAAAATCGATGCCTTCGATGACGCTATGAACGTCGCCAAAGAGGGCGGTATTGGGCAGCAGCATCTCGAGCCCGACCAGCACCAGCGAGGCGAGTAGCCCCATCAGCAGCAGACCGACATTATCCGGCAGCCCGAGCCAACGATGGTTGAGCCAGGCAAAGAGCGCGGTCAGCGTGAGGAGACCGGCAATAATCTCGAAAACTGAAACCAAGTTCACCTCGCTCGATCGCTGAAAAAAAAAGCTTGCGGGTTGTTGCCGGCATCGTCTCGAAGATAGGCCCGGAAAGCCAGCCAAAGTTCACGCTATCGCCGCGGGATGGGTCGCGGGTTCGACCATCAATTTTTGATGAGCTAGGCTGGCTGGAGGCTCGCACCACTATCGCAACAGCCGTGGTCCAGCGCGGGAGAGTACGATGGCCGGACAGTCCTTCCTCGACGATGTCAACAATCAGTTCGACGAAGCCGCCCGCTTCGTGCCGATGCAGGACGGTCTGGCGGAAAAGATCAGGGTCTGCAATGCCACTTATGTGACGCGCTTCGGCGTGCGCCTGCGCGGGCGCATGGAGACGTTCACCGGCTGGCGCGCTCTGCACAGCTCACACTTCACCCCGGCGAAAGGCGGCATTCGCTATTCCCCCACTGCGGATCAGGAGGAGGTCGAGGCCCTCGCAGCCCTGATGACGTATAAATGCGCGCTGATGAACCTGCCGTTCGGGGTCTCCAAAGGCGCACTGCGCATCGATCCGTCGCAATGGGAGCGTCACGAGCTTGAGCGAATAACCCGGCGCTTCACGCAAGAGCTGGCCCGGCACAATTTCTTCGGGCCCAGCCAGAATGTTCCAGCCCCCGACATGGGGACCAACGAAACCACCATGGTGTGGATGGCGGACGAGTATCGACGCTGGTCCCCAAACGATATCAATGCGCTTGCCTGCGTGACCGGCAAGCCGCTCGCCGCCGGCGGCATCGAGGGACGCATCGAGGCGACCGGGCGCGGCGTTCAATATGCGCTGCGCGAATTCTTTCGACACGAGGACGATCTCGCGCGGTCGGGCTTACTCCGTCGCTGGTGAACAAGCGGCTGATCATCCAGGGGCTCGGCAATGTCGGCCATCACGCCGCGAAATTCCTGAGCGAGGAAGACGGCTGCCGCGTGGTCGGCGTGATCGAGCGGGATGGCGCCGTGTGGTCCGACGACGGCCTGCCCGTCGAGTATCTGAAGCAGCACTTGTCGAGAACAGGTGGAGTCAAAGGGTTCGCTGATGCGGCGTTCGTTGCCGATGGCGCTTCGGTCCTCACGCGGGACTGCGACATCC
>CAZHCN010000135.1:0-6460 GCA_964530895.1 uncultured Methyloceanibacter sp. | reverse complement strand
ACGGCGTCCGATGCCCTTGCGGCATCGGGCGCCATTTCCTTTATTATCGGGTAGTATGTGCCTGGGCCCAGCCGGGCCGCCCCTGAAACCCGAGAACCCCCAATGTCCCCAATGTTTTCACGAATTCTCACGGTGCTGCTTTCCATCGCCGCTTTGGCTTGCGCGTCGGCGCCTGCCTCGGCCAAGGCAGAAATCAAGCGGGATCTGAGCAAGAATTTCGAAGATCTACTGCCCAGCGAAAAGATCGCCATCCGGGCCGCCGCCAAGGCCGCCTATAAGGGCAAGAAGCTCAGAGAGCTCAAGGTATGCGCCGACCCCGGCAACATGCCCTTGTCCAACATTCAGCGCGAAGGATACCAGAACAAGCTGGCCGAGCTGCTCGGCCACGCCATGGGCGCGAAGGTCACCTACTCCTGGCGTCCGTTTATCGAGCGCGGCCTGACGCGGCAGACCTTCGACCAGGACATGTGTGACGTACTCTTCGACATGCCGGCTCACTATGAGCGTCTACTCACCACTGAACCGGTCTACAAGACCACTTATGTGCTCGCTTATCCCAGCGACAAAGGCCTCAAGCTCAGCGGCCTCGACGATCCCAAGCTGAAAGACCTCAAGATTGGCGTCTTCCAGACCTCGGGCATCCGCCAGGCCCTGATCAAGCGCGGTATCTTCAATAACGTCGAGCTTCAGACCCAGACCCACGACGGCGATATCGTTCCGGAGCATCAGCCCTGGTACGTCGTGCAGCGCGCCATGGACGGCGATATCGATGTCGCGGGCGTCTATGGTCCCTTCGCCGGCTGGGTGAAGACCATGAAACACGAACCGATCACCATTCAGCCCGTCAATCTCGACGACGATACCGTACCGCTCGAGTTCGAGATGGCCATTGGCGTGCGCAAGACGGACGCGTTCCTCAAATATATGCTCGAGTTTGCGCTCGAGGATAATACCGACCAGGTCCAGAAGATCCTGAAAGACTACGGCGTCCCGCTCGTTCAGTGTTCGAAGTGCGTGGTCCCGGGCGATTTGCCGGCCCATGGCAGCTATAACCAACTTGCCGATCAGAAGATCGAGCCGCGTCCGGATCTCGCTTCGCCTGATCAGATCGTCACGAAAAAGAAAGTTGAGCAGTGGCTCGCCGCCGGTGCCGACATCGATCAAGAGCTGTCCAATGCGATCATCGCGAGCGATGAGGACCGCGTGAAGTTCTTGATCGGCAAGGGCGCCGATGTGAACAAGCAGGACTCGCAAGGCTGGACACCGCTCGCCAATGCAGCGCGCCAGCGGAAGGACAAGATTGCAGAAATCTTGCTTGAGAACGGCGCGAATCCAAACCTGTCCTCTGACGGCACCACGCCGCTGATCGCGGCCGTGATGCGCGACAGCGTTCCCACCATTGATGTCCTTCTGAAGCACGGCGCTAAGATCGAGGAGCCGGGTCCTGAAGGGTATCGGCCGCTGTCCATGGCCATCGCCGACAGCCGGTACGACGCGGCCAAGGCGCTGATCGAGCATGGCGCAGACATTAATGCGGCGTCCGGCGAAGACGGACTCACCCCGCTGATAGTGGCCGCGGCCCAAACCGGCCCGGCCGAAGGGGCGCGTTTCGTTCCGGGTAGTACCCGCCCCATCGACATCGCCAAGATGTTGGTCGACGGCGGCGCCGATGTGAACGCACAGGCCAAAAATGGCATGACGGCCTTGATGGTTGCGGCGACCCATAACAGCCCGCCCATGATTGGGCTTTTGATGGATGCCGGCGCTGATCCCGACCTCAAGAATTCTCTTGGTCAGACGGCGACTGACGTGGCCAAGATCAACGGTAACGAGGAGGCGGGGCAGGCCATCAAAGTCCTAGCCAGTACACGGTCGGCCGCAGCTGACAAGCCCGCAGCCGGGTCGACCACGAGCCAGTAAATGACTACGCCGGTTAAAGTGCTGAGATATTTGGGGGCCACGGCGATAGCCGTGGCCTTCTGTCTCGTAATGGTCGCTCCTGTCTTCGCGGCGGACTACCCGGATTTCAACGAGACCTCGGTCACCAAGAAAACGGAAGAGGTGATCAAGGAGCGCTCGAAGGACGGGGTGTTCGTCTTTCACGATCCCAAGCTCGATGCCGATCTCAATCTGGTCTACGAGAAGGTCAAGATTGTGCGTGGCATGAAGGGCTATGGCTGGTTCGCCAACGCCATCTTCCACGACAAGGACGAGCCCAAGAAGCAATACGCCATCGACTTCTGGTTCAAGCCGCAGACCGATGGTGACGGCCTCGACCTAATCGACATTCGCGTCCAGAAGGGTCCCAAGCGGGAGGGCGACGGTTACGTCATGATCACGCGCCTTCCGGTGGCGTGGTGGTGGTTGCCGGTGCAGGAGCATCCTGGCGACATGGAGGTGGTGCGCGCCTGGCAGGTGATGAGCGCGATCCACAACTACATCGTCGCGCATAAGGACAAGAACGGAGACCTCGATCTGAAGGACGAGAAGACCGGCGAGACGATCCCGCTCGAGTTCGTGGAGATCCACCAGCCGGTTCGCCACCTCCAGAAAGAGGGCGAATTCTTTGCCTGCACCGACTTCCGCAAGCCCGGCAGCAAGGACGAGTATTACGATATCGACTTCTGGGTGAACGAGAAGACCGGGAAGCTCGAGGTCAACGACGTGAAGATCCACAAAGTGCCGGTCAAGGAGGATGGCGTCTGGACCCAGGTGCCCCGCTATACCTTCGAGGGCATGGACTTCGAGGTCACCCCATAATCGTCGCTGGAAGCGTCGCGCCAGGGAGTAGTACACGGAGGATGAAACCATCGCGACCGAGGGAAGATCTGGCACACTTTGGGGTCGAGTCCCGCAGGAGGGACTGGCCTACCGGGTCGCTCGCGATTGTTTTTCATGACAAAACCGGTCTCGGAAGGCACTATGCCGCCCGGCGCTCGACCGCCAGGGAGAGCAAGGTTTTCGTGAAGCCGGCACCTGTCCTCGCTGGCTGATAGGCTCAACAAAAACTGCAACTAGGGTAAGGAAACGTAACCGTGCGCAAAATTATAACTGGAGCATTGGCCGTCGTTCTTGTTGGCGGCATGAGTATGTTTGCCTGGCAGGCCTTCGCCGGTGATGAGCCGGAAGGAAGTGGCGAAAGCGCAGCCGTAGCCGGTGATGCACCCGCTTCCGGCGGCGACTGTTGCAAGGCAGGCGACACGACCCCGCCGCTCGACCTCATCGCCGCCACGCCCATCGGCGGCCTGCACAATCCCTATAACGACCAAGTGGACAAGATCGCCGACGAAGGCCACCACAAGTTCCTGTCATACAGCTGCAATGGCTGCCATGGTGGCGGCGGTGGCGGTGGCATGTGCCCACCGCTGACCAACGACACCTGGGTCTATGGCGCCGACGACGACACGCTGTTCCGTCTGATCAGCCTCGGCTCCGACGACCTTCAGAAGGCCGGCTATAAGCGCGTGAAGCATGAGGTGGTGGTCGGGCCGATGCCGCCGTTCGGCGGTATCATCAAGACCTCGGACGATCTGTGGAAGGTCATCGCCTGGATCCGTACGGTGAATCCGAGCTCGCAGAAGCACGAGTCGGATCCGCCCCAGGACATGTCCGCGCCCCAATAGGCCGGACCGTCACGTGAGCCGAATTTGAAAAGCCGCCGGACCCGCAAGGCCCGGCGGCTTTGCATTGCTGGAACATGAAACGCGCTTTGCGAGAACATGAAGCGCACATGAACTCTTGGCAATCTTGTTGCCATTTCATGGAAGACCCTCTGCCCAGACCCTATATTTTCGGGAAATCCAGCGCCTTAATGGATGTTGTTTGGTTTCCATATTGTGCGGTGCGCATTGCCAACCGGCAGCATCTCTGAGACATAAGGCGCCAAATCATTTGATATTTGACCAGGCTGTTTGGCGTCCAAGAGAGTCGCGAATCGAAGAGAGATGCATCTATTGAGTTGGCCAGTCACACATTCCGGCGCCGGAGTCTTCATCCGGGCCGCCGCCATGCTCCTTGCCGTCGCGCTGTTGGCCGGTCCCGCGACCGCGGAGACGGACGCACCCGCCTCTGACAAGGCGCCCGCCGCGCAAGAGACACCCGCTTCGCCGCCCGCCGCTGACTCGACCTCCGAGGCGCCGGCGCAGCCAGCGCCTGGATCCGCTACCGGACGCCCGACCGCGACGCCGGGCTCCGTGGCGGCTTCTGCCGAGCCCGCAGTCAAGTCCAAGATCACCGTCAACTATCTCGGCAAGGAATACCCCGAGCCCCTCCCGCTGTCTTACGCCGAGCCGATCGTCACCGACAAAGGCATCCAAGGCGCGAGGCTGATGCTCAAAGAATCCAATAGGGCAGGGCAATTCGTCGGCTACGGTTTCGACTTGAACGAGGCCATCGTGCCTGAGGACGGTGACGTGGTCGCCAAAGCCAAGGAGATCCTCTCCAAAGGCGACGCCTTCATCCTCGCCGACCTCGAGCCCAAGGACCTGCTCGCCGTTGCCGATCTGCCCGAGGCTAAGAACTCGGTGATCGTCAACATCCGGTCTTCGGAGGATGCGCTCCGCCAGGAAGAGTGCCGGTCGAACGTCTTCCACATCATTCCCGACTACGCGATGCGCGCCGACGCTCTCGCGCAGTATCTGATTTGGAAGAAGTGGCCGCGGTGGTTCATCGTGCGCGGCACCACGGCCAAGGACAAAGAATATGCCGCGATGATCAAGCGCTCGGCGGCGCGCTACGGCGGCAAGGTGGTCGGTGAGAAGGTTTACGATCTGCCGCCTGGAGCCCGGAACACCGATTCAGGCTACCAGCAGGTCCAGGGACAAATTCCCCTGGTCACGGAGAGCGCGCCGGAGCACGACGTGATCTGGGCCGTCAATAGTGACCAAGGATTCGGCGACTATCTGATGTACCGGACCTACAAGCCGGACCTCATCGTCGGCACGCAAGGTCTCCAGGCGCTGGCCTGGGATCCGTCTTATACCGAGTACGGTGCCATGCACCTGCAGGATGCCTTGCCGCGAATCGCCCACCGCGCCCCCACCGAGCGCGATTACACGGCCTGGCTGGGCTTTCGCACCATAGCCGACGGCTCCATGAAGTCGGGCAAGACCGCGCCGAAGGACGTCAAGGCGTATATGCTCTCCGACCAGTTCAAGCTCGAGGGGTTCAAAGGTCAGGCGATGACCTTCCGCGACTGGGATCATCAACTCCGTCAGCCGATCATTCTCGGCGGCGGCACCCGCACCCCCGTGTCGGTTTCGCCCCAGGAAGGGTTCCTGCACCCGACCAACCTCACGGACACGCTGGGCTTCGACAAGCCTGAGACGAAGTGCACGTTCAAATGACATCCGCCAAAGGTAGAGCCCCCATGAATCGTATCGGTCTTGCCGCCACCTGCGCGGCATCTCTGCTTCTCTCCGCCGTGCCCGCCTATGCGGGGACCATCTTCGTGTCCAACGAGAAGGACAACACGATCACGGTCATCGACACCGACACGCTCAAGACCATCAAGACCATCAAGACGGCACGGCGCCCGCGCGGCATCGTGCTGAGCCCCGACCACAAGGAGTTGTTCGTGGCGGCCGGCGACGGCGACATCATCGATGTCATCGACACCGACAAGCTCGAGGTCACCCGCACCCTCGACTCCGGCCCCGATCCCGAGCTCATGGCTATCGGTCCCGACGGCAAGAACATTTACATCGCCAACGAGGACGACAGCCTCGTCACCATCATGGACATCAAGAGCGGCGATGTCCTCGCCGAGGTGCCGGTGGGCGTCGAGCCGGAAGGCATGGCCGTGAGCCCTGATAACAAATACACGGTCGCCACGTCCGAAAGCACCAGCATGGCGCACGTCATCGACAACAGTCAAAACAAACTCATCGCCAATGTGCTGGTGGATTCGCGTCCGCGTGAGGCGAAGTTCACCAAGGACGGCAAGGAGCTATGGGTGTCGTCCGAGGTGGGCGGCACGATTTCCGTGATCGATCCCAAGACCTGGAAGGTGGTCGACAAGATCAGCTTCGAGGTGCCGGGCGTGCGGCCGGAGCAGCTTCAGCCCGTGGGCATGGACTTCGCCCGTGACGGCAAGATCCTGCTGGTCGCGCTCGGCCCGGCCAACCGCGTCGCCGTCATCGATACCGCCACCAAGAAGGTCCTCCAGTACATCCTGGTCGGCCAGCGTCCCTGGCACGGCGAAGTCGGCCCTGAAGGCAAGAAGTACTACGTGGCTAACGGCCTCACCAACGACATGACGGTGATCGACATCGATTCGCTCAAAGCCGAAAAGTCGGTGCCCGTCGGCCGTCTGCCGTGGGGCGTCGCCATCATGCCGGGCAAGCCGGGCGCAGCGGCCGACAAGTCGTAAGCGAATTGTCGTTTGGCGGCCGTGCCGGTCGGTACGCGCGGCCGCTCAGGCGTTGGCGCGAATGCGGCGGCCGATGAAGTGGGCCGCCAC
>CAZHCN010000134.1:0-6579 GCA_964530895.1 uncultured Methyloceanibacter sp. | reverse complement strand
TGCGGCTCTGCGGCCGCGGCGGGCTTGTGCATCGCTACCTCACTTCGCCCCCCCTAGCAGGCTGAAGGAGCTTAGTCTACCACGGGACCCCAAGGACCTAAGCACGGGAAGTTAAAAAGTCGAGCACACCCTGCTTGAAACGGGCATCTCCGACCGCCTTCATGTGATCGCGCCCGGCAATATCCAGAAATTGGGCACCCGGGATAAGCTCCGCAAGTGCGGCTCCCGACCCGCCAATCACATCCCCGCTGCCGACCGCGACAAGTACGGGAACCTTGATCGTGGCGAGCCGTTCCGCGGCGACTTTCTCGCGCGGCCCTCGCATGCACGCGGCAAGCGCCTTCAGGTCGCTCTTGGTCTGCTCGGCGAAGGCGCGAAAGCTCCGCGCCGTATCGTTGGTGACATCCTCGATATGGGGTGCTTCCAGTGCCTTGGCGAGCGGGCCCGAGCCGATCATCCCGCGCACCATGTTGATGCCGAGCCCGCCGAAGATGACGCTGCGCACCCGCTCGGGATGCGCGAAGACGAGGAATGCGGCGATGCGCGCGCCCATGGAGTAGCCGAGCACGTCGGCCCGCGCGATGCCGAGGTGATCGAGGAGCCGCCGCGCGTCCTCGGCCATCTCAGGCGCGCCGTAGCGATCGGGGTCGTAGAGCTTCTCGCTCTGCCCGTGCCCGCGATTGTCGTAAGCGATGACGCGCCGGCCTGCTTTGACGAGCGTGCGCACCCATTGCGGGTCGATCCAATTGGTGGAGACGTTGGAGGCGAAGCCGTGGATGAGCAGGATGGGCTCCCCCTCCCCCTCGTCCATATAGGCGATCTGGACGCCGTCTGAATCGAAGCTCTGCATTCTTGACCTACCGCTTTGCCTCAAGGGTCACTATGCTGCCGGAAAAATTCCGTCCAAGAAAATGCGAACAGGTAATCATGGCCCAAACGCTCGTGCCCCATTTCATGAATGACGTAGGCGTCGACCGGATCAAGATCGGCGTCAAGGAGTTCCAATGCATGGGCGCCACGCCGCCGCAGGATCACCCGCACGTCTACCTCGATATGGGGGACGAGAAGCAGATCGTCTGCCCCTATTGCTCGACGCTGTTCGAATACGACGACACGCTCGAGGCGACCGAGAGCGAGCCTGAGGGCTGCGTCTACGTGGCCACCGCCCCGCCAGGCGCGCCTGCGGCCTGACGCGCCGTTTGATGGCGAAGCATAGGCCCGTCCTCATCGCCGGCGGCGGCATTAGCGGGCTGTCCGCGGCAATCGCGCTAGGCCGCGCCGGCTTCGACAGCACGATCCTCGAGCGCTCCAAATTCACCGAGGAAAGCGGCGCCGGCATCCAGCTCGGGCCCAATGCGACGCGCCTCCTCGCGAGGCTCGGCGTGTTGGACGCGCTCTTACCGTCCGCCTTCACGCCGGACGCGGTCTGTCTGTTCGATGGCATCTCGGGACGGACGCTCACAACCGTGCCGTTGGGCGCGCAGGCCGAGAATCGCTATGGCGCACCCTATCTGACCCTCCACCGCGCCGACCTCCATGCGGGCTTGCGCACAGTGGCCGACAGTCTCGGCGCGGTCACGCTGAGGCCCGGCTTCGACGTCGCCGGCATCGAGGCAAGCGATGAGACCGTCACGCTCGCCAAGATCGACGGCACCCCGGTCGGAGGCAGCGCTCTGATCGGTGCCGACGGCCTTTGGTCCACCGCGCGCAAGACCGTGGCGCCCCACGCGCGCCTGCGTTTCTCCGGGCACACCGCCTACCGGGCGCTCCTGCCGCTCTCCGAGCTGCCGAGCCCATTCGACGCGCCTCGCGTTGGACTGTGGCTGGGGCCGAAAGCACACCTGGTTCACTATCCCGTCCGAGGCGGCGAAGCGCTGAACATCGTCGCCATTATCGAGGGCGGCGGCGAAGCCCAAGGCTGGAACCGGGCGGGCGACCGCGATGCCTTGCTTTCCGGATTCACCGATTGGTGCAAGGATTCGAAATCATTGCTGGAACGGGTCGGAGGCTGGCGCGCCTGGTCGCTCTACCGCCTGGACCCACTCGCCTCTTGGAGCCGGGGGCCCGTCACGCTTCTCGGCGATGCGGCCCATCCCGTGCTGCCATACCTCGCGCAAGGGGCGGCCCTCGCCATCGAGGACGCCGCCGTTCTCGCAAAGGCCCTCGCCGCGCAACCGCGCGACCCCGCGTCGGCCTTTGTCCGGTACGAAGCCTTGCGCCGCCAGCGCACGATACGCCTTCAGCGCGCCTCGCGGCAGTTCGGTTGGATCTATCACTTACGCGGTCCCGCGCGCGTTGCGCGCAACCTCGTGCTCGCGCGCCGAAACGAACAGACGGCCCTCGAGCAGTTCGATTGGCTCTACGGCGAGACAGCCCTCTAGCTCGCCGCCACCTCGCGCGGCCGTTGTGGCCACAGCAGCACGGCGGCACCGACAATCGCCGAGATGATGGACCCGCCGAGCACGGCGAGCTTCGTCATGGCGATATGTTCTGCATCACTAAACGCGAGCAACCCTATGAAAAGACTCATGGTGAAACCGATGCCACACAGGATGGCAACGCCGTAAAGCTCGCGCCATGTGGACTCCGCCGGCAGATGCACGATGCCCGCGCGATACGCCGTGAACATGAGGGTCATGATGCCCAACTGCTTACCGAGGAACAGCCCGAGCATGATGCCGAGCGAAAGTGGCGCGAGCAGCATATCGAAGGTCACGCCGTGCAGCGAGACGCCCGAATTCGCGAAGCCGAAGATCGGCACGATGATGAAGGCGACGCCAAAGCCGAGCGCGTCTTCGAGGCGGTACAGCGGGGAGCCGTCATGATCGTGGGAGTCATGGCCGCCGCTGACCTCGCCGAGCGGAATGGTGAGCGCGAGCACGACGCCGGCAAGCGTGGCATGGATGCCGGAGAACAGCATGGCGACCCACAAGAGAAGCCCCACCACGAGATAAGGCGCGAGCCGATTCACCCCGAACCAGTTGAAGCCGAACAACACCAAAGCGGCGAGCCCCGACAGTCCGAGCGCCTCCATGGAGAGATCCTTGGCATAGAAAATCGCGATGATGAGGATCGCCCCGAGGTCATCGATGATCGCAAGAGACGTCAGAAAGACCTTGAGTGAATTGGGAATTCTCGACCCGAACAAGGACAGCACACCCAGGGCGAAAGCGATGTCGGTGGCGGTCGGCACCGCCCAGCCCCGCCAGGTTTCCGGCGTGTCGAAGTTCACTGCGAGGAAGATCAGGGCCGGCGCGACCATGCCGCCGACAGCCGCGATCAGCGGCAGCGCTCGCCGCGGCCAGCTGTCGAGCTCGCCGACCAGCATCTCGCGCTTGATTTCGAGCCCGACCAACAGAAAAAACAAGGCCATCAGCCCGTCGTTGATCCAATGCAGGACCGAGAGGCCGCCGACCTCCACGTGCAGGATGTGGTCGTAGTCGCTGGCGAAAGGCGAGTTGGCCACGATCATGCCGAGCGCGGCACTGGCCATGAGCACCAAGCCCCCCGAGGCCTCGGAGTCGATAAAGCTCTGAATGATGTTCCGGGCTTTTTGAATCATGGACTGCCTGGCCGCTTTAGGAGACCCCGTTTCCTATAGAGACCGCGGGGCCAAGGCAAATGGTGTGGCGTGGCCGGAGAGCCGTCCAGGGGAGGGTTCCAACCGAACCGGAGGCAGACAACAAAAGGCGGCGGCGCCCGTCCGGAGCACCGCCGCCTGAAATCCTGCTAGGAAGTAACCTAGTGGCCCGGGTCCCCGGCCCGGCTCGTCTCGAACAGGAACCAGACGCGCCTCTCGGTCTGATCGATCCAATTCTCGAGCAGGCTCGCCGTCGCCACGTCGTTCTCCTCGTCGCACAGGTCATGTACCTGGCGCATGCTGGCGATCAGCGCCTGATTGTCCTGGCCGAGCTCCGCCACCATGTCGAGAGGATCGACATACTCGGCGTCATTGTCGGGGATGCGCTGGAGCCGCGCGATATTGCCGATCGAGCGCAGCGTTGTGCCGCCGATCTTGCGCACACGCTCGGCGATCTCGTCGGTCATGGCGAAGATCTGATCGCCGTGCTCGTCGAACAAGAGATGCAGGCTGCGGAAATGCGGCCCGCTCACATGCCAATGGAAGTTCTTCGTCTTCAAGTAGAGCGCGAACACGTCGGCAAGCAGCGCGTTGAGCGCGGCCGAGATGTCGCGGGTGGCGTTGGAGCCGAGGTCGGTCGGGGTATCGAGCTTGACCTTCTGGCGCTCCTTGGCCGTCATCTGTTTGTTCATGGGTAGCCTCCTAGGGGGTTTGTCGCGGAAGCAGTGTGCCGGGAACCTCTAAATGGGATGTGACAGACGAAATGGGAAGTGACAAAACACGATCGCCAGCGTGCGCGAGGCTCGATCGCCTGGGGCGCCTTGTCACGCCTCAAGCAAGGTCAAACCTTTCAGGTGCTTAAGCTCTGTTCCGAAAATGCGTCACCCAAGACAAACCGCCCCGGCTCGCCTAGGTTTTCCCCGTCCCGCGCCACGTTAGCAAGTGCATCCTTTTCATGATACGGAGTGCGTCATGTTCATCGCCATGAACCGGTTCAAGGTGAAGAAGGGCTCGGAGCATGACTTCGAGCAGGTCTGGCTCACGCGCGAGACTCATCTCGAGGACGTGCCGGGCTTCATCCAGTTTCATCTGTTGAAGGGCCCCGAGCAGGACGACTACGTGCTCTACGCCTCCCATAGTCAGTGGCGGTCGCAAGCCGACTTCGAGGCGTGGACGCGGTCCGACGCTTTCCGCAAGGCGCACGCAAGCGCCGGCGGCGGCAAGCCGCTCTATCTCGGCCATCCGGAGTTCGAGGGCTTCACCCCGCTGCAAGAGGTGAAAGCCAAGCCCAAGGCCGCCGCCGAGTAGCTCTTCGGCCTCAGGCGTCTACAAGATCTTTGGGCGCGAACCGCGTCTCCCAGGCCGCGACCACGACGAGCACCATCGCGACCGCGGCGCCCATCATCAAGGGCGTCTCGATAGACATGAGCGAGGTAATGACGATGAGAAACGCAAGACCGGCCAAATGTGAGAGCGGCCAATAGCCGAGCGCAGCCCGCTTGAACAGAAGATTGCCGAGGAGATAGAGCGCCGCGCCGCCTGCTACGGCAATTGCCACATTGACATCGGCATGACCTTCGGGATGCGCAAGCAGAAACTCGTCGCCAACCGCCGCGAGGATGATGCCGCCCACGATTGGCAGATGAAGATAGGTATAGGCGATGCGGGCCACGCGGCCCGGGTCGGCTGACCGCGCGATCAGATGGCTGCCGCATTCGGCGCCCACGTTGAAATAGATCCACCACATGGCGATGCTCGCGACGACAGCCGCGAGAAACGCCGCACTCGTGAGCCACGTCCATTCGAGCTCGGCGAAGGTCGCGCCCGTCACCAGGATAGACTCGCCGAGCGCGATGATAATGAAAAGGCCGCAGCGCTCCGCCATATGTGCGCCGGAGATATCCCAATCGGTCGTCCGGGACCGGCCGAGCCCGGGGACGAAGAAGCGGGACGCCGGCCCGGCAAGCTCGAACGCGATCGCACCGGCCCACAATCCAAGCCGCGCCTCGTCCTCGGCCAGGCCGCCTGCGATCCACAAAACCGCTGAGGCCGCGAACCACGCGGTGATGCGCTGGAAATTCCGGTGGTTCGCCGGGCTGACGTCTTTGAGCACCCACATGGTGAAGGCGCTGCGGCCGACCTGCATGAACGTATAGGCGAGCGCAAAGACGAGCCCCCGCCCCTCGAAGGCTTCTGGGATCGATGTCGACAGCACCAGCCCCGCGATCATCAGCACGAACAGCATCAGCCGCACGGCTGTCTTGCCGGGATCCAGCCAGTTGGTGACCCAGCTCGTGTAGATCCACACCCACCACACCGCGATCAGCAGAAGGACGGTTTCGACCGCGCCGAGCGGCGTGAAATGATGCAGCAGGAAATGCGAGAGCTGCGTGACGGCAAAGACGAAGACGAGGTCGAAGAAGAGCTCGGCGAAGCCGACGCGTACTTCCTCGCCCTCGATCCGCTCGCGCAGTAAAGAACCGAGCGCCACGTGCGTCAGTTCACGCGCACGACCTGGACCAGATTGTCGGAGAAGGTCGGCGCCCGCCCGAGGCTACAGAACTCGGCGGAGGAGATGCAGTTCACCGAGCCGTCCGAACGGTTGAGACTCCGCCAATAGCCGAGCGTCGCGACGACGACGCCTTCGTTCACGTCGTCGGTGACGCGCGCCACCCCCTCGAAGTCGCCGCGGCCGTTGAACACGCGCACGGGATCGCCTTCGCGGATCGAGCGCGCCGCCGCATCTTGCGGGCTGATCAGCACGAACTGCTCGCCCTGCCCTTTGATCTTGTGAACCTCGTTGGCATAGCACGAGTTCAGGAACCCGTGGCTCTTCGGCGAGATGATGTTGAGCGGGTAATGCTCGGCAAGGTTGGGGTTTGTCTCGACGCTCTCCCGCGGCGGCATATAGCCGGGCAGCGGATCCACGTCTTCGCCGGACTGGTTGTCCTCGTACATCATGCGGAACGGCGGCGCGACGAAGTTCTTGGCGTCCTCGA
>CAZHCN010000133.1:0-6662 GCA_964530895.1 uncultured Methyloceanibacter sp. | reverse complement strand
CGCGGCCGCGGCGGTCGTCCTCGATCTCGAAGGAGACCTTGTCGCCCTCGTTGAGGGCCGGCACGCCGGAGCGCTGAAGCGCCGAGGCGTGGACGAACACGTCCTTGCCGCCGTCGTCCGGCTGAATGAAGCCGAACCCACGCGAATGATTGAAGAATTTCACTGTGCCGTTCACACGAGACATTGGGGGAATTCCTTTCCCGTTCAAAGTTTCATACGTAACGGGCCGCCGACCGCCCCCAGTCAAGGGAGGGCCCACGACGTCTTGAGATGTCAGGAAAGGGTCGAGCTTTGCGCCGTAGTCACTTGCCGTCGTCCAAGTCCGCGCCCAAAGCCTTGGGCGCCCGGTCCCGGGAGGATGGGACAGGTGGAAGCCCTTGGCAAGAAGGAACTATCGCCCGATCGGATTATCTAAACGCCAGATGAACGGCCGCCTCAGACTGAGTTCAGCCGCCAAACCCTAAACCGAGCATCAGGACGCGCGTGATGCGCATCCGGTGCCGATCGGAGGGAGGCGGAAATGTGGAAGATCGTGGTGGTTCTGGTACTTACGGCGCTCGCCATCCTCATGGCCCGCGTCGCCGCCCAGGCGCCCCTGTTCGACAGCCGCCTCGGCACCGCCGTCTCGCTGGAGACCACGGGCCTCACAACCCCGCCGCTGATGTATGCCGGGGTGCGCGGGTAGGGGGCTAAGGCCACCTCACCAATGGCGGCATGGAGGAGAGGATCGCCTCGACATTGCCGCCGGTCTTCAGCCCGAAGATCGTGCCCCGGTCGTAGAGGAGGTTGTACTCCACGTAGCGGCCCCGCCGGATGAGCTGCTCCTCGCGGTCCGCCTCGGTCCAGGGGGTGGAGATGTTGCGGCGGACGATCTCCGGGTAGATGGCGACGAAGGCCGTGCCGACACCTTGCGTGAAGGCGAAGTCGGCCTCCCAGTCGCCGGTGTCGAGATAGTCGTAGAAGATGCCGCCGATGCCGCGCGGCTCGTTGCGATGGGGCAGGTAGAAATACTCGTCGCACCAGGCCTTGAAGCGGGCATAGTCGGCGGAGGGCTGGCCCTCGCAGGCCGCCTTCATGGCGGCGTGGAAGTCCTTCGAGTCCTGATCCTCTTGGGTGCGCCGCCGGTTGAGCACGGGCGTGAGGTCGCCGCCGCCGCCGAACCAGCCCTTCGACGTCACCACCATGCGGGTGTTCATATGTCCGGTCGGCGCGTTCGGGTTCACCGGGTGGGCGATGAAGGACATGCCGGAGGCCCAGAAGCGCGGGTCCTCGGCGGCGCCGGGGATCTGCTTCGCGTATTCGGGGGGGAAGCGTCCGTGCACGGTCGAGACATGGCAGCCGACCTTCTCGAACACGCGGCCCGACATGAGAGACATCACGCCGCCGCCGCCTTCTTCGCGGGTCCACGGCGTGCGGACGAAACGCCCGGCCGGCTTACCCTCGCAGCCGGGGGCGCCTTCGGCCGCGTCCTCGACCGCCTCGAGCGCTTCGAGCATCCGGTCGCGCAAGGTCTCGAACCAGCTTTGCGCCCGATCCTTGTTGGCCTCGAAGTCGCCGCGTGACGATTGGCCTGTGCCTGCTTGTCGGTCCGTCTTCATGTCCATCGATTTCTTGGCGGAGCGCTCCCGCGCGTCTCGACCATCCCTATAGCTGCTTCGCTCTCGGAATGGCATCGCGCGAAAGAGTGCACGGCCTTGATAGGGATCAAGTTTGGTTCGCTCAAACCCGTGCTAGCCCTCTGCGAAGCAGCGGTGTGCGCCAATTTGCCCACATAACGGGACCTGGACAACCTGGAGTGCTGATGCCAGATAACCAACAAAACTTGCCGGAATTCGGCATGAAGAGAGGCAATAACAGAAGCGCGGCTTGATTGTAGCCGGCTTGAGAGCCGAGGGGCTGGGCGTTGCTCTCTCCGGCTCCTTACGCATGGAGCTCTTGGCTCGTGGCCAATCCAGATAGTTCTACCGATCCTTCCGTCCTTCCCGAGGACGATCCCACACGGCGCGACGTGATTCTGGTCGGCGCCGGCGCCTTCGCGGTGATCGGTGGCGCCGCCGTGCTGTGGCCGCTGCTCGATCAGATGAACCCCGACGCCTCGGCCCTGTCGATGGCCTCCACCAGTGTGGATGTCGGCCACATCGAGGAGGGCCAGGCCATCACCGTGATGTGGCGCGGCAAGCCGATCTTCATTCGCCACCGCACGAAAAAAGAGGTCGAGGAGGCGGATGCCGTTAAGCTCAGCGATCTGGTCGACCCGATCGCGCGCAACGCCAACCTGCCCGAGGACGCGCCGGCGACCGATGCGAACCGCGCCGCGCCCGAAAAGCTCCCATGGCTCATCATGATCGGCATCTGCACGCATCTCGGCTGCATTCCGAAGGGCCAGGCGGTCGGCGACTATAAGGGCGAGTATGGCGGCTGGTTCTGTCCGTGCCACGGCTCGCAATACGACACGGCCGGCCGTATTCGGAAAGGCCCTGCGCCGCAGAACATGTATATCCCGCCTTACAAGCTCACCTCCGACACCAAGATCAAGATCGGATAAGCCGGCCCATGGCGCATCCTTCTTCCTACAAACCGTCGACCGGCATCGAGAAATGGATCGATGCGCGGCTGCCGATCCCGCGGTTGATGCATGACCAGTTCATGGTCTTCCCCACACCGCGCAACTTGAACTACTGGTGGACCTTCGGCGGTATCCTCACCTTCATGCTGGCCATCCAGATCGTGACCGGCATCGTGCTCGCCATGCACTACGTGCCGACGGCCGACGGTGCGTTCGATTCCGTCGAAAAGATCATGCGCGACGTGAACTGGGGCTGGCTGTTGCGCTATTCGCACGCGGTCGGCGCCTCGATGTTCTTCCTCGCCGCGTACATCCATACGTTCCGCGGCCTCTATTACGGCTCCTACAAGGCGCCGCGCGAGATCTTGTGGATTCTCGGCGTCTTGATCCTCTTGCTCATGATCGCCACCGCGTTCATGGGCTACTCGCTGGTTTGGGGGCAGATGAGCTTCTGGGCGGTGACCGTGATCACCAACCTGTTCTCGTCGCTCGACGCGGTGATCCCGGGGCTTGGCACGACGCTCGTGCAGTGGATCTGGGGCGGCTTCTCGGTGGGTGGTCCGACGCTGAACCGGCTGTTCGCGCTGCACTACCTCTTGCCCTTCGTCATCGCCGGCGTGGTGATCCTGCACGTTTGGGCGCTGCACATGCCCGGCAACAACAACCCCACGGGCGTCGACGTGAAGTCGCCGAAGGACACCATCCCGTTCCATCCCTACTACACGATCAAGGACGGCTTCGCGCTGGTGATGTTCCTGATCCTGTTCGCGTTCCTTCTGTTCTACGCGCCGAACTATCTGGGCCATCCCGACAACTACATTCCGGCTAATCCGCTGCAGACGCCGCCGCACATCGTGCCGGAGTGGTACTTCCTGCCGTTCTACGCGATCCTGCGCGCCATCCCGAACAAGCTGTTCGGCGTGATCGCGCTCATCTCGGCCATCTCCATTCTGTTCTTCGTGCCGTGGCTCGACACGTCGCGCATCCGGTCCACGACCTACCGGCCGATCTACAAATGGTTCTTCTGGCTGTTCGCGATCACGTGTCTCGCGCTCGGCTATCTCGGCTCGCAAGCGCCGGAGGGCTGGTACCTGTTCTTCGGGCGGGTGTTCACCTTCTACTATTTCGCCTTCTTCCTTCTCGTCATGCCGATCGTCGGCTTGATCGAGCGGCCAAAGAAGCTTCCCGGCAGCATCACTCAGTCCGTGCTCGGTTCCTCGGAAGGGCCGCAAGCGGCGGAGCCGCCGCGGCCGGCGCGTGAGCCTGTTCCCGAGGGGGTGGCGTGATGAAGACCTTTCGCGCACTCGCCGCCGCGCTCGTCGCGGGCCTTATCGTTCCCGCCGTTGGCCTCGCCGAAGAGGGGCCCAATGGCAACGGGCCGCAAATCGTGACGCAGGATTGGTCGTTCGACCCGCCCTTCGGCTCCTACGACCGGGCGCAGCTCCAGCGCGGCTTTCACGTCTACAAGCAGATTTGCTCGAACTGCCATTCGATGCATCTGTTGACCTACCGGAACCTCGGCGAGGCCGGCGGGCCGCAGTTCTCACCCAAGGACGTGGAGACGCTTGCCTCGCAAGTGCAGGTCACCGACGGACCGAACGACAAAGGCGAGATGTACGAGCGCCCCGGACGGCCGTCAGACCATTTCCGTTCGCCCTATCCCAACGAGGAGGCGGCACGCGTGGCGAATAGAGGCGCATTGCCGCCGGACCTTTCGGTCATCGCCAAGGCGCGGGAAGGCGGCCCCGACTATATCTATTCGCTGCTGACCGGCTATGAGAAGCCGCCGGCCGGTTTCCACATGACCCAGGGCATGCAGTACAACACGGCGTTCCCCGGTCATCAGGTCGCCATGCCGCCGCCGCTCTTCGACGGCGCCGTCCCGTACACCGACGGCACCAAGCCCACGGTGAAAAACTACGCCAGGGACGTGTCGGCCTTCCTGATGTGGGCAGCCGAGCCGAAGCTCGAAGAGCGGTACAAGCTCGGGGCGAGGGTCATGATCTTCCTCATCGTGTTCGCGGTGATCATGTACCTCTCAAAACGCGCCGTGTGGGCGCGCCTGCATCGCCAAGATCATACCCACGCAACGTGAGCAAGCCCATGAAGCGGGCGCTCGTCTTTCTGTTCGTCGCGCTCGCGGGCCTTCCGGCGTTTGCCGAGGACGGAGCGCCGGCGCCTGAGGGCATGGTTCTGCTCACGGTCGGGGGCTTCGTCGGCAAGTCCAATCGCGGCCCGCTCGATCCGAAACGCGACAGTCTGCTTGCCGGGCTGAAGATCAACTTCAAGCACGCCTTCGCCTTCGACCGGAAGATGCTGCTCGAGCTCCCGCAAGGGACGGTGACGGCGCAGCCGCCCGAGTTCGATAAGCCGGCGACCTTCTCCGGGCCGTTGCTCCGCGAGGTGCTGGGCTTTATCGAGGCGGCGCAGGTGAAGACCACCTTCGTGGCGGCGGACGGCTATACCGGCTATCTCCTGCCCGAGGACATCAAAAGCTCCGATTGGATCTTGGCGCTCTCCGCCGACGGCGTGCCGCTCGGCCTCGGCCAGCAAGGACCGATCTGGCTCCTCAACACGCGGGCAGGAGACGCCAAGCCGAGCGACGATCATCGCGGTCATCACGTGTGGGCTCTGGTCTACATGCAGATCGGTGAGTAGGGTGCGCCGGCGCACGAGGCCAGAGGGAGAACCATGACGAAAGCAGTGCTCGGGATTATCGGCGGCTCGGGGCTCTACGACCTGCCTGGACTTCAGAACGTTCGCGAGGAGCGCATCGAGAGTCCTTGGGGCGCGCCGTCCGCCGCGGTGCGGATCGGCGATATCGAGGGGCTGCCCATCGTCTTCATGTCGCGCCACGCTCAGGGGCACAGGTTCTCGCCGACCGACATCAATTATCGCGCCAATATCGACGTCATGAAGCGGGCCGGGGTCACCGACCTCATCTCGTTGTCGGCTTGCGGCTCTTACAAGGAAGAGCTGTCGCCCGGCACGTTCGTCCTCGTGGACCAGTTCGTCGATCGCACCTACGGCCGTCCGAGCTCGTTCTTCGGCACGGGCTGCGTCGCCCATGTCTCCATGGCGCATCCGGTCTCGCCGCGCCTGCGCATCCATCTCGCCGAAGCAGCGGAGGCGGAAGGCATTCCCTATGTTCGGGAGGGAACGTATGTGTGCATGGAGGGCCCGCAGTTCTCCACGCTTGCCGAAAGCCTCACCTACAAGGGGCTCGGCTATTCGGTGGTGGGCATGACCAACCTGCCCGAGGCCAAGCTCGCCCGGGAGGCGGAGCTTTGCTACGCCACGGTCGCCATGGTCACCGATTTCGACTGCTGGCATCCCGACCATGAGGCGGTGACCGTGCAGGACATCATCCGCGTCTTGATGGCGAACGCCGAGAAGGCGGCCCGCCTCGTGGCGCGGCTGGCCAAGGATTTTCCGCGGGAGCACGAGCCTTGCCCGGTCGGCTCGGACCGCGCGCTCGATACGGCGATCATCACCGCTCCGGAAGCGCGCGATCCCGCGCTTTTGAAGAAGCTCGATGCGGTCGCGGGCCGCGTGTTGAAGGGGTAAACCTCTCTCGGGGCGCGCGGCTAGCCAGCCGCTTTTGCTTCCAGTATAGCGACCATGGCGCTGACTTGAGGGGAGAGGCCCGAAATATGACGTTGACCACCGAAATCGATCTCAAGGGTCTCGTGCGGACCATACCGGACTATCCGAAGCCCGGGATCATGTTCCGCGACATCACCACGTTGCTCGGTCACCCGTCCGGCTTCCGCGCGTGCGTCGAGGCGCTGGTCAAGCCGTTCCACGACCAGCGGGTGGAGTCGGTCGCCGGCATCGAGGCGCGCGGGTTCATCCTCGGCGGTGCAGCGGCCGACCGGCTGCATTGCGGCTTCGTGCCCATCCGCAAGAAGGGCAAGCTGCCGGCCAAGGCCATCGGCCAGGATTACGAGCTGGAATACGGCGTCGACGTCATCGAGGTCCACGAGGATGCGCTCAGCGCGGGCGCGCCGGTTTTGCTGGTGGACGACCTGATCGCCACCGGCGGCACGGCCGTCGCCGCGGTCAAGCTGCTGCGCCGTCTGAATGCCGACGTGAT
>CAZHCN010000132.1:0-6682 GCA_964530895.1 uncultured Methyloceanibacter sp. | reverse complement strand
ATGTTTGTCGAGCGCGAGCGGAACCGTTTCGCCAACCGCGCCTTGTCGTTCCTCGTACTGCTGAACGGCGCAGCCGCCTTCATTCTGCTTTTCGTCATTGCGCAGGCCCCCGAAGGAACCGTCGACCGGAAGGTTGCCACCGCCATGCTCTTCTTCAGCGGCGGGGCGATCGCCGGTCTGCTCAGCGCATTTCTGGCCTATGTCAATCGAACCGTCCGGATGCAGCGGTCGGAGCGACGGGAAAATCTCCGGGCAGCCTTGCGCGGCCTGGCCATCGCTGCGGTCGTCGGCAGCGGCGCGGCGTTCTTCGTCGGCATGAACATGGTGGCGACGGCGCAGGCCGAGAAGTCGAGTACGCACCCTAAAGGCTCGCGCGAGGACAAGCCGTCCAAACCCGCCCCGATCGAAAAAGTGTAGCTGCGGGAGAGGCCTATGACGGGCCGGTCATCTCTCGGGTGAAGTCGGCCCACATGGCCTGCAGGCCGGCGGTCAGGTGGCTCAGCTTCTCGCCGACCACGTCCCAATTGACCATATGCCGTTGCTCGACGCCGTCGGCGCCGAGATCGACAATGTAGACGACGATGATCGTGAGGAATACGCCGAGTACGATTCCAAGAAGAAGTCGCATAGCACCCACCCAGAGACGGCCAATCATAGGTCGCCCGGATGACAAGAGGAAGCGCGATCGCGCCATTTCTTGAATCTTGCGGCCCTCGGTTGTCCTCGGCCGTTCTGCGCTCCTGGGGCGAACCCATGAGGTTTCGGGGGAGGGTCTGCCGCGGGGCTCTTGAGAAGGAGTTTGATCTTGGTCAAGGTTATGGGGCGCCGCCTAGAGCAAGTGTCGGCAAAAGAGGGGATGAGCGATGCCTGCAATGCTCCAGCGTGACGAGTGGAAGGCCTTTTCCGATTTTCTGGCGCTCGCGGCGGCGGCCCTTTGCGTCATCGTGGGCCTCATCCTGGCATTGGCCGGCGAGGACAGGGTCATCGCCTTCCACGGTTGTCTCCTGCTCGGCGCGGCAGGCCTCGCATTCCTCTTCATCCTGACGCAGATCGTCGAGAAGAAAGAGCCTCGGGACGCGACCGGATATGCCGACGGCGTCATCCGCGCCGGGGTCATTGCTACTGTTTTTTGGGGGCTCGCCGGCTTCCTCATCGGCGATATCATCGCCTGGCAGCTCGCTTTCCCGGTCCTCAATCTCGATCTGCCCTGGACCAATTTCGGGCGCTTACGCCCGGTGCATACATCCGCCGTCATCTTCGCCTTTGGCGGCAATGCGCTCATCGCCACGTCGTTCTACGTCGTGCAGCGGACCTGCCGGGCGCGGCTCGCCGGCAGATGGTCGCCGTGGTTCGTGTTCTGGGGCTATCAGCTCTTTATCGTGCTCGCCGCCACCGGCTACATCCTCGGCGTCACGCAATCAAAGGAGTACGCGGAGCCAGAGTGGTATGTCGATCTTTGGCTGACGTTCGTTTGGGTCGTCTACTTCCTGGTCTTCATCGCCACCATCGCCAAGCGGCGCGAACCCCATATCTACGTGGCGAACTGGTTCTATCTCGCCTTCATCGTCACCATCGCCATGTTGCACATCGTCAACAACCTGGCGGTGCCGATCTCGCTGGTCAGCTCGAAGAGCTACATCATCTATTCCGGCGTGCAGGACGCCATGACCCAGTGGTGGTACGGCCACAACGCGGTCGGCTTCTTCCTCACCGCGGGCTTCCTCGGCATGATGTACTACTTCGTGCCGAAGCGCGCCGAGCGGCCGATCTATTCCTACCGGTTGTCGGTGGTGCATTTCTGGTCGCTGATCTTCATTTACATCTGGGCCGGACCGCACCATCTGCACTACACGGCGCTGCCCGACTGGGCGCAGACGCTGGGCATGACCTTCTCCATCATTCTGTGGATGCCGTCCTGGGGCGGCATGATCAACGGCCTGATGACGCTGTCCGGCGCCTGGGACAAGCTCAGGACGGATCCCGTCATCCGCATGCTCATCGTCGCCGTCGCCTTCTACGGCATGTCGACCTTCGAAGGCCCGCTGATGAGCATCAAGTCGGTGAACGCGCTGTCGCACTACACAGACTGGACCATCGGACACGTGCATTCGGGTGCGCTCGGCTGGGTCGCCTTCATCACCTTCGGCGCCCTCTACTGCCTCGTGCCGTGGCTGTGGCATCGCAAGGCGCTCTACTCGCAGCGTCTGGTGGAGTGGCACTTCTGGATCGCGACGCTCGGCATCCTGCTCTACATCACCTCGATGTGGGTGTCCGGCATCCTGCAAGGGCTGATGTGGCGGGCCTACGACTCCCAAGGCTTCCTCGAGTACTCGTTCGTCGAAACCGTCGAGGCGATGCATCCCTTCTACATCATCCGGGCGACAGGCGGACTGCTGTTCGTCATCGGCTCGCTGCTCATGGCGTACAATCTGTGGCGGACGGCGCGGGGCGATGAGCCGGTGGATGCGGCGGACCAGCCGCGCGTGGCGGCGGCGCCCGAGTTCCGCCCCGGTGAATACGTGGCTCCGGCCGAGTAGGGGGATCAGATGGACTGGGCAAAGCATCAAATCATCGAGACGAGCTCCATCCTCCTGCTCGTCGGAATTCTCATCGTGGTCGCCATTGGCGGCTTGGTGGAGATCGCCCCGCTGTTCTGGCTGAGCTCGACCATCGAGAAGGTGCAAGGCATGCGGCCCTATACGCCGCTCGAGCTGGCCGGGCGCGATATCTATGTCCGCGAGGGCTGCTATCTCTGCCACAGCCAGATGATTCGCTCGCTCAAGGACGAGGTCGAGCGCTACGGGCATTACAGCCTGGCGGCCGAGAGCATGTACGATCATCCGTTCCAATGGGGATCGAAGCGCACGGGCCCCGATCTCGCCAGGGTCGGCGGCAAGTACTCCGATGAGTGGCATCGCGCGCACATGACCGATCCGCGCGCCGTGGTGCCCGAATCGGTGATGCCGGGCTATCCGTTCCTCGCCAAGCGCGAGCTGGATTACCGCAACATCGACCAGAACCTGAATGCGCTTCGCATCGAGGGCGTGCCGTACACCGACGAGGACATCAAGGACGCGAAGGCCGATATCGAGCTGCAGGCGGGCGGCGGTGATGCCGAGGGCCTAAAAGCCTTCCTTGCGCGCTATCCCAAGGCTCAGGTGCGGTCGTTCGACGGCGATCCGAGCTATGTCTCCGAGCTCGATGCAGTGATTGCCTACCTGCAGATGCTGGGCACCCTGGTCGACTTCGCGAAGTTTGACGCCGAAGGACCCAATCTAAGGTGAGGATCCCGTCATGAACTACGAGCAAGTGGCGTCGATCAGCCAAGTTTTGGCGCTTCTCTTCTTCATCGGCTTGTTCGTCGCGGTCCTGGTCTACGCGTTCTGGCCCGGCAACAAGAAGAAGTTCGAAGAGGCGGCGAGGCTCCCTCTCGAAGGCGATCCTGAGTCCAAGAACGAGAAAGACGGCTAAGGTCATGGCCAAGAAGCACGGCGACACGTCAGAAGAAACGACCGGCCATGAGTGGGACGGCATCGCGGAGTTGAACAAGCCGCTGCCCAAGTGGTGGCTTTATACGTTCTATGCCTGCATCATCTGGGCGATCGGCTATTGGATCCTGTATCCCGCGTGGCCGTTGGTGTCCGGTTACACCAAGGGTTATCTCGGCTACAGCCAGCGTGAGAGGGTCGCGGAGGATCTGGCGCAGGCGAAAGCCGCGCAGGCGACCTATCGCGACAAGATCGCGTCGAGCGACCTTAAGGCAATCGAGGCCGATCCCCAGCTCTTAAGCTTTGCGCTCGCCGGCGGCGCGGCGGCGTTCGGCGATAACTGCGCGCCTTGCCACGGCCGCGGCGCGCAAGGTGCGTTCGGGTATCCGAACTTACGCGACGACGTCTGGCTGTGGGGCGGCTCGCTGGATGCCATTCATCAAACCATTCAACATGGCATTCGGTCCGGCGATCCCGAGATGCGCAATACGCAGATGCCGGCCTTCGGCAAGCTCGGTATGTTGAAGCCGGAACAGGTCAACGATGTCGCCGAGTATGTTCTTTCCTTGTCCGGCAACGCTGACGATCAGGCGGCCGCGGGCCGCGGTGCGACGATTTTCGCCGCCAACTGCTCGCCCTGCCACGGTAAGGACGGCAAGGGCAACCAGGCGCTCGGTGCGCCGAACCTGACTGACGAGCTGTGGCTCTATGGCGGAGACAAGGCTACCGTCATCGAGACGATTACCAATAGCCGCGGCGGCGTAATGCCCGCCTGGACTGGGCGCCTCGATCCTGCGACGATCAAGGAACTCGCCATATACGTCCACTCGCTTGGCGGCGGTCAGTAGCCTCTAGGCTCTGTGATGGCTATGGCTGAAGTGCAAGAACGACCCAGCGCCCCCGTCGGGCGCCGAAACGGCAATCGTGCCCCCATGAACACCGCGCCCAGCGTTACTGCGAGCGATACGCCGGCTGCCGGCGGCGAGAAGACGTCGCTCTATGCCGGCCGCACCAAGGTCTATCCAAAAGAGGCCCACGGTACCTTCCGCACGATTAAATGGATCGTCATGGCGGTGACGCTGGGCATCTATTATTTCGTGCCGTGGATCCGCTGGGACCGCGGGCCCTATCTTCCCGACCAGGCGGTGCTCATCGATTTCCCGTCGCGGCGTTTCTACTTCTTCTTCCTCGAGATCTGGCCGCAAGAGTTTTATTACGTCACGGGACTCTTGGTGCTCGCCGCCCTCGGCCTGTTCCTCGTCACGTCGATCGCGGGGCGTGTGTGGTGCGGTTACACCTGCCCGCAGACCGTGTGGACCGACCTCATGATCGCGGTGGAGCGCTTCTGGCAGGGCGACCGCAATGCGCGGCTCCGGCTCGACAAGCATCCTTGGGCCGGCGAGACGTTGTGGAAGAAGGGCGCCACGCATCTGACGTGGCTCTTGATCGCCATCGCCACGGGCGGCGCCTGGGTGTTCTATTTCGCCGACGCGCCGACGCTTGCGCATCAGTTCCTCACCTTTCAGGCGCCGACGGTCGCTTATCTGTTTGTCGGGTTGTTCGCCGCTTCCACCTATGTGCTCGGCGGCATCGCCCGCGAGCAGGTCTGCATCTATATGTGCCCTTGGCCGCGCATCCAGGGCGCTATGTTCGACCGCGATTCGCTTCTGATCTCCTATCGCGCCTGGCGTGGCGAGCCGCGCGGGCCGCATAAGACGGGTCAGTCCTGGGATGGTCGGGGCGACTGCGTCGATTGCCGCCAATGCGTTGCCGTGTGTCCGACCGGCATCGATATTCGCAACGGGCCGCAGCTCGAATGCATCCAATGTGCGCTGTGCATCGATGCGTGCGACGAGATCATGATCAAGGTCGAGCGGCCGACCGGTCTCATCGCCTACGATACGGTGCGGAACCTCGAGGTGGGGGATAAGGCCGCCGAGCCGGTCAAGATCGTGCGCCCGCGGGTGATCCTGTACGCTGCGGCCATCGCCGTCGTCAGCGCGATCATGCTCGTCGCCTTGATGCTTCGGCCCGATCTCGATGTGAGCGTCCTGCATGACCGCAATCCGCTCTATGTGAAGCTGTCCGATGGCGGCGTGCGCAACGGCTTCACCATCAAGCTGCTCAACAAGCTCTACACGCCGCGCGCCTACAAAGTCAGCGTGGAGGATCTGCCGGGCGCGAAGCTCGACATGATCGGCCATGAGGATGCCGTTGTGCCGGTGCCGCCGGACAATCTTCAGTCGGTCACGGTCTACGTCACCCTCGACAAGGCGGGCGTGAAGGCCCTCACGGCGACGGCCACCGAGTTCGAGTTTGTCATCACCGACGTCGCCAGCGGCGCGACGCTCGAGCACGATGCGACGTTCCAGGGGCCGCCGCGATGAGGACTGAGGGCTGGTTCGCAAACGGCTTTAGCGGGCGTCATATGCTCCTGAGCCTCATCCTGTTCTTCGGGGTGATGCTCGTCGCCAATTCGATGCTCGTCTATTACGCGCTCGATACGTTCAGCGGCGGCGACAGGCCCGATCCTTACCGCGCCGGCTTGAACTACAATGAGACGATTGCCGCCGCCGAGCGGCAACAGGCGCTGGGCTGGACGACCGATCTTGCCTACGACGACGCCAAGGGCCGCTTGACCGTGCGCTTCCGAGACAAGACTGAAGCGCCGGTCGCAGGCCTCAAGCTTGGCGGCGTGGTCGGACGCGGAGCCACCAACCGTGAGGACCAAACGGTCGCGTTCACCGAGATCGCCAAAGGCGTCTATGCGAGCGATATCCGGCTCGCGCCGGGGCAATGGGTCGTCGCGGTGGAGTCGCGGAAGGTGGAGGGGGGCGATCCGGTTTACCGTTTGAAGCGGCGCCTCTTCGTCGCGGACCGGCCATGACCGCGCATCCGACCGAGCTTGCAAAGCAGCAGGCTCCGGCGGCGGCGCCTTCCACACTCGTGCTCGCGGTGGATGAGATGCATTGCGGCGCGTGCCTGCGCTCGGTGGAGCGGGCGGCTTTGCGCGTTCCGGGCGTGGAGAGCGCGCGGGCCTCGCTCGCGGCCAAGCGGCTCGCCGTCACCTACGATCCAAAGCAGGCGGGCGAGGTGGACGTGATCACCGCGCTCGACCGTATCGGATTTTCGGCAGCCCCCATCGAGGCGGTGAAGCAGGACCGCGGCGACGCAAGGCAGAAATATCTGCTGCG
>CAZHCN010000131.1:0-6700 GCA_964530895.1 uncultured Methyloceanibacter sp. | reverse complement strand
GCGGCCGACGGGACGCGGCTGATCGCGTGGTACCGGCCAGCGCAACCGGGCAAGCCGACCCTCCTCTACTTCCAAGGGAACTGCGGCAACGCCGCCGACCGCGCCGGCAAGATCAAGGCGATCGGTGCGGACGGCTATGGCGTGTTCATGCTCAATTACCGCCGCTATGGCGGCTCGGGCGGGCGTCCGACCGAGAAGCGCGTCACGGCGGATGCGGTGAGCGCGTATGACTATCTGCGCGGGCTCGGCGTCGCGCCCCACGACATCGTCGTCTACGGCGAGTCGCTCGGCACCGCCGTTGCCACGCGGCTCTGCTTGCAGCGCGAGGCCAAGGCGCTCGTGCTCGAGGCGCCGTTTACCTCGGTGGTGGATGTCGGACGTCTGATGTGGCCGCTCCTTCCGCTGCAATACATCATGGCCGACCAATACCGCACTATCGATCGCATCGGCGAGGTCACCGTGCCGCTCTTCATCATCCATGGCGGCCGGGACAATGTGATTCCTCTCGATCACGCACGCCGGGTGCTTCATGCGGCCAACGAGCCGAAGACCCTCAGCGTCGTGCCGCGGGCGGGCCACAACGATCTCTTCGAGCAGGGTGCTTGGACCAGAGTGCGCGACTTCCTGACGAGCCTCCAGCCGGAGCCGGTTGTGGTCAGAGAGAAGGCCGTTGCCCGCGCCGGACGTCCCATGGCGGTCGCCGCGGCGGCGGTCGCCAACCGGTAGCCACACGCAACAAAGCCGGGAACGCGGTTCCCGGCTCAAATACCCTAAATCAGGAAAATCAGCGTCTAGCGGCGGCCGCGCGGCTTGGGGCCGATTCCAGCCTCGCGCTGCGCCTTCTTGCGCGCGAGCTTGCGCGCGCGGCGGATGGCCTCGGCTTTCTCGCGGGCACGCTTCTCGGAGGGCTTCTCGTAATAATTACGGAGCTTCATCTCGCGGAAGATGCCTTCGCGCTGCATTTTCTTCTTCAGCGCCCGAAGGGCCTGATCGACATTGTTATCGCGAACGACGACTTGCACGCGCCTTAGATCTCCAATTGGCCGTCTGTTTTGGGATTGGTACGGGGCCAAAGATGACCCTAGCCAAAACCGGCCTGGGTCCCGCATCCGGGGCTGATCTAGCAAAAGCGCCGCCGATTGTCCAGACCGGGCGTGAGAGCTCAATTCGAGGTCTTGGGGAAGAGCCTAGTCACATGGCCCATCTTGCGGCCGGGCCGGGCTTCGGCCTTGCCATAGAGATGGACCGCGGTGCCGGGCTGCGCGGCGAGCGCCGGCCAGTTATCCACATCCGCGCCGATCAGATTGGTCATCACCGCATTGCTGTGGCGGGCGATGTCGCCAAGCGGCCAGCCGCAAATCGCCCGCATATGGTTCTCGAACTGGCTAACGAGGCAGGCGTCGATGGTCCAGTGCCCAGAATTATGCACCCGGGGCGCGGATTCGTTGACGATCAGGTGCGGCGTCTCGCCTTCGCGCTCGAACATCTCCACGCAGAGCACGCCGACATGCTGAAGCGCGGCGGCAATGGCGCCGGCAATCTTTCGCGCCTCGAACTCAATCGCGCCGGAGATGCGGGCCGGCACGCGGCTCGTGGCGAGGATGCCGTCCTGGTGGACGTTCTCGATCGCGTCGTAGAACCGCATCTCGCCGTCTTGCCCTCGCACGACAACGATCGAGACTTCGCGCTCGAACCGGACCACGCCTTCGAGTACACACGGCACCTCGCCGATCGTCTCCCAGGCGGTGCCGGCCTCGCACATAGTATGGATCATGACCTGGCCCTTGCCGTCATAGCCGAAGCGGCGGGTCTTGAGCAGAGCAGGGGTCTTGATGCGCGCGAGCCCTTCCTTGAGGTCGCCGAGGCTGTCGATCCCGGCGTATGGCGCGACCGCAATGCCGAGAGCGCCGACGAAGTCCTTTTCGGCAAGCCGGTCCTGGGCCACGGCGAAGGATTTCGGACCCGGAAAGACGGCGGTTTCGTTGCCGGCGATTTCCAGCGCGCGCGCGGGCACGTTCTCGAACTCGCAGGTGACCACGCCGACGCTCCGGGCGAACTCGGCAAGCGCCGCCTCGTCGTCATAGGCGGCGACGGTGTGCGCCATGGCGACATCGAAGGCCGGCGCGTTTGCCTCGTCACTGTAGATGTGTGTCTTCAGACCCAGCCGGCTTGCCGCGACGCTCAGTATGCGCCCGAGCTGGCCGCCGCCGAGAATACCGATCGTGCTGCCAGGGGGCAGCGTCCGCTCAGGCATTATCTTCTACGGCCTCGGACACGGACGCGGTCTGGGTCGCGCGCCAGGCGGCGAGCCGCACGGCGAGACTCGCATCCGCGAGCGCCAGGATACCGGCGGCGAGCAGGCCGGCATTGGTGGCGCCGGCCGGACCGATGGCGAGCGTGCCGACCGGCACGCCGGCCGGCATCTGCGCGATGGACAGGAGACTGTCGAGCCCTTTCAGGGTGCGGCTTTCGACCGGCACGCCGAGCACGGGAAGCTCCGTCATGGAGGCGGTCATGCCGGGAAGATGGGCCGCGCCGCCGGCGCCGGCGATGATGATCTTTAGGCCGCGATCGCGGGCGGTCGAGGCATAGTCGTAGAGGCGCTTCGGCGTACGGTGGGCGGAGACGACCTTCGTCTCGTACGGCACTCTCAGCGCGTCGAGCACTTCGGCGGCTGCTTTCAGGGTCGGCCAATCCGAGCGGCTTCCCATGATGATGCCGACGGCAGGTTTCGCATCGCTCATGCTTTCGCTCATGGGAAGGTTCGGGCCTGAGGGCCCGCTCGCGGAAAGCGCGCGATTATAGGGACGCGCCCTTGCTTGGCAAGGCGCGACTGGCGCTTATCCCGCTTGCGGCCGGCGCCGAATCCTTGTGCCCTTGGACCCGTCAGTTCTCGAGAAGGGGAACCAGATGTCCCAGGACCCGCCTGACGCCCCATCCAGCAACATGTTGATGCGGCTCTATCTCTTGTTGTTCGTCTTTCTGGTCGTGCCGATTGCCCTCAGCTACGGGCTCGCGCCCGCAACGACGCTGCCCCAGGCCCTCGACATCACCGTCTCCGGGACCGACCTGACCCATATCTTCCGGGCTTTGATGTGCCTCTATCTCGGCGCCGCCGCGTTCTGGGCCATCGCTGCGTTCAATCCGGCCTGGCAGCGCACCGCGGTGATCTGGGCGATCTTCTTTGCATTTTCGCTCGCGGCCGGTCGGTTGATCAGCCTCGTGGTCGACGGACGGCCGAGCCTGCTCCTCATCGTCTACCTGTGCTTGGAGATCTTCGGCGGCTTGCTCGGTCTGGTCGTACTTGCGGCGGTGGACCGGAGGCTCAGGCGATGATGTCGGGGAGAAGCTGATCCTCGATTCGGGAAATCTCGTCCTTCAGGAAAAGCTTCTTCTTTTTGAGGCGCTTGAGCTGGAGCGCATCGGCACGACCCGACTCCTCCAGCGCGTTGATGGCGCTGTCCAGGTCGCGATGCTCCTGCTTGAGCCTCGCTAGCATCGCCCGAAGCTCGCGAATTTCCTCGCTTTCCATCGGGCGCTCCCGCTCCTTTATCCCTCGGGACAGTGAATTATCGTGGCGAAGCCAAAGCGGCGCAAGGGCTTGCCCTCTAAACCGCACAGAAGATCGGGGCCGGTGGAAACATGCGCGGCGATGCCGCAGGCGAGCGGCAGGCATTAGACAAGTCGTCGCCAGTTTGTCAAAATGAGTGCCCGACAATAGACATTGGAGGTCCGATATGGCGCTAGACGCACACCTCGTGGAATTGTCTGAGAGGCACCGCGCCTTGGATCGCAAGATCGAAGAAGAGCAGGGAAGGCCGACGGCCGACGACCTCAAGATCGCGGAATGGAAGCGTCAAAAACTGCGTCTGAAGGATGAGATGGAGCGGCTCAAGCACGAACCGCATCACTAGGCTGCCCGCGGTCTCGTAGGCCGGGTATTTAGGGAAATTGTTTTGGGCGCCTGGTAGCGTCGGGCGCGAAGGAAGCCGTTTATGGCCGCGAATGAGAGGTCTGAAAGCCTCTCCGCGGCCATTATCTTATGGCTCTATCTTATGGCTCTTTCGAATCGCATGAGGGGATACTGCGCCATGCATCGTTGGGCACGGGTGAAGATATCGGCGATGGTGCTGTTGGCGGTTGGGCTCTCGTCCCCCGCCATGGCCGTCGAGAAGGACCTGACCGACAAGGGCAGGGTGCTCGTCCAGAAGAACTGCTCGCGCTGTCATGCCACCGGGACGGAAGGGGTCAGTCCCAATCCGGAAGCGCCGCCCTTCCGCACCTTATCCAGCAAGTATCCGGTCGAGGATCTCGCCGAGTCGCTCGCCGAAGGCATCGTGTCGGGCCATCCGGAGATGCCGATCTTCGTCTTCAGTCCGCACGAGGTCGACGCCATCATCGACTATTTGCAGTCGATCCAGGAAAAGCCGGACGGAACGGAAGAGACACCAGACGAGACGCCTGACGAATAGGGGGTGCCCTCAAGCGTCGGCGGCGCCTTCCGGCCACATCAACCAGTCGCGGGCCTCGGCGATCTCGTCAGGGGCGAAATGCTCCACTTCGCAGTCGATGAAGGGCGAGACGAGGCTCGACCAGAGATTGTGAGTCTCCGGATTGGCCACCACGGCGATGCGGCTGAAATCCTTGAGATGCCGGAAGCTGAACTTGACGTCGTGCCACAGCGCCGCGGCGTCCATGCCTTCGAAGTCCTCGATCACCTCGAGCACGCGCACCTGGCCGTGACGCGCGATGAAGGCTTCGAGCTTGCGGGCGACCTTGTCGAACTCCTCGGTCGAGATGCGGCCGCTCAGGCTGATCTCCACGGATTGTGCGTTGTCGTGTTCCTTGTAGGAGAGCATGGAGGATTGGCAGGGCCGGGTGCGATTCGCTTGATGCGAGGTTGTGCACATCTTAGCCTTCGAGACAAAGGCCTGCCTAGCGCCCGCGCGCGGCCATGCCGCAGGCTTCGCGACCTGGCGCTTAGTCTTTGGGGGATTTTCGTTTTTCGCGATCGCCCGCCGCCGGACTCCCGGTTCACGGGAAATTAAGCTTAACGGGGCCGTATACGGGCGTAAGACACGCTGTTGCCGCCTTTTCCCCGCCTAATGACCGGGGAAAACGGGGAGAGTTGCGATTAAGAAGCTGATCTCTTTTCTCGCGGTCATCTGCGCCATTGCCGTGGGCGCCGTGTGGATGGTCCTCAGTCCGGCGCAGGTCGTACACCCGACAGATGACGAGCCGGCAAAGCGTGCGCTCGCCTATGAGCAGGCGATCGCTCAGGCACGCCAGGACGAGGCCGCAAAAGCCAAGGCCGCAAAGAAGGCGGACATTCCGCCGTTCGAGACGGTGACGAGCGAGCCGCAGGCGGATACCGCAACCGCGGATAGCGGCGCCGACCAAAACGCAGTCCAGGACCTTCCTCCCGACGAGGAGACTCCGGGGTCTCAAGACTTGGCGTCACTGCCCGACGAGAGCGCGGATGCGCAAGACGGTGCGGACGGCAGCCAGTCTTCACAAGATATGGCGGCGCTCCCCCCGAATGGACGGGAGGCCGCACCCTATGACGGCGTGCCGCCGCTGCCGGGCGAAGAGGGCGCCGCGTCCGATCAGTACGGGACGGACGGCGCCGAACAATGGGGCGACGAGCGCGACAGGCCGAACGCCTATGGGCCGCCGCCGGTCTATGGCGGCCCGCACCACGGGACCTTCCGCCGTCCACCCACGGCCACGGCCGATCCTTACGGCGATCAAGCCCCTTATGGCGAGCAAAGGCCTTACGGCGATCAGAATGCTTACGGCGATCAAGGCGATCCCTACGGGACGCCCCAGGCCGGCCAGGGCAATGGTCAAAACCCGCCTCAATATGCCGACCAGAACGGCGAAGAATGGGTCGATGTGATGGTCTCCGGCGCGCCGATGCGTGCGGCCGCCTCGGACGATGCGCCGATGCTGTTCGCCTTTCCCTATGGCCGCAATCTGAAGGTGGTGTCGCGCTATGAGGGCTGGGTCGAGGTGGCCGACCCGAAAAGCGGTGCGACCGGCTGGATGCAGGCGGGCGTGTTGGCGCCGTCACGGGCGAACAACAATCCCTATGGGCAGAACGAGGCCTATTACGACGACGCGCAGCGCCGTGGCCGTCGCGGCGGCTGGCTCCAGCGCAACGCGGACGAGTTCTCCAACATGCTGAACCGGGCGTTTGGCGGCGGCGGCGGTTATTGATCGGCGTTTCCGCGCCTCAGAGCTTTCGTTTCACCCCAATCGACACGACGAGCAACACACACGGCGCATCGCTCGGGTTGGCCCAGGCATGGCGCGAGCCGGTCTGGATGAGCGTATCGCCGGCCTTGAGCGGCGTTGTCTCGCCGCTGTCGAGCTTCAGAACGCATTCTCCGCTGACGACATAGAGCAGATCGATCGTGTCGGTCGCGTGCCAGCCCGGATGCTTGGGGTCCATGACGTCCATGAGGCCCGGGAGAAGCTTCTCCGTCTCGGCTAGAGCCTGCGCCTTGTCGAGCCCGGCGGGTTGCGCCGTGCCGTCAGGCGGCAGCGTGATCAGCTCGAAGCGGTAGCCGCCATCCGGCGGGAACCAGGTGCGGAACGGCGGCTCGGTGCCGTCGTCCGGGAGGGTGGGCATGCTGTCCGCGCCCCAGACGCTGTAGAAGAAGGCGCCCGGCATCAGCGGACTCTCGACCGGTGCCAC
>CAZHCN010000130.1:0-6784 GCA_964530895.1 uncultured Methyloceanibacter sp. | reverse complement strand
CCGCACTTTCTATTCGCGGCCGCGCCGGAGCGCCACGGTGGAAAAGACCGACAACGGCTGCTAGCGCGCGGGCGCTCGCGCCTCCGTCGCGACGGGCGCGCACGCCGCCGCATCCGCCGGGCTTGCCCACAAATCGTACTCGCTCGCCTCTTCCACGGCGACCATGAGCCGGTCGCCGGGGGTTAGCGCTGTCGGTGCCTCTATGAAGACGTTCCCGTCGATCTCCGGCGCATCCCAATGCGATCTTGCGATGGCGCCTTGGTCGTCGACCGCATCGACCAACACCTCTATGGTTTTGCCGACGCGCGTGGCGAGCACGTCGGCGCTGATCGCCTGCTGGTGCTCCATCAGGCGGGCAAAGCGCTCGGCCTTGACCTCCTCCGGCACGTGACCGGGAAGTGCGTTCGCCGGCGCGCCTTCCACATTCTCATATTTGAAGCAGCCGACGCGCGGAAGCCGCGCTTCCGTCAGCCAATCGAGCAGCATGCCGAAATCTTCTTCCGTCTCGCCGGGGAAGCCGACGATGAAGGTCGAGCGAATGGCGATGTCCGGGCAAATCTCCCGCCAGCGCGCGATGCGCGCAAGCGTCCGCTCCTGATGGGCGGGGCGGCGCATGGCTTTGAGAACAGTGGGGCTCGCGTGTTGAAAGGGGATGTCGAGATAGGGCAGCACCTTGCCCTCGGCCATCAAGGGCAGCACTTGGTCCACATGCGGATAGGGATAGACGTAATGGAGGCGTACCCAAACCCCCAAGCTTCCGAGCGCCGCGGCGAGATCGGCGAAGTTGGTCTCATAGGTCGTATCCCGCCAAGCGCTCTTGGCGTAGCCGAGGTCGAGCCCGTAGGCGCTCGTGTCCTGGGAGATCACAAGGAGCTCCTGCACGCCGGCGGCGACGAGACGGTCGGCCTCGCGCATCACGTCGGCGAGCGGCCGGCTCTGTAGGGGCCCGCGCAAGCTCGGAATGATGCAGAAGCGGCACGCGTGGTTGCAGCCTTCGGAGATCTTCAGATAGGCGTAATGGCGCGGCGTGAGGCGGATGCCTTGCGGCGGTACGAGGTCGAGATAAGGATCGTGGAGCCGGGGCACGGCCTCGTGCACCGCCTCGACCACCGCCTCGTATTGGTGCGGTCCGGTGATCGCCAGCACGTCGGGATATTGTGCGCGGATCCTGTCGGCCTCCACGCCGAGACAGCCGGTGACGATGACGCGGCCGTTCTCGGCGAGCGCTTCGCCGATGGCTTGCAAGGATTCCTCCTTGGCGCTGTCGAGGAAGCCGCACGTGTTGACCACCACGGCATCGGCGCCCGCATAGTCGGGCGAGAGCGCGTAACCTTCGGCGCGCAGCCTCGTGACGATGCGCTCCGAATCGACGAGCGCCTTGGGACAGCCGAGGCTGACCAGTCCGATCGTCGGCGCGTTTCCGGGGCGCTTTGATTTTGGCGAAGATGGCGGCATCGCGCGCACTTATAGGCAGAGCGGCGCCCCTGGCAAGCGCGTTGCCAGGGCCTCCGATTGCGGGTTAAGTGCGGACCATCAATTCGCCACGCGGTTCTGGTGAACGGTGCCGGAATCGGTATGCGGGAGGATCTCTTGGCTAGACCGGCGGTGAAGTTCGCCCTTGCCATTCTCGTCGGCCTTGCCGCGGCGAGCGCGGCTCAGGCCGGTAGCTCGAACTCAGTCGAAAAGGGGAAATCCAAAGGCGCCGCGCCCACCCCCCCTGCCGGCGCACCCGCAGCCCCTGCCGCCGCGCCCGAGGCCAGGGTCGCCGGGAGCTACGGGAATTGGACGCTCCTGTGCGGCAAGGAGGGCGACGACAAGACAGCGCCGGAACGCTGCTCTCTCGTCATGCCCCTGATCGAGAAACAATCGCAGAAGCTCGTGTTTCGGGTGATCGTGACCTACGGGCCGAAAGACAACCTGATCTTGCGGGTGGACAGCCCGACCGGGATTGCGCTTCAGCGCGGGCTCGAGTTCTCGCCCGACACCCAGAAGATCTACCGGATGGCGTTCCAGACTTGCCTTCCCATGGGATGCAAGGCGCTCCTTCTCATGCCTGACGATCTCAAGAAGGAGCTCAGCGCGTCAAAAGAGGGGGCCATCACGGTCTATGCGCTGAACGGCAAGGCGGTGCGAACGGTCACCGCGCTCACGGGGTTTGCCGAGGGCATGGCCGCACTCAACAAGCATCACGCCAGCCCGTAACCGCACGGCTTTCAGCGCAGGATATTCTCCAGATCCGGGTCCATCGCGTCATCGGTTTCGTCGTCGGGCTTGCCGGCTTGCGGCTCCGATAGCGCCTGAGGTTGCGTCCGGCGCTGCTTGGGCGCGGGCTTGTCGCCACCGCCGATCTGCACGTTGCCGAGTATGCGGCCGATCGCCTCGCCTACGGGCCTTCCCTTGAACTTCTTCTGAAGCGCCTCGCCGATCTTGTTCACGGTCTTGGACGCGGTCTCGGGGTTGGCGAAGACGCTGCCGATCTGCGGCCTGATCTGCGGCGCGTCCAGCGGGCCTTCGATGCGCACCGGCACCGTCAAACCGGCGAGCGCGTTTGATCCGCCGTTACCCTCCGGGCCCTTTACGATCTCCGGGTGCGTCAGGATATCGAGATTGCTGCGCGCCAGATCCACGGTGCCGTCCGCCACCACTTTCAGGAGCGGGCTCATCATCTTTAGATCGTGCGTCTCGGCGATGCCGTCGGAAATGGTGAAGCTGCCGCCAAGATCGCTGAACGCCGTCTTTGCGTTAGGTCCCTGGCGAAGGTCGAAGTCGCCCTGCCCGAGCGCGCTGATGAAGGCGGTGATGTCGATACCCTGGATGGAGCCGTCGGTGACGAGCACGCTGCCCTGCCCATGCAGCGAGGACTTGATGGCATCGGCGTCCTCGCCCTTGCCGCTGATGTTGAGAGTCAGCTTGGTGCTGCCGGCGATCATTTCGAACTGGGCAGCGTCGCTGAGAAGGGGCTGGGCTTTGACGCCGTCCAAGCGGAAGTCGCCGGTGAAGGACGGCACAGGCTTCGAGGCGTCGATCATGAGCGTGCCGCTGGCCTGGCCGCCATAGAGCTCCATACCGCCGAGCGTGGCGTTCATCACGCCGTCGCGGAAGGTGATCCCGAGCGAGCTCGGGCCGATGTCGAGATGACCGACGCGAGTCTGACGCACGTTGAGATTGACGTCGGCATCGAAGGCGGCAGGCGTTGCATGCGTGTCGGACGTCGTGGCCTGTGGCTTGGGCGCCGCGCCGTCCCCACCCGTCAGCGCCTGCGGGGGCGGCGCGATCTTCTTCTCGACAACGGGCCCGGAAGGCGCGCTGAACCAATCCTTCGGCGCGGCGACGGGCGGAGACGCGGGTCTTGCCGGAGGCGCAGCCGCCGCTTGGGTCTTCGCCCCACTCTTGGCGAGGAACGGGTTGAGGTCGAGATGCTCGAGCGCGATAGCCGCGCGGACATGCGGCCGCGGGCTTTTCAGCGCGACGACCGCCTGGCCTTGGCCGCTCGCATGCTCCAGCGCAAAGCGCGCATGGCTGAACGTGATCTCGCCTTGGGACCATGACACATCGCTCGCCAACTCGCCGTCGCCCAGCGCGCTCGAAACGTCCTGGTCCTCCCGCATCCAGGCGAGAACGGAAGGAATGGAGCTCGCCTTGGCAGACAGCTTGCCTTGACCAGAGAGGTAGGGTGCGGTGGCGAGCGTGCCCCTAAACCGTGCGGCGATCGCCTTCGTGTCGAGCGCAACCCGAAGCCGCGCCGGCTGCTTGGCGCGGAGATCGGCCGGTGTCTTCAGGTCGAAGCTGAAGTCGACGGTTTGGTTCTTCCAATCGAACTTGCCGCTGCCGACAACGGGGTCGGTGATCGACGGCAGGCTCAGCCGCGCGTTGATGTTCTCGACGCGCCGCTCGGTGCCTGCGTCCGTGCCGTCATAGACGATGACGACGGTGCCATCTTCAATACGCACATCTTTGAGATGAACATCGTGGCGCGGCTCGGTCGTCCCGCCCGCCATCTCGGCTTTGGCAAAGCGGGTCTTCTTCGGCTTCTCGTCAACGCCACCCCAGCGCAACGGTCGTGCTCCGCCGCCAAGGCGCACGGTGAACACGGGATGCACCAGGACCACGCGCCTTGCATCAACGCGGCGGCTGAAGAGGTCGCCAAAATTGAGATCGAGGGTGAGCTTTGCCACCGAGAGATCGGCTGTGCCGGCGCGCGGCGCGGGGTCGGTGATCTTGGCATCGGTGATGATGATGTGGGGTTTCGGGGTCAACAGCAGAATGGTCGAGCCGTTCACGGTCAGGTCGCGCCCGGTCTGCTCCTTGATGCGGGCCGCGACGCGCGCCTCGAGCCAATCCGCCGAGAGAACGAGGTTGACGGCTACAAGCAGGGCGACGAGGACGCCCACAACCGCCCCGCCGATCAAAAGGCCGCGCTTCCACGGTCCGCGCAGCCGCGGCACCTTCATCCAAGTCCGGCGCATGCGGCCAAGCGCGGTGCGCGGCGGCTCCGTCGCCTCCGGCACGCGAGAGGGTACCTGCGGGGTATGGGGTCGCTGGCTGTGCATTGAGGTCCCGAACGAGGGGGCCAAGCTAGCCCGATAATTAAGGTGAGAATAGGAATTCGGCGGTCGCCCGCCACCGGAGGGTGCGGCGGATTGGCCCGGCTTCCTAGCCAACCAGAATCGCGTGATTGTCCCAGTGATAGTTGGACGATTGGCGCGTCATCGTGCCGTCCGCTTCGCCCGTGGCGAGCCAGCCTTCGCCGCTCGTGAGCAAGAAGCTCGCGCTGTGATGGGTGGGGGCAAGCCCGCATCCATCGCCAAGCGCGCACGTGCCGAGGAAGCGCCGCGCCGCGACATCCCAATAGGTGATGAGACCGCCCCTCGGTGCCGATGCGGCGACGATGGAGCCTGCGGCGTCGGCCGTCACCGAACCGATATAATTCCGCAATGCGTCTTGCGTCGCGCGTGGCGTCTGCATGACGACCGGCTGCTCGCCGCGGCGGTGGAAGCCGATCAGCGGCGGCGTGTCCTCGTCCGGGCCGTGGTACTGGCAGCCGAACACCACCGTGTCGTTCTGCGCGACGGCGAGATGGCGGATCGAGAGCTGGTGCAGCTCGGGGCCAAGCTTGTGCTGCTCCAGGAGATCGCCGTTCTCGAGGTCGGCGTAGACGAGCGAGGGCTGCATGGTGTTGAGGTTCAGCTCCTCGCGATGACTATCGGGATGGGTGAGGATGCCGCCATTGGCGATGACCAAGGTGCGGCCGTCGGAGAGGAGCGCGACGTCGTGGGGCCCGACGCCATGACCGGCAAGCTCGCCGATTTGCTTGTAGCCATTGGTGGCGTCGCGCACGCCGATCACCCCACGGCCGTGATCGTAGTCGTTCTCGGTGGTGTAGAGGAGCCGGCCGTCGGTGGAGAACACGCCATGCCCGAAGAAATGCCGGTCGGGCTTCGACTCGAACCAGATCGGCTGACGGTTGTCCGTCGGCACGGCGACGCCGAAGCGGCCGGGCCGGCGCGCAAAGGCCACCCACTCGCTTCCTCCCGGACGAAGCGCGACGTCATGGCCGCGCGCCGGAAGCTCAACGGAGCGTAAATCGCCTTGCTCGAGATTGAACAGCACGGCCGAGTAGACGCCGCGATCGTCCATGCGCGCCGAGGCAAAACGCTCAGGCTTGGACGCGGCAGCGACGGATTTCGGCACAACGAGCGCGGCAGCGGTTCCGGCGAGGCTTGCGAGGAACGCGCGGCGATCGAGCTGCATGATCAATCTCCATCCAAAGCGTTGAACCCAAAGCTCAGGCCCGCACCCCGCGCAATCATGCTGGAGGCGGTGTCGCGCGCGCTCTTCAAGGCAACCCGCAGCGCTTCGAGCTTGGCGCGGAGCTCCTCGTCCTTGACGACTTCGGCGATCGGCTGGTCGACCGTGCCCAGGACATCGATGGCGCGGTCGAGATCGAACAAGACAGAGTTCTCGACGCCCGGCGATTCCGCGGCGACCACGTCGGCAAAGCCGCCCTTAGCGAAGAGGGTCCGCACGCCTTCGAGATTGCCGACCATGTTGGGGAACGTGAGGTCGCTCCGCCAGAAGGCAGCGAGCCTCGGCCGCGCGGTCTCCGGCGAGGTGCCGAGCGGCTTGCCGAGTTTCTGGTCGCGCACGAGCTCAATCCCGGAGGTGAAAGCCTTGAACAGCTCCAACGTCACCTCCTTCGGGGAGTGATAGAGCGTGTCCTCGGGCCCGGGGCTGAGGAAGGTCTTGGTGAAGTCTGCCCCCTCGCGCCAGTCCTCGACGACGGTCTGGGCCACGCGGTCGATATTGGTGGCGACACTGGCGGCGAAACTGCAGCGAAAGGCGATCTCCGGATCGCCGTGAACGAGCGCGCCGGCGCCGTCGCCATAGAGAAGATATTCGAGCGCCGGGAGTCCCTGGAGCGCGACGCTCTTCTTCGCAAGCGTATCAGCCAGCGTCACCGACTGATCCTTGTCGGCGAGAGCCTTCTGAATCTGCCGCAGGCCAATCCCTTTCGGATCGGGCCAATAGAACAGGCGATCGTAGCGGCGGTTTCTGTTCACCGGCCCGAAGCGGAAGATCTCGACTCGGCTCCAGCTCTTCACGGTCTCGGCGAAGGCCTGCTTGGCCGCATCGAGGGCTTCGGGCGACGGCTGGTCGCACAGCGTCTGGACCTTGCCGTCGAGCTTGGCCGCGGAGCCGGCAAAGGCCGCGTAGCCCGGCCGGATCACATTGGTCAACGCGGCCTCGGCGATCGCACCATGATCGGCCTCGGCCTGGGCGGCGG
>CAZHCN010000129.1:2272-6790 GCA_964530895.1 uncultured Methyloceanibacter sp. | reverse complement strand
GCGAGATCAACGTCACGCCCATGGTGGACGTGATGCTCGTGCTGCTCATCATCTTCATGGTGACGGCGCCGCTCCTCACGGTCGGCGTCGATATCGATGCCAACGCGACGTTGCCCGAGGTGAAGCTGCCGCAAACGGAAGCCGGCCCCGTGAGCCCGGAGAAGGCACCGCTCAGCATCACCGTCGATGCGGCGGGAAAGATCTTCCTCCAAAACACAGAAATCAGCTTTGACGAACTTGTGCCAAAACTTGCTGCTATCCGCGATGCCGGTGGCGGCACGCAAGTTTGGGTCCGCGGCGATAAAGGCACGGCCTACGGCAACGTCGCGAAGGTGCTGGTCCGGATCAAGGAAGCCGGCCTGCCTGTGACCCTCGTCACCGATAAGACGGATCAACCCTGACGAGGAGCCCTGCACCTTCATGGGGCCGAGTACCTTCATCTCTGCGGCGCTGCACGTGGCGGTCGTGCTGTTCGTGATCGTCTCTTTTCCGTCGTCCCGGATGCAGCCTGCGCCGCTCGTCGCCATTCCGGTCGATCTCTCGACGGCCTCGGACCTCACCAAGGTCAAGGCCGGCACGCGCGAGGCCAAGGACGAGGGGCCGGTCGCCGGCAAGCCCGAAGCGAAGCCGCAAGCGGTGAAGGAGAAGGTCGAGAAGGCGCCGGAGAAGACCGCCTCGATCGACAAGACGACGCCGGAACCGCCCAAGCCCGCGCCGAAGACCGACCCGAAGCCCGAGAAGAAAGAAGCGGCGGCGAAGCCCGACCCGAAACCTGAGAAGAAAGCCGAGGCGCCAAAGCCTCAGCCGAAGCCCTCGGTTCCCGCTAGAAAGCCGGAGCCGCCGAAGCCTGCGCCCAAGAAGCAGGAATTCGATACGGACAATATCGCGGCGCTTCTCAACAAGATCCCCGACGCGAAGGACGAGCCCAAGCCGCAGGAGCTTGCGGAGGAGACGAAGCCGGTGCGCGGGCAGACGAACGGTGCGGACATGACAATGTCGGTCAACGAGCTCGACGCGCTGCGCGCCCGCATCTCCGATTGCTGGACGCCGCCGCCGGGCGGCCTCGGGGCCGACGCCATCGTCGTCAAGATCAGGCTCAAGCTCAACGAGGACGGCACGCTCGAAGGCTACCCGACCGTGACCAATCAGGGGTCCTCGCCCTTCTTCCAGGCCGCCGCCGACAGCGCGGTACGCGCCGTCTACCAGTGCCAGCCCTACACGCTGCCGGCTGAGAAATATGCGCTCTGGCGGGACATGATCCTCAATTTTGACCCAAGCCTGATGTACCGCAGCGGCTAGATGCGAATGAGAACGACTCGGCTTTCCACGAAACTTGCGCTTGCCACGCTGCTCGGCGTGCTGTGCTTGCCCGTGCCGGCTCATGCCGTGCTCGAGGTTGACATCACCCAGGGCACCATCCAGCCGTTGCCGATCGCGATTCCGGAGTTCGCCGCCGGTCTCGGAATCGATCCCGAGGCCGCGCAAGAAATCTCGAACGTC
This sequence comes from uncultured Methyloceanibacter sp., assembly GCA_964530895.1. Lineage (GTDB taxonomy): Bacteria > Pseudomonadota > Alphaproteobacteria > Rhizobiales > Methyloligellaceae > Methyloceanibacter. The sequence goes on along the minus strand of CAZHCN010000129.1, from coordinate 5,290 downwards.
GTGACGAGCGATCTCAAGTCGTCAGGCCTGTTCGCGCCCATCGATCCGCGGGCGTACATCGAGCGCGGTCTCGACATGAACAGCGTGCCCCGCTTCGACGACTGGCAGGTCATCAATGCCCAAGCGCTGGTCGTCGGCCATGTCGGCGCGTCGAACGGGAAGCTGCGCGCCGAGTTCCGGCTATGGGACGTGCTGTCCGGCAAGCAGCTCGTCGGTGAGCAGGTGTTCGCGCGGCCGCAAGAGGCGCGCCGCCTGGGCCACATCATCGCCGATGCCATCTATGAGCGCGTCACCGGCGAAAAGGGCTATTTCGACACGCGAATCGTCTTCGTCGACGAATCCGGTCCCAAGGACAAGCGCATGAAGCGCCTCGCCATCATGGACCAGGACGGCCACAACATCAGGCTCCTCACGACGGGCCAGAACCTCGTGCTCACGCCGCGCTTCAGCCCCTCGACCCAAGAGATCACCTTCATGTCCTATGAGGGGGCCGTGCCGCGGGTTTATCTGCTCAATGTCGAGACCGGGCAGAAGGAGGTCGTGGGCTCGTTCCCGGGCATGAGTTTTGCCCCGCGCTTCTCGCCGGACGGCCAGCGCATCGTCATGAGCTTCGAGGAAGGCGGCAATGCCAACCTGTTCGCCATGGATCTACGGACCCGGCAGACCATGCAGCTCACCAACACGGACGCCATCGACACGGCGCCCTGCTATGCGCCCGACGGCCGCCAGATCACCTTCGAGACCGACCGGGACGGGACCAAGCAGATCTATGTCATGGACGCTGACGGGAGCAATCAGCACCGGATCAGCCAGGGGCAGGGAAGCTATTCGACCCCGGTCTGGTCGCCGCGGGGCGACCTGATCGCCTTCACCAAGCTGCTCAACGGGCGCTTCCTGATCGGAGTGATGAAGCCTGACGGCTCGGGCGAGCGCATCCTCACGGAAGGCTTCCACAACGAGGGTCCGACCTGGGCGCCCAACGGCCGGGTTCTCATGTTCTTCCGGGAATCGCCGGGCGCAACAGGGGGACCGCGGCTCTACACCATCGACCTCACGGGCTATAACGAGCGCCAGGTGGCAACGCCTGCTTTCGGCTCGGATCCGGCCTGGTCTCCGCTGATAAATTAGGCAATTTCCGCCATTTTTCCGCGTGGTTGTGGGGTTCGCGGGGCGGTTGCGGCGTAAATGCAACACCTAGTTACCTAATCTTAATCCGAGCCCCCCAACGTCGTTAACCACACCTTGATCGGCGTCCCCGGCGGGGATAGCTTGAATGGGCTGGAGGATGAGATTCGGAGTGGCATTTTCGCATCATTGACCAGCAAAACGGTCTTGGGACCCTAGTCCGAACTTGATCCGATTGCGCCGCACCGATACATGCAAAGACGGCTATTGCCGTTTTAACCAAAGGAGAGAAGACCATGCAGGGTTTGAAGGGCGTTATCGCTGCCGCCATGCTCGTGGCCGCCGCCATTTCTCTCGGTGGCTGTTTCGGCCATCACGAGAAGGCCGTTGTGACTGAGCCGCTGAAGCTCGGCTAACAACAGGGTTTAGCAGGCTGTTCGCGTCTAACCGCGCGAGCGCCTGCCGGAAACCCTCGGGTTTCCAATGGATTATGGATGCCGGAACGCCGCAGCGAATGCGGCGGCGTTCCAGGCATCCGTTTCCTATTTCGGCCTGAGTTTCACTCGGGCGCCGGCTCAGGCCGGCTTGAGCAATCCCCGCAAATCGCCCCGCTTTGGCCTTGCTATGGCCTTCACCAGCTAAGACCCCGTTAAGGATTGGGCCTCTACGATTTTCCTAAAATCGGGGGAGTAATTAGTCATGCGTTTCCGTGGTGGGTTCAACCACGCCTGCAGGGTCGCGGGCGTGCTTCTCTTTGCCTTTGCGATTGCCGCCTGCTCACGCCCGCAGCAGCAGCCGCAGGAATACGGGCTCAGCGGCGGAGGGCCGGTAACCCCGGGGAGTTCCAGGGATTTCACCGCCAATGTGGGCGACCTGGTGCACTTCCAGGAAGACAGCTCGGCGCTTACGGGCCAAGCCCAGGCCACCTTGCGCGGCCAGGCGCGTTGGCTCAACCAATACCCGCAATACGCGGTGGTCATCGAGGGCCATGCCGATGAGCGGGGCACGCGCGAATACAATCTTGCGCTGGGCGCCCGGCGCGCCATGGCGGTCAAGGGCTTCCTGGTGCGCCAGGGCGTCAACAGCGCGCGGATCCGGACGATCTCCTATGGCAAGGAGCGGCCGATCGCGGTGTGCGATGAGCCCCGTTGCTGGCAGCAGAACCGGCGGGCGCAGACAGCTCTGAACAGCGGGGCCATCGCCCGCTACTAGGCCTTGTCGCGGCGCGTTTTGTGGGCCAAACACATCTCAGTTTGGCCCCAAACGCCACGGCACATTGGCGGCGGCCAGCGCCCCAGCGTTTGCGCCGGCCGTGCTGACAAGGTCTCAGAATCGTGTCTCCATTTGCGCTTACACGGCGGGCCACCCTGGCGGCCTGTCTTCTCGTCCTCGCAACTGCCCCGGGCGTCAGTTTCGCCCAGGACAGCGACGCTGCCCGCATCGGGAAGCTCGAAGCGGAGGTCGCCAATCTCAAGGTCATGGTGGGGACGCTCGAATCTCTGGTCCGGACATCGCCACGCCCGACGGCTGCACCGGAGACCAGCGTCGTCCAGGCGGCGCCAAGTCAGGACGATCTCGACCCGCGGGTCAGCGCGCTGGAGACGCAGATCGGGGCGCTTACCAATCAGATCGAACACCTCGGCCAGAAAATGGGCGCGCTCGAGGGGAACGTCGCCGCGGCGCCGGAGGCGACCCGAGCCCTCAGCGATAAGGTCGAAGCGCTCGAACGGAAAATGAGCGCGCTCGAAGCGAAGCTCGATGCCGCATCGCAGGCGGAGTCCGTGGCGGCAGCGCCGCCGGAAGAGCCCGCGGCGGTTCCCCCGGCGCGTCCGGCGATCATGCCCGAGCCGGCGGCGCCGGAGACGACTGCGTCTTCCGAGCCGGCACCCGTCA
>CAZHCN010000129.1:0-2172 GCA_964530895.1 uncultured Methyloceanibacter sp. | reverse complement strand
CGGCGCCGGAGACGACTGCGTCTTCCGAGCCGGCACCCGTCATGCCCAAGACCGTTACGCCCAAGACCGTCGTGCCCGCGCCCGCAGAAGAGTTCGACCCAACGAAGCCGCGCTGGTACGGGCCGCGGCCTGGCGATGAGGCGAACGAGGCGGCAGGCCCACAATCGATCTCACCGCCCGGCGCGACCGGTTCGGTGCAGCAAAACTTGCCTCAGAGCTTCGCGGCGCTTCCCAACGAGAACGCCCAGGCGCTCTACGACCAAGGCTATGGCGATTTCCTCCAGCGCGACTATCCGGCGGCGGAGAAATCCTTCGCCAAGCTCGTCAGCGCCTATCCGAAGGATCCGCTTGCCGGCAGCGCGCAATATTGGGTGGGCGAGAGCTATTACGTCCGCAAGGAGTACAAGAAGGCCGCCGATAGTTTCCTCACCGGCTATCGCAAATATTCCGGCAGCGAAAAGGCGCCCGACACCCTGCTCAGGCTCGGCATGTCGCTCGCCGCGCTCGGCCAGAAGGACGCCGCGTGCTCGACCTTCCAGGAGCTCAAAGACAAGTTCCCCGACGCGCCCGCGAACATCCAGGATCAGGCGAAGGGCGAGGCGGGAAAGGCGGGTTGCTGACCATGCGCACCGGGCCCGTCTCCCGCGATGAGCTGGACGCGCTGTTCGCACCGTTCACGCGCTTTCCCCGCATTGCGGTCGCCGTGTCCGGCGGCCCCGACAGTCTTGCGCTCATGCATCTCGCCGTGCGTTGGCGCGCGGCGCGACGCGAAGGCCCAACGCTCACCGTGCTCACGGTCGATCATGGCTTGCGCGCGGGCTCGCGCGACGAGGCGTTGATGGTCGGCCGTGCCGCGAAGGCGCTTCAGGTGCCGCATGCGACCCTCACCTGGAAGCATGACGGCGATGTCGGCGCGAGCCTGCAAGCGAAGGCGCGCGTGGCGCGCTACGATCTGATGGCCGCTTACTGCCACAGCCATGACATTCCCGCGCTCGCCACCGCACATCATCTCGACGATCAGGCCGAGACGTTCCTGATGCGGCTGAAGCGCGGCAGCGGTCTCGACGGTCTCGCCGCGATTCCCGCGGAAGGCAGTTGGGCGGGGCTGACCCTGCTCAGGCCGCTGCTCGATCTGCCGAAGGCGCGGCTCGTGGCGACGCTGGACGAGGCGCGCGTGCCGTTCATCGTCGATCCGAGCAATGCGGATCGGAGATTCGAACGGGGACGCATGCGCGACACTGCCGATACACTCGTGACGCTCGGGCTCACACCGGCGGCGATCGCGCTTTCGGCGCGGCGCTTGCGGCGCGCCCGCGCGGCGCTCGACCAAGTGGCGCGCGACTTCATCGGTGCCCACGCGGAAACGAGCGCGGCGGGCTATGCCATGGTCGATCCCGCGGCGCTCGCCGCCGCGCCGGAGGAGATTGCGCTGCGTGCCTTGTCGGGACTCATCGCCACGGTCGGCGGCGCCGAGGACACGGTACGGCTCGCCAAGCTCGAGGCGCTGCTCGCCGCGCTGAAGAAGAGCCCGGACAAGGCGCACACGCTCGGCCGCTGCCGCATCGCACCCCATCGCGGACGGCTCGGTCTCTTCCGGGAGATGCGAAAAGACGGGCTGCCGGTGCTCAGACTTCGCCCCGGCGAGCGCACATTGTGGGACAATCGGTTCAGAATCGAGCTCGGAGGCCGCGAATCCTCGCCGATTACCGTCAGGGCGCTCGGCGAAGAGGGCTTGCGAACGCTGAAGGAGCGCGAGGCGCTTCCCGCCGCCCTGCCGCGGCTCGCGGTCCGGGCCTTGCCCGCCTGCTGGCGGGGCAACCGGCTGCTCGGCCTTCCAGATCTCGGGCAGGCGCCATCCTCCGGCCTCGTGCCATCCTTGCGCCACGAAGAGGGCCTTGACTGCCGGGCGGTCTTCCTCCACGGGGCGATTGAGGGACGAGGCGGGACGCCGCAGCAAGCTTAAGCTGTTGAGGAAGCGTGCACCTCTTTGCGTTAGCTTTACTTGGCAAAAGATGTGCCTGTTCCTATGTTAACGAAGCTCGCTGAGCCATTCTGCGCCAGTATTGGGAGGTCTATGCCCCGAGGCGCGTGCCGTAGATCAAGCCGTCAGGTCAGTTCATGAATTCGAACTTCCGTAACTTCGTCATCTGGGTGTTTATCGGCCTGCTCTTG
>CAZHCN010000128.1:0-6829 GCA_964530895.1 uncultured Methyloceanibacter sp. | reverse complement strand
GACCAATGCCGCCTCGATGCGGCTCTTGGAGAAGACAGGTTTCAAGCGCGAGGGCCTGGCGCGCCGTTATTTGCGGATCAACGGCGTGTGGCAGGATCACCTGCTTTATGCGCTGCTTGACACCGATGCACGCGACTAGGTCGATAGCGTTTCGAGAACGGGGGAAGCATGGCGGACTGGAACGCCTCGGCAAGCGCTAAAGCGCCCCGTGCCTGGCAGCGATGTCAGGACTGGTGGCGTGCGCTCGCCTGCGCCGTTCTTCTCGCCATAGCCCTCCTCTTGCCAGGCTTCGCCTACGCCATCGAGGCGATCCCCGTGGACCCCGACCAGCCCAAAATCGACATCACCGCCAAGGCCGAGCTTTACGAAGGCCGCGGCGACCGGCTGCAGATCGAGACCGCGCCGGGGCCCGACGGCTATATCGGCCGCATGGCGGTGCAGGCCTCGACGCCCGGCACCAATCCGGGTTGGCTCGTCTTTGCCCTGTCGAACCCCACGGACAAGCAGATCGTCCGCTGGCTCGTGGCGCCGCGCTACACGCTCGCCAATTCACGCGTGCTCAGGCCCGAGCTCGACGCGCCCCGCATCACCGCGATCACGCCCTCGCTCGGCTTCAGGCCCGAGCCCCTGAAGAGCGACCGCGCCGACATGTTCCGGATCAATCTCGAACCGGGGCAGACCGTGACCTTCGCGGCGGAGCTTGCCTCATCGACCGTGCCGCGGCTCTCTCTATGGGAGCCCAACCTCTATCAAGCGAAGCAGCAGGATCGCATGCTGTTCAACGGCGTGCTGCTGGGCATCACCGGACTGCTCGCCATTTTCCTGACCGCGATCTTCGCCGCCAATCATCGCGCCATCTTCCCCGCCACCGCGCTCGTCGCCTGGGCCGCGCTCATCTATTTCTGTGTCGACTTCGGCTTCTGGAACAAGCTGTTCCCCGTGGGGCCGGACCGCACCGCGCTCTATCGGGCCGCCGCCGAGGCGGGCCTCGCCGCGAGCCTCGTGCTGTTCCTCTACACCTTCCTGCGCATCGGCCTGTGGCATGTCTGGATCAGGACCATCTTCTGGGTCTGGATCGCCGCGCAGTTCGCGCTCATCGGTGTCGCCATAATCGACCCGCAGACCGCCTCCGGCCTGGCGCGGTCGTCGGCGGTGCTGATCGCTGCCGTCGGCACCGGCCTCATCGCCTATTTCGCGCTGCGCGGTCAGGACCGCGCCATGTCGCTGATCCCGAGCTGGATGCTGCTCATCGTCTGGCTGCTTGGCGCCTCGATGATTGTGCTGGGCAAGCTCTCCGGCGAGATCGCCGTCTCCGGCCTCGTCGCCGGGCTTGTGCTCATCGTCGTGCTGCTCGGCTTCACCGTCACCCAGTTTGCCTTCCGCAGCGGCGGCGGCGCCGTCAGCCTCGGCCCGCCGAGTCTCGTGCAGATGAAGTCGCTCGCCGTCGACGGCTCGGGCACCCACATCTTCCAATGGCATGCGGGCCGCGACCTCATCACCGTCGCGACCGAGGTCGAGATGGAGCTCGGGCTCGATCCCGGCGCGCTCAACGTGACGGTCGAGGAATTCCTCCAGCATATGCATGCGTCCGACCGAGAGCGCTTCCGCCTCATGCTCTGGTCGCTGCAGGAGAAGCAGGGTGGCGACCTCGTGCTCGACTTCCGACTGCGCCGTCACGACGGCACCTATCTCTGGTACGATCTCCGCGCGCATGCCGCGCCGAACGAGAATGTGCGGCTGTTGCGTTGCGTCGGCCTGATGCGCGACGTGACCAGTCTCAAGCGCTCCCATGAGCGGCTGATGCATGACGCGGTGCATGACAGCCTGACCGGCTTGCCGAACCGCGAGTTGTTCATGGACCGGCTGCAAGGCGCCATCACCCGCGCCGCCGAAGGCCAGGCGCATCGCCCGACACTGATCTTCATCGACATCGACCGCTTCAAGAACGTCAACAAGAGCTTCGGACTCGTCATCGGCGACTCGATGCTTCTGACCCTCGGGCGCCGCCTCGGGCGCCACCTCAATCCGCAAGACACGCTCGCGCGTCTCGGCGGCGATCAGTTCGCCATCCTCTTGATCTCCGACAGCGACCCGCACCATGTGGCGACCCTCGCCGAGCGGGTCAGGCGGGCCCTGCGCACGCCCATGAAGATCAGCGCCAAGGAGATCATCCTCACCGCCTCGATCGGCATCGTCGTCCACGACGGCTCGCAAACCACCGGGCAGGACATGCTGCGCGACGGCGAGATCGCCATGCTGCGGGCGAAGCGCGGCGGCGCCGACCGTATCGAAATCTTCAACCCGGCCATGCGGGCCGAGGACGAGAGCCGCCTGCCGCTCGAAAGCGAGCTTCGCATGGCGCTGGATCGGCACCAAATCTCTGTTCTGTACCAGCCGATTACCCGGCTCGCGTCGAACCAGCTTGCGGGCTTCGAGGCGCTTCTGCGCTGGGACCACCCGACCCGCGGCCGGCTCGCGCCCGAAGACTTCATCCCGCTCGCCGAGGATTCCGGGCTGATCGTCGATCTCGGCAGTTACGTCCTAAGCAGGGCGCTGGAGGAGGCGGCGAGCTGGCACAAAGTGCTGCCGCGCGACCGCGATCCTTTGTTCGTCAGCGTGAACGTGTCGAGCCGCCAGCTCTTCCGCCAGGACATGGTGCAGGAGATCAGGCTGATGCTCGCCCGCGAGTCGGTGCCCCGCGGCACCCTCAAGCTCGAGATCACCGAGTCCCTCGTCATGGAGAACCCGGAACGCGCCGTCGAGATCCTCACTTGGCTCAAGACGTTCGGCGCGGGCCTTGCCCTCGACGATTTCGGCACGGGCTACAGCTCGTTGAGCTATCTGCACCGCTTCCCCTTCGACGTCATCAAGGTCGACCGCTCCCTCGTCCATGACAGCTCGCTCAACGGGCAGACGCCGCTCATCCTGCGCTCGGTGATCGCGCTTGCCCATGAGCTCGGCAAGGAGGTGGTGGCGGAGGGTGTCGAGACCCAAGCCGATGCGAGCTATCTGCGCTCGATCGGCTGTGAGTTCGGCCAAGGCTATTATTACGGCGAGCCGATGTCGGCGAAGGACGTGGCCACCTTGCTGACGGCGCTGGCCAGCCACCGCAAACGCAAGCAACGCGAGCGCGCGAACGCACCGGCCGAGCCGCAAGCACCGTCTAGTCTTGAAGTGAACGCGCCGAGCCAGCCGGCCCTGCCGGCGCTGCCCGGGCCGAGCACCGCAACGTCAGGCGTGACCTGAGTCGTTGACGAGGCGGATCGGGTCGATTCCGAGACGGTTGAGCGCGCGATGATATTTCATGTCGACCTGGGGATCGAAGATCAGTTCCGGATCGGCCGGGCAGTTGAGCCAGCCATTGGCCTGGATCTCGTCCTCCAGCTGACCCGGCGCCCAGCCTGCATAGCCGAGCGCGAGCAGCGCCTTGTTGGGACCGCTCCCATGGGCGATGTCGCGCAGGATGTCGATGGTGGCCGTGAGACAGACGCTTTCGTCGATGGGAAGGGTGCTCTCCGCCTTGAAATAGTCGGCGCTGTGGAGCACGAAGCCGCGGCCGGTCTCTACCGGCCCGCCGAGATGCACGGCCATGGCGCCCAAGCTCGGGGGCACCGAGATGCTGTCTTCGGACGCCACGATAATGTTGAGCTGCTCCAGAAGCTCGGTGAAGCTGATATTCGCCGCCCGTTGATTGATGATGATGCCCATGGCGCCCTCCGAGGAGTGCGCGCATAGATAAATGACCGAGCGGGAAAAGCGCGGATCACCCATCGCCGGCATGGCGATGAGGAGCTGACCATCGAGATAGCCTTCGTCCTCTAAGGTATGGGTGAGGCCTGCCATGTGCCCATGCTACAGCAGTTCCGTTCCGAAGTAAGGGGCAACCTAAATTAAGGCAGTCCGCACCATTCTCGCCGCATAGGGCTCACAAAAGAGTGACGCACATTGAGCCCGCCGAAGGTCGCGCCGGTCAGGCCGCGCGGCTAGATTTGCCGCCCTATGTTCAGACACTGCATGAATTGGATGTCATGATCGGAACGAGAGTCTTAATGCGCCGCGCCACCGCGCTGCCTGCCGCTTTGGCATTTGGCGTCTTCCTGGGCACCGCCTTTGGCGGGCTCGCTGCGCCCGTCGGCGAATCACCGTGGGCGGATCAAACCGATTCCAAGGTGCGGGTCGTCAGCGCCGCGGTCACAAAGGATGGGAGCGCTGCGCCCTACGCCGCCATCCAGCTCCGCATGGACCCCGGCTGGAAGACCTATTGGCGAAACCCCGGCGACTCCGGGGTGCCGCCCACCTTCGACTGGTCGGGCTCGAAAAATCTGAAAAGCGCCGAAGTCCTTTACCCGGCGCCCCACCGCTTCGCCGATGCGAACGGCACGGCGATCGGCTATGACGGCGAGGTCGTCTTTCCGGTCAGGATCACCCCGGAAAACGCCGGCGAGCCGGTCGATCTGTCCCTGAGCTTCGAGTATGGGCTGTGCAAGAATTTGTGCATTCCCAACTCCGTATCGCTCAACGTCATGCTGCCGCCCGATCTTGGCAAGGGCAACGCGATGCTCATCGAGACGGCGCTTGACGGCGTGCCGCAGGCTGAAAAGGCAGATGCGCTGCCGCGGATTGCGAGCGTCACGGCCAATCTCGATGGCCCGAAGCCGGGCCTTGAGATCGAGGCGCTCTTCCCGAAAGGCGCCTCCGGAACCGATCTCTTCATCGACAATCCCGACATCGCCGTCCCGGTGTCCAAGGCGCTCGGTCCCGTCGAGGACGGCAAGCAGCGCTTCTCCGTGACCTTCTATTCGCCGGAGGAAGCCGCCGCCATCAAGGGCAAGCCGCTCAGGATGGTTCTCGTCTCGGACGATGGCTCGACCGAAACCACCTGGACGGCGAAGTAGCGATCGGCGCCGGATTTGGCGCTGGCGACACCTTGGCCCGATACGGCGAAGCCGGTATGGTGCCCGCCAATGTATGAGGATCGAGGAGAGGCCGCATGACCATCGCCAAGGGAGACAGCCTGCCGGAAACCACGTTCCGCTTCATGGGGCCTGACGGGATCGAGAGCTTGTCGACCAAGGATGTGTTCGCAGGCAAGAAGGTCGTGCTGTTCGCCGTGCCTGGCGCCTTCACGCCCACTTGTCATATCAAGCATCTCCCGGGCTTCATCGAGATGGCGGACGAGTTCAAAGGCCTCGGCGTCGATAGCGTGGTTTGCGTCGCCGTCAACGACCCCTTCGTGCTCGCAGCCTGGGAAGAGAAGTCCGGCGCCAAGGGCAAGGTTCTGTTCCTGTCCGACGGCAACGCCGAGTTCACCAAGAAGATCGGCATGGACTTCGACGGCAGCGGCATCGGGCTTGGCACCCGCTCCAAGCGCTACTCGATGTTCGTCGAAGACGGCGTGGTGAAGGTCCTCAACACCGAGGACTCGCCGGGCGTCGCCGAGGTGAGCACGGCCGACAAGCTGCTCGAAGAAATCTAGTTCCGCCCACCGAGAAACGGCGCCATGCCCTCGCGGGCGAGCTCGTCGGCGCGCTCGTTGTCGTCATGGCCCACATGGCCCTTGACCCAATGCCAGCGCACCGTGTGGCGCGCCTCCGCCTTTTGCAGCTTTTGCCAAAGCTCCGCGTTCTTCACGGGCTTCTTGTCGGCCGTGCGCCAGCCGTTCTTGTTCCAGCCCTTGATCCAGCTCGTGATGCCGCCGCGTAAGTAGTTGGAGTCGGTATAGAGGTCGATATCCGACGGGCCTTTGAGGGCTTCCAGCGCCTCGATGGCGGCGGTCAGCTCCATGCGGTTGTTGGTGGTCATGGGCTCGCCGCCTTTGATCTCCTTGCGGTGCGGTCCGGACTCCAGGATCGCGCCCCAGCCGCCAGGCCCCGGATTGCCGGAGCAGGCGCCGTCGGTGTGGATGACCACCTTGGGGCGTTCGGCCATGCTCAATGCGCTCCGAGCCCGTAGTCGCGATACGACCTCACGCGCTGGTGGAAGCGCAGCTTGCGCAAATACTCGTTGGGGTCCTTGGTTTTCACCAGCGCATTCGCGTCCGTGTTGAGAAGGTCATAGGTGCGGGTCAGCAGGAAGCGCAGCGCCGCGCCGCGGGCAAGTAGCGGCAGGGCGTTGAGTTCCGCCTCGGTCAGCTTCCGTTCCGCCTCGTAGGCCTGAAGCATGGTGCGCGCCTTGGTGACGTTGAAGCTGGCATCGGGCTCGAAGCACCAGGCGTTGAGACACACGGCGACGTCGTAGGCGAGCATGTCGTTGCAGGCGAAATAGAAATCGATCAGGCCCGAGACCTTGTCGTCGAGAAAGAACACGTTGTCGGGAAAGAGATCGGCGTGGATCACGCCAATCGGCAAGTTCGAAACCCAATGTGCTGCGAGGTGCTGAAGCTCGCGCGCGATCTCGTCCTTGAGTCCGGGGATCACGCTGTCCGCGCATCCGCTGACGGCTTCATAGAGCGCGCGCCATCCCGGCAACGATAGGTCGTTCGCGCGGTGCATAGGGAAATCGAGGCCGGCGAGGTGGAACTTGGCAAGCGCCTGTCCCAGGCCCGCGCAATGCTCGATCCCCGGCCGCCGCACCCACAAACCCTCCAGGAAGTTGATCAGCGCGGCGGGCCGCCCGGCCAGCTCCTTCAGGATGCGGCCTTCGCGGTCGCGCACCGGCAGCGGGCACGAGATGCCGCGCGCCGCGAGATGCTCCATGAGCGCGAGGAAATAGGGGAGATCCTCCGGCCGCACCCGCTTCTCGTAAAGCGTGAGGATGTAGGGCCCGGCCTCGGTATGGACGAGATAGTTCGAGTTCTCGACGCCTTCGGCGATGCCTTTGAACGAGGTCA
>CAZHCN010000127.1:0-6865 GCA_964530895.1 uncultured Methyloceanibacter sp. | reverse complement strand
AAGGCGCGGATCGCCTGCACGCGCAAGACGACGCCGGGTTTGCGCGCCTTCGAGAAGTTCGCCGTCCGCTGCGGCGGGGGCGTCAATCACCGCTTCGGCCTCTACGACGCGGTGCTGGTGAAGGACAATCACATTGCCGCAGCAGGTGGGCTCGCGGCAGCGCTCAAGCTGCTACGCCCGCGCGCGGGCCATATGGTCAGGATCGAGGTCGAGGTCGACACGCTTCAGCAGCTCGAAGAAGCCTTGCGTTTTCCCATCGACGCCGTGTTGCTGGACAATATGGATGTGGCGACCCTCGAGAGGGCCGTAGCGCTCGCCAGCGGCAAGGTGCTCACCGAAGCTTCAGGCGGCGTGACGTTAGAAACGGTGGCGGAAATCGCAGCGACGGGAGTCGATCTGATCTCGGTCGGCGCGCTTACTCACTCGCCGCGTAACCTAGACTCATCGCTTGAGTGGGGGGCTGGCTAGTGCCGGCCACGGCACTGACGGATCCCGTGACAGCGTTCACCGCAGAGGCGAGAGAAAGCGTCGGCATCAGATATCCGGAATCGTCTGAATCGTCGTCCTTGTTCGCCGGCTCGTCCAAAGCCTCGACGACATAAGGCTCCTCATTGCGCTTCTTGTAGAAGATGTGCCGGCCGATCCTGTCGATCTTGTTCATGCTGCGGGCCCAGCGCGGGCTTACATAGTTCGCATGATAATAGGTCGAATATCCGACCTCAGGCAGCCATTCCTCGCCTTCCATGATCTTCTTGGCGAGATCCTGGGCGAGCGACCATTGGGCGTTGTCCTTCGGGTTGTCGGTATGGCCGTCACAGGTGAAGGAGAACTGGCAGCCCTTGTGCATCTGCCCCTGATAGACGACACCGCAAATGGTCTCGGGGAAGATCGGGCTGCGGACGCGGTTGAGGATCACCTGGCCCACGGCGATCTGGCCGCGCTCCGGCTCGCCGCGCGCCTCGAAATAGATGGCGGTGGCGAGGCACCGGCGCTCGCGCTGCTCAAACTCGGCTTGAGATTCGCCCTTGTAGCGGAAGTCGAGCGCTTCAGGGCTCGGCTGATAGGCGATCTCCTCGGGAGTCGGACGGAACGCGTCCACCTGGAAATCGGCGTTGAAGGGCGAGGGGTAACTCGCATTCATGAATGGGTCGGCGCGTACCACGACCGGCGCTTTGAGCGCCACTTCGGAACTCGTGGGACGCAAGCGATCGGCTTTGGTCTCGCTCGTCGGAGACGCGAGGTGGGCGAGGCCCGTTCCCCCTGCGAGGCTCGCGGTGATGAGCTGCTTGCCGGCATCAGTGACAGTCTTGCCCGCGGTGTAGTGGTCGGCGCGCGGCCCTTTGCCGCCGGCGGTGAACAGTTCCTCAGCTTCGCGGGGAACATTCAGTGGCGCGTCGGAAGCATCGGCAATTCTGGTCGCCGTAAAGACAGCCCCGGGAACGGATACGGAGAGCTCAACCTCGGTCGGGTTGCCGGAAACGGCAACGTCGTAACCCAAACCGATGAAGGGAAGCAGCACGAGCGAAGCTGACGCGTGCCACATCCGACGAGACGAGCGTCGGCTCATTATCCCTCCAGGTCCCCGTTGAGGGAGAGCCGCCGGTCGTGCCCGGAAGTTCCCCCCGTCATTTACCCTATCGGCGCGGCCTCATGGCACGCGCAAGTCTAGGGTGTCCCCGATTCATCCAGGCAAATTAGTGGGAAATCAGCGTCTTGAAGTGGAAGTCCCCCACCGGAACGAGCCCGGAAATCCCGTCTATTGCCGTTAACGCTGCCCGATAATTTAGGGCAAATTGTGGTGAACGGCAACGGGCGCCTATTACCGACGCCAACGGCTAATTATCCGTTAGCACAGCATTTTTCAGCGTGGCTTGAGCTGCGGCGAGTCGCGCGACCGGCACGCGATAGGGTGAGCACGACACGTAGTTCAGTGCAATTTTCTCGCAGAATCCAATGGTCTCCGGGTCACCGCCATGCTCGCCGCAAAGACCGATCTTCAGATCCGAATGCGCGGTGCGGCCTCGCTCAACGGCGATTTGCATGAGTTCGCCCACCGCCTCATCGAGAGTCATAAATGGATCATGGTGAATGATCCCTTTCTCGGCGTACTCACTTAGGAAACGCCCGGCGTCGTCGCGGCTCAAGCCGAAGGTCGTTTGAGTCAGGTCGTTGGTCCCAAAGGAGAAGAAATCGGCGCTCTTGCCGATCTCGCCGGCCATCAGGCAGGCGCGCGGGAGCTCAACCATGGTCCCAACCATGTAGGCGACGCTCGTCTCGCGCTCCTTCTCCACGGCCCGCGCGGTCGCCGCGATGCGTTCCTTGATGATGTCGAGCTCGGGCTTGGCGGCGACGAGCGGCACCATGATCTCGGGCGTAACTCTGTCGTGCAGCGCCCTGCCTGTCTCGATCGCCGCCTCGAAGATCGCGCGCGACTGCATCTCGACGATCTCCGGATAGCTGACGAGCAGCCGCGCGCCGCGCTGGCCGAGCATGGGATTGAACTCGCTCAAGACGGCGATGCGCCGCTTCAACCGCGCGACACTCACCCCCATGGTCTTGGCAATGTCGGCGACGGCCTCTTCGCCATGCGGCAGGAACTCATGGAGCGGAGGATCGAGCAGGCGGATGGTCACCGGTAGGCCCGCCATGATCTCGAAAAGCTCGATGAAGTCCTGGCGCTGCGCCGGCAGTAGCTTGGCCAGCGCCTTGCGGCGGCTCTCTTGATTCTCGGCGAGAATCATCTCGCGCATGGCGAGGATGCGGTTCTCCTCGAAGAACATATGCTCGGTGCGGCAGAGCCCGATGCCCTCGGCGCCGAAAGCACGCGCCTGGCGTGCATCGTCGGGCGTGTCAGCGTTGGCACGGACCTCCATGCGGCGGAAGCCGTCGGCCCAGTTCATGAGCGTGCCGAAGTCTTCCGACAGGTCCGGCTGGCGCATGGCCACGCGCCCTTTGATGATCTGGCCGGTCGACCCGTCGATGGTCACGACGTCGCCTTTGTGCAGCAGCACGCCGGCTGCTTCGAGCGTCTGACGCTCGAGGTCGATATGGACCGCCGCGGCACCGACCACGCACGGGCGCCCCATGCCGCGCGCGACGACCGCCGCATGGCTCGTCATGCCGCCCCGCGTGGTGAGGACGCCGACGGCGGCATGCATGCCTTGCACGTCCTCCGGCGACGTCTCGATACGCGCTAGGATCACGGTGTGACCTTGGGCTTTCAGGTGCACGGCCTCATCGGCGTCGAACACAAGCTCGCCCGAGGCGGCACCCGGCGATGCCGGCAGGCCCTTGGCAAGCACGGTCATCGCCGCCTTGGGGTCGAGGGTGGGGTGAAGCAGCTGATCGAGCTGATTGGCATTGAGGCTCGCCACCGCCTGCTCGCGGGTGATCAGCCCCTCCTCCGCCATGTCCACCGCGATCTTGAGCGCGGCTTGCGTGGAACGCTTGCCCGAGCGGGTTTGCAGCATGAAGAGCTTGCCTTCCTGCACGGTGAACTCGATGTCCTGGATGTCGCGGAAGCGCTTCTCGAGTGCGGCGCAGGACGCCTTCAGCTCGGCGAAAGCCTCGGGCAGGAGCGCTTCGAGCGAGGCCTTGCCGTTGCCGGACGCCCCGCGCTCGGCCTCGGTCAGCGGCTGGGGCGTGCGCAAGCCCGCCACCACGTCCTCGCCTTGCGCGTTCAGGAGGAACTCGCCGAAAAGCTCCTTGGCGCCGGTTGAGGGATTGCGAGTAAAGACGACGCCGGTCGCGCTGTTGTTGCCCATGTTGCCGAACACCATGGCCTGGATGGTGACCGCGGTGCCCCAATCGTCGGGGATGTCGTGGAGACGCCGGTAGGCGATGGCGCGCGCGTTCTGCCAGGAGCCGAACACGGCGGCAATGGCGCCCCACAGCTGCTCGTGCAGGTCTTGGGGAAACGGCCGCTCCAGCTCCGTTTCGACCAATACCTTGAAACGGTTGATAATTTCAGTCCAATCGTCGGCCGCAAGATCGGGATCGAGCTCGAAGCCCTTCAGGTTCTTGTAGTTCTCGAGGATCTCCTCGAACAGGCCGTGATCGATGCCGAGCACCACGTCGGCATACATCTGGATGAAGCGGCGATAGGTGTCGTAGGCGAAGCGGCGATCCCCGGTGAGCCGCGCCAGGCCCTCCACGGTCTGATCGTTGAGCCCGAGATTGAGCACCGTATCCATCATGCCCGGCATGGACGCGCGCGAGCCCGAGCGCACCGACACGAGCAGCGGGTTATCGACATCGCCGAAGCCGGCCCCCGTGATCTTGCCGACCTTCTCGAGGGCAGCGTCCACCAAGGGCCTCAGCGTATCGGGAAGCTTGCGGCCGAGCTCGTAATAGACGGCGCAGACCTCGGCCGAGATGGTGAAGCCCGGCGGTACAGGCAGGCCGAGGCGGGACATCTCGGCAAGATAGGCGCCCTTGCCCCCGAGGATGTCCCTATCCTCGGCGGAGCCGTCGGCGCGCCCGTCGCCGAAGGTGAACACCCATTTGGGCGTCGCCTCAGCCTTTCCGGCCTCGCTCATCGATCGTTCCATGGTTCTCTCGGGCTCAAGCCTGCCCTTTTAGCCCGTTCGGAGGGCTTCGCACAAACGAGCGCGTCATGAAGGCTTAAGGACGAACGGGCCGAGGCGTCTTCGCGTTCCGGTGCGCGATGAAGTCGCCGCTGTGAATGAGGCGTGCGTTCGGCGCCTTGGTCACGCCATAGGCCCAGGCGGTGACCGTGCCGCCATCGGCGAGCGTCACCTCCAGCGGCGTGCGCGCATAGTTGGGGTCGCCGGCCTCATAGGCATCGAGCTCGGCGAGAAGCCTGTCGCCCGCCTTGAGCGCGAACACGTCGCCGAGAATGCGGCGCTTCTCGCTCGCATCGAACATCGCCGCCGGATACCAGCCGAGATCATAGAGGCGTCCGGGGACGGTACCCTTGCCGACGAGGCGGGCGCGCGCGCAAAGACGCCGCGCCATGGGGTGATCGCTCTCCGAGCGCAGCGTTCCGTAGACGAAGATATGGCTTGGCTCACTCATGCCGGCAGATCGATGCTGCCATTCTTGTCGAGCGGCCAGAACGGATTGTGGGCGATCTCCCAAACGTGACCGTCGGGATCGGCGAAATAGCCGTTATAGCCGCCCCAGAAGGTCTTGGCCGCCGGCTTCAAGATAAGCGCGCCGGCGGCTTCCGCCTTCGCCATCACGACATCGACCTCGTCCTCGTTCGCAACGTTCTGCGCCACGACGATGCCCCCGTTCCCGGTCCAAAGACCATGCGCGTTGGCATCGTCTCTTTGGGCCTCGCGGCTCCAAAGCGCGAGCACCGCCGCGCCCGCTTTGAAGAAACTCACGCTCGCTTCGCTCGCCCCCTCGGAGAGGACAAAGCCGAGCCGCTCATAGAAGGCCGTCGCCTTGGCAATGTCGGCGACGCCCAAGGTGATCAGGGTGATATGCGGCGACATGACTGATCTCACTTCCCTCCCGGTTGCGACTCAACCGAAATAGCAAATCGCACGGCAAACGAACCCGTAGGCGCGCGGCCCACGAGTGGCTTTCTCCCCCCGCTCCGCAAACGGAGGGGGGACGGCGCGCCCGCCGGCGCAAATCCTAATGGCACGTGCCTTTCGGCACGCGGGCGCCTTCCGGGCGCGCCAATCGCGGCGTCTTACCGGCATCGGGCCCCGCTTCAATCCCGGACTGTCTGTCCGGAATCATCCAGCCAGCTTCTGGCGGGGACTCGTAGTGGCCCCGGGGGGTGGCTCCGATGCCGCCCGAGTGTCTTGTTGCGACAAGACCCGCAGGCGCCGCACCCCGTCCCGCATCTCACGACGCCTCGCGAAAGCGCCCCTTGGTAGACGAGGTGCGTACATTATACGCGAGGTTTTGCGCGCGGGGATAAGGGGGGCGCACTTAGACGGCCCGGTTGCGCTCGTTGTCTAGCCCCTCGTCCTTTGTCATTGCCCGGCTTGACCGGGCAATCCAGTAACCCCTGCCGCGAGATGATCGGAATGCCGGTGGCTACTGGATTCCCGCTTTCGCGGGAATGACAAACAAGCTCAGCCCGCGATCTTGGAGAAGTCGGCGACCGTTTGCGTCGTCGCACGGATGCGGTTCAGGAGCCGCAGGCGGTTCTCGCGGAGCTTCGGGTTGTCGGCGTTGACGGTGACGTTGTCGAAGAACGCATCGACCGGCGCGCGAAGCTTGGCCATCGCGCTCATCGCCGCCTCGAAGTCCTCGTTCGCGACCGCCGTCGCCGCCGCGTCCTCGACATAGTCCACAACGTGAGCAAGTGCCTTTTCCTCGGGCTGCTCGAGAAGCGCGGGATCGGGTGCGGCATCGTGGGCGCGACCGTCCTTCTTCTCCTCGATGCGCAGGATGTTGATGGCGCGCTTGGTGCCGGTCAGCAGATGCTCGCCGTCCTCGGTATCGAGGAAGCGGCCTAGCGCCTCGACGCGGGCCACGATCATCAGGAGGTCATCGCCGCCGAGCGCGAACACGGCGTCGACCAAGTCATGCCGAGCACCTTGATCGCGGAGATGGACCTTCAAGCGGTCGGCGAAGAAGTCGAGAAGATCGTCAGAAATGTTGTCCGCTCTGTCCAAAAGGGCCTGCTCCGACACTCCTCCCTCACTATCGACCACACGATAGGCAAGAGCACGAGCCTCTTCCTCAGATAACAGTTTGCCAATTGCAGATTTCCCGACTGTCTCGCCTTTTCGGCGGAATTCTACACCTGTGAGAATTATGAGGAGGGCCAATGCTTGGCGTACTAATGAGCGCTGTATTGCGATCCGCAAGTCGTTTTCCAGAACGATGCGGATGACGCCGAGCGCGGCACGCCGCAAGGCATAAGGGTCTTTCGAGC
>CAZHCN010000126.1:0-6922 GCA_964530895.1 uncultured Methyloceanibacter sp. | reverse complement strand
TTAAGGTGTGGATGACACACGTCTATGACAACAAACCGTGGCAAACAAGCGGCTCCGAAGGCGCCGCAAAGGGCCGCTTTTCCCTAAGAAACCGAGATGTCCACCGGCCCAGTTCTGCCCACTTCCCAACAGGTTAGCACGGCCCAACCCGGTTCGCCCGCGGTTTCCGACACCCGCTATATCCTGGCGCTTGCCGCCTGTCTCGGGGCCATTCTCGCCATGCGGCTCATCGCCGTCCACGCCTCGGCCATCGACTTCGTCACGGACGAGGCCCAGTACTGGACGTGGTCGCGCGACCTGGCCTTCGGCTATTTCTCCAAGCCCCCTCTGATCGCCTGGATCATCCGCGCGACGGGCGACATCTGCGGACAGTCCGAAGCGTGCATCCGCTCCGCCTCGCCGGTTCTCTATACGGTCGCTTCGCTGGTGATCTTCGCCACCGGCCGCGCGCTCTACGACACGCGCATCGGCTTCTGGTCGGCGATCGTCTTCGACACCGTGCCCGGCACTTCCTATTCGTCGCAGCTCATCACCACCGACGTGCCACTGATCTTGATGTGGACGGTCATGCTCTATTTCTGGGTGATGCTGGTGAAGCGCAAAAGCATGGGCTTCGCCATTCTGCTGGGGGTCGCCATCGGCATCGGTCTCCTCGCCAAGCAAGCGATGATCTACGCCGTTCTATGCGCCTTGTGCCACGCCGCGGTCTCACGCGATGCGCGCGAAGCTCTGAAGGGTGGCCGCGGGATTGTCGCCGTGCTTGTCGCGCTCGCGCTGTTCTCGCCCAACATCGTATGGAACGCCCAGAACGACTTCCCCACCGCAAAGCACACCGGCGACAATATCAGCTGGAAAGATCCTTACGTTCACCCGATTAGCCTGCTCTCCTACGTGATTGCTCAGTTCGGCGTGTTCGGCCCGATCCTGCTCGTCGTGCTGTTGCGCGCGGGCTACCGCGAGATCCGCGCGCCGCGCGACCCGCGCAAGATTCTTCTGCTCTCCTTCTCGCTGCCGGTACTCGCGCTTCTCTTGGTTCAAGCTCTGCTCTCGCGCGCCAATGGCAACTGGTCGGCCACCGCTTATCCGGCGGCCACGATCTTCGTCACCGCGGTCATGCTCGAGCTCAACCGGCGCGTCCTCTTTGCTGTCTCGCTCGGCCTGCATCTCATTGTTGCCGTGATGATCGCCGCAGCGCCAGCCTTCGCGCGGGACTGGCCGGTGTTCGAGCAGCTCAAGTTCCTGAATCAGACTCTCGGCTGGAAAGAGGTGGCAAGCGAGGTTCGCAAGAGGCTGGCGGAGGACCACTACGGCTCCCTCCTCGTCCATACGCGCGATATGGCCGCGGAGATGCTGTACTACCTGCGCGATTCCGACGTCCCGCTCTACGTCTGGCCGCTCGGCGACACGCCTCACAATCACTTCGAGATGACGCGTCCCTTCACGGCGAGCACGGAGGAACCGATCCTGTTTGCCTCGTTCAGGCCGTGCCGAGAAAACCTCACGCAAAGCTTCAGCGAGGTCACCGAGTTCGATCCAGTACGCATCCCGCTCGTCAAGGACGAGGCGCGGACCGTCTATTTCTGCCGTCTAGCCGGATATAAGGGCCCACCGACGCCAACCCATTGACCTAGTGGCCGGTGTAAAGGGCGTAAGCGTGGTCGCCGGACGGCGCCATCGTCATGCCGACTCCGCCCGGTTCCGCTGCCCACACCTTCCAGACGACGAATAGGAGCGCCGCCAAGGTGAGTACAAGAGCCACACCGATCTCGATCCAGCGTGGCCTGGACAGCCGAACCATTGCCTCCTCACGATAGGGTGTTCTCACCGTTTCGATCCTTTGCCGCAAAACCAACTACTCCCTGTTTATGGCGGCGCGCCTCTTTCGTCTTGCGCCCTGGTGTCACGTGCGGCGCTCGGTCGCCACTACCCACCGGGCGCGGCAACTCATGGAAAGTTTGGCGGATTTTGAGGATTCTTACGGAGTGACGGCGCGGCTTTCGGAGACGACCAAGGCGTCCTGCTGGTCGTCGAAGCCGTTGTCGGAAGCGTCGCGGCCGTAGATGTCCGGCCGGAACTGAGCCACGCCATTCGCGTTGGCGAAGGCCGTCAAATAGACGAAGTGCACCGGCACCGATCGCTTCAGCTTCACATTGAGCGACTTGCCGCTATCGATCTGGGACTGGACCTTGGCCAGCGTCCATCCTTGATCACTCAGAAGCCACGCCACCAGCTGGAACACGCTCTCGACCCGGACGCAGCCTGAGCTGAAGGCGCGCGCGCTTTGATTGAACAGCCGCTTCAGCGGCGTGTCGTGCATATAGACCGAGTACTTGTTCGGCATGTTGATGCGCACGACACCGAGCGCATTTTGCGGGCCCGGATCCTGGCGGAACTTGTAGCTCACCACTTGCGGCGAGTTCCAATCGACCGCGGACGGATCGAGGGGCGACGAGCCCCAGCTCTGCATCACGCTGAACTTCTCCTCGTAGAAATACGAAGGATCCTTGCGGATGGCGGGGATCAGATCCTTGCGCGCAATACTGTCGGGCACGCTCCAGGTCGGGTAGAAATTCACTTCCACGATCCGTGCATCCACTTGCGGCGTAGCGCGCGAGGGTTTGCCAACCACCACCGCGCTGTCGAGCGCGAGCTGACCGTTCTTTACGGCTTGTGCCGTGTAGGCCGGGACATTGACCAGCACATAGCGTGGCGCCTTGTTGATCTTCATCAACCGCTGAATTCGCGGCACGTTGGTCTGGAGTTGCTGCAGGCGCTCGGCCGCGGAAACGTTGAGCGCCTTCAGCGTGCGCCGATCGACAAAGCCGGTCACGGAGAGGCCGTTGCGAATCTGGAACCGGGCGAGGCCATCCCGGAACTCGCTGTCGAACTTTCCGTTCGAGCCCGAGCCCGGCGGCAAGTCGCCCTCGATCATGAGATGTTTCCGGATCGTGGCGATCTCCACGCCGGAGTCGCCGGGGCGCAGCGTCACGTCGCCGGGCACGCTCGGCCAGCCGCCGGCGGCAACGATCTGCCGGTAGCGGTCGATGGCCTGCTCGAGCCCGGCAATGGCCGCCTCGCTCACGAACGGCACATCCATCCGGTATCGGGGGCTGAGCCGGTCGTAGAGCGCATCGCGTTCCGCTTGGCGGCGGTCCTTTTCCGCCTGCGTGACCGGTCCGCTATCGGTGAACACCCGATAGGGATTGAGCGGGTCGGCGTAGGACGAAGTCGAACAGCCCCAGCCGACAAGCGCGACGGCCGCGCCCACGAGCGCCAGGCCGCGTGCCGCAACGCAAGGCTTCGGCCGACGATGAAACGTGTCAAAAGTCATGTGTCAGCAAAGTTCCGGATTTCTGCCGATCGCGCGGCACGGGTCCCCGTCGGCAAGAAGCACATGATTCCGTGGCGCAAACGTGGAGGCCGAAAGGGGCCTCCCAGCACTTCTTTTGCCTTTCGTTGAATGGGCTTCCCCCCACATGCCGCGTCCGAATTGGACGAGAGGCCATGCTAACGCGGGGCGGCGCCGGAGGAAAGGTGTGGACCCCTGCAACCAGAGCGGGTCGAGAGGGTGCTGAGCACACGCCCCTCAATACGTCATGCGTCCGGCGCGTATGCGCTCCCGCGGCACGGCGAACATGGCGCTGATTGACTGGCCACTGCGCCCGACGACCACCAGACCGTCTCCCGCCTCGACACGCAGCTCCTTGTCCGGCGCGGTGATGGGATCTCGGTCGCGTGGGTTCAGCTGCACGACGAAAAAGGCGCCGCGCGCCCGCATCTCTATGTCCTCGATCGTCAGACCCGTGAGGGCCCCGCTTTCCGGAACCACCACGACCTCGATGGCGAGCCCCAGATTCCGCAAGGTCCGCTCGAGCTCCTGCATGCGGTCGGAGTCCCGGATGAATCGCGAGGTCTCGGGAAACAGGATGATCTCGGCGATGCGCTCGGCGCCGATATGGGTGGGCAATACCACCCTGTCAGCCCCTGCGTGCAGCAGCTTGCGCTCCGTCGAGACGGCGTCACCCCTGGCGATGATCTCGATAGAGGAATTGAGATTGCGCGCGCTCAAGGTGATGAAGACGTTGGCTGCGTCGTTGGGAAGCACGGTCGCCAGGATGCGGGCGCGGTCGATGCCCGCGTCCTGCAGCGCCTCCTCGCTTGTGGCATCCGCCTGGAGGCAAAGAAAGCCTGCATCCCGTGCTTCCGCCATCCGCCTCTCGTCCTGTTCCAAAACGACGAATGCGGCGCCCCCATCTTTGAGGGCTTTGGCAAGCGCCACGCCGATCCGGCCAAATCCGCAGATGATGACGTGGCCGGCAAGTTTATCGATTTCGGTGTGCACGCGCCGGACGCCCAGGATCTGCTGCAGCGGACTCAAGGTGAAGAACTGAACGAGCGCGCCGGTGAAGAAGATGATGCCCGTGCAGCCGAACACCATGGTCGCCATGGTCAGCGCATGAAGATATGGCGTGTCGATCGGATGGACTTCGCCGTAGCCCACGGTGAACACGGTAAGCGTCACCATGTAGAGCGAGTCTTGGATGTTCCATCCGGCCTCCATGTAGCCGGCCGTGGCCAAAGCCGACACGACCAACATGAACAGCGTAACGCGGATCAGATTGCGCGACGGAAAAGCGAAGAGATTGTCCATCGCGGAAGATCGGCCGGCCACCCTGCCCCCAAAAGTCACGGCTTCAAGTATTGCAAGGAAGCGCGCTGCCCGGAATAGAGTTGTGCACGAGCCGAAGCAGAAATTTGAAGTGCCTACTCTATAGGCACATTTGCGAGGGTCAGCTGCCGGCCCGAAGACAGTCGATGAGCCGGTCGATGAATGGTGCCTGCCCTGGCAAGATCTTCCTGCGGGCATCCTCCACGCCGAACCACGCCGCGCGGTCCACTTCCGGAAACGATTGGAGGCGCCCGCTTTTCGGCGGCCACTCCATCTCGAAGAGGTTGGACGTGAGCGTCGCCGGATCGAAATCGCCTTCGATAGCGAAGGCGATGAGCCGCTTGCCGCTCGGCTGGACGATCTCCCCGAGATCGCGATGGCCGCTTCCAGGCGGCGCGCTGCCGAGCTCCTCCTCGAATTCCCGGATGGCGGCCCGCATCGGATTCTCGTCCGCCTCATACTCGCCCTTGGGGATCGACCAGGCGCCGTCGTCCTTCCTGGCCCAGAAGGGCCCGCCCGGATGCACGAGGAGCATGTCGAGCGCCGGCCCGGCCCCCCGATACATCAGAATGCCGGCGCTCCTTTTGGGCATGCCGGAAGCTTAGACAGAATTAAGGCGGGAAGCGCAAATTTGCCGACTGACAGAGATAGGGGCGATGCCCTAAATCTGCTCTAGCTTTCCCGTATCAAGAGAAAGCGCGTTTCGCCGACGAGGGGACATGAGGCGGACCAGGCTGAGGGGCTTCCTAACTGCATCTTGCGCGGTGGCGCTTGCGCCGGCGCTAAGCGGCTGCCTCGGCCCCTCCACCGAGCAGCCGGAGACCGCCGCCTACACGGGCAAGGCGGCCGAACGGGATTGCCTCGTCCGCGCGATGTATTTCGAGTCCAACCGGTCGAGCCGTGACGGGCTCATGGCGGTGGGCACCGTAGTCATGAACCGCGTCGACTCGCGCCGCTTCCCCAATACGATCTGCGGGGTGGTGAGCCAGGACCACCAGTTTGCCCCCGGCGTCATGACGCGACCTCTCGATCCGCGGCAGGCCCAGCCGGCCCAGCAGGCCGCCGACGCCGTCCTCAGAGGCGAGCGCTACGCGCCGGTCGGCAAGGCCATGCATTTCCACATGGCGAGTTTCCAGAACCCCTACCCGGCCCAATACGTGGCAGTCGCCGGTGGCAATGCCTTCTATCTCAAGAAGCACCGGCTCTTCCGCGAGCAGGCCATCGCCAGCAAGGCGCCGGCCGTCATCACTGCCTCCGCCGCGAGCCCCGCCACCGGAAGTTCCGCAGTGACGGCCGCCGACACAGCGGCGCCGGAAGGCGGGGTCCTGCAAAAGCTCTATAGCTTGGCCTCGACCTCACAGCCCGCCGCCGCCGGCTGCGCGACCGTATCGGCTGGCTTCGGCGGGACCTCGCTTGCCTGCGAGGACGAGGCCGCCGGGCGCTAGCCCTCGCCTTTCAGGCCCTTCTCGAAATATTTGTGCACGACCTTGTCCTGGTTCTCGAGCAGCCAGTCGATCGAGGGCTGGAACGTCATTGCCTTATGGATCGCCAGCGCCGTCGCCTTCCGATGGATGTCGAACAGGACTTGATGATCGAGATCCTTGACGTCGACGATGCCCGGATTGAGCCACACCGAGACGATGACGCCGAGCGCATCCACCTTGTCCTTGGGGATGTCGCCCGCGCGCACGCTGTCGAGCACACCCATGGCGGTCGCATATTGCACGGTGCCCATGAGGATATTGGTGTAGCGGGTGTCCTTGACGGTGACCTTGCTGACGCACAGGGTCGGCGGCCGCACCATGACGTCGGTGTTGAGCAGCGCCAGCACGCGTGAGTGACCTTTGACCTGGTCGCCGAGCAGATTCGCGAACGCTGAGCCGAAAGGCCCGTCCATCTCGCCGATCGCCACTTCCGGTTCCGCGGCCGTGCCCGGCGGTCCGCCGGCGACGAGGCTCTCGCCCACTCTCAAGACAATGCGATCGGCCATTTGCGTGTCTGTCCCCCTGCTGTTTGCGATGGATGTGCGCGGACTATGGCCGCGGGCGTCCCGCATCGCAATGCTCCAAAGGCGATAGGCCGCACTCAAGCGCGGCTGGAACCGATTAGCGCCGGCCCAAAACGAAAAAACCGCCGCGAGACGAATCTCACGGCGGTTCTTTGCTTCGTGGCTTTGAAAGACGCGCGACTTGAGCGCGTGAAACCAACTATCGGAAGAGGGGAACGCGCTTCTTCAGCGCGCATTCTCGATGA